>NZ_BAAATJ010000020.1:0-124752 GCF_039533345.1 Streptomyces glaucosporus | reverse complement strand
GGCGTCGGAGAAGGTGGCCACCACCAGTCAGAAGCTGGGGCAGGCGCTGTACGCCGATGCGCAGGGCCAGCAGGCCGCGGGCGGCGCCTCCGCCGGCGCCGGCCCCCAGGGCGGCGGTGCCGGGGAAGGGGGAGAGGACGTGGTGGACGCCGAGATCGTCGACGAGGACAGGGGCGACAAGGGAAAGGCCGCGTGACGGCCGCCGCGGCCCTCACCGGCCGCGGCGGCGAAAACGCGGGGGCTCCGCGGGATCCGGTTCCCGCGGAGCCCCCGCGGGCTCCCGTCCGGCCGTCACGCGGCGGTGTGCCAGTCCTTCCGGGCAGGCCGCGCGGCGACGGACCGTTCCCGGCGGACGTCGTGGGTGACCACGGTCCGCAGCAGGTGGTGGCGCTCCTGTTCCTCCCAGAGGTCCCGGTCGGCCGGGGGCCTCAGGAGGACGGTCCAGACGGCCGTCCCCACGGCGAAGGCGGCGGGCACGGCGAGCAGTCCCGGCAGCATGTCCAGCACGTCGAAGTCCCTCCTGGCGAGGAGTGCTCATCACTGCGGAGAAACGGAATCGAGTATAGACAGGTCGACTTGTCTCCCTGTGCTGGTGCGAGGAGCGCCGGATCGGCCGAGGGCCGTTGAACCGGGCGCGCCCGGGATCCGGCGGAGCGTGTGCTCCGCGGATCCCGGGCGCGGGGACCGGGCATCCGGTTTCTGCGGGTGCCCGGGCGACCTCAGCCGAGGATGTCCTCGAGGAGGGAACCGAGGTTGAGGGGGCTGTAGCTGATCACGAAGCGGAAGTCGTCCTCGTCGTCCCCCTTGTCCTTGTCGTACTCGTCGCAGTCGTCGTCCTTGCCGCTGCCGTTGTGACCGTTGTCCTTGCTGCCGCCGTTGCCGTTGTTGTGGCTGCTGCCGCCGTTGCCGTTGCTGCTTCCGTTGTCCTTGCCGTTGTCGTGGCCGTTGCCGTTGCCGCCGTTGCTGCCGCCGTTCCTGTCGCGCTCGTCGCAGTCGTTGCCGCTGCTGCCGTTACCGCTTCCGTTGCCGCCGTTGCCGTTGCTTCCGTTGTTGCCGTTGTCCTGGCCGTTCCCGCCGTTGCTCCCGTGGTGACCGGAGTTGCCGTTGTCCTGACCGTTGTGACCGCTGTGGTCGCAGTCGCAGTCACCGCTGGACCCGGAACCGCCGTTCCCCTGCTCGGTCGACGTGCCGGACTTACCGGAGTGCTTGCCGGACTCGGAGCCGTACTTGCCGGACTTGGAGCCGTGCTTGCCGGAGTGCTTGCCGTGCTTGGCGGAGTGCTTGGCGGAGTGCTTGACGTGGCCGGAGGAATCGGCCACGGCCACGCCGGCGGACGCGATCAGCAGCAGAGGAGCGGCGAGGGCGCCGACGACGGCCCGACGAGTGGGCTTGCGCATCACGTGAATCCTTGTCCGTAGAGGTGTTCCGGATCCCGGGCGGATCCGGTGGGCTCAGACTTTTACTGCCGCGGAGCGCGGGAACCGCGCCAACGCGGGTGACGGCTGATCCTTTTGGTGCGAGGGCGCAGCTCACGGCAGTGGTCCACCGGCACCGGTTCGCTCTTTCGGACTCCCCCGTTCGGTTCGCCCCCGACGCAACCGGACAGCCGCGCTTCTGACCCGCCGACACCTGACGGGCCGGCAGGAGCCGTCGTCGTGCGGCATTCGGCGGGGGCGGGCTACCGGCCGGAGGCGTCGGCGGGGACGTGCCCGGGGAGGGGGGACGCGGAGGCGAGGGAGGCTACGGGCACCCTGGTGAGGACGATGGTCTCGTACGGGGACCGGACGCCCGTCTCGTACAGGACCCCCACGGTGTCGCGGCCGAGCGGGACAAGGTCGGAGTACGCGGCGGGATCCGCCGTCAGCCGTGGCCCGTCGCGCCAGGTGCGTCCCCGGTCGTGGCTGACGCGCAGGGTCAGCGCCTTCCGGCTGCCGGGGTCGGCGGGCCCCGCGAAGAGCAGGAACGGAGGGGCCGGCGGCCGGGGATCGACCCACAGCACACTGCCGTGCACCACGGGTCCGGCCAGGGCGGGCTGGGGGCGGTAGGGGGCCAGCAGCTCCGTGCCGCCGGGCGCCGCGTAGGCGTCGGCGCGGGTCGCGGTCGCCGTGGGGCTCTGGTTGCGGACGTTGGTGTAGATCCGGCCGTCGGGCAGCTCGGCGAAGGCGTTCTCCTCCAGGCGCAGGTCCTCCTCCACCGGCTGGGCCACATAGCCGAGGCGCCAGGTCTCCCCGCCGTCGTCGCTGTACAGCGAGTGGGCGCCGGAACGGTACGCGGAGGACGCCGACCGGTAGCTGTGGTTGGCCGGGACCAGCAGACGGCCGGGGTGCGGGCCGTGCCGGAGGGCCAGCCCGTGCCCGGGGCCCGTGCCGTACCAGTTCCAGTGTCCGGGCTTGACCTGTTCGGTGATCTCCCGGGGCGGGGAGAAGGTGGCGCCGCCGTCGTCGCTGTGCTGGACGAACACCCGGCGCCGTCCCATCACCCCGTGGGCGTTCCGGCAGCTCAGCAGCACGATCCGGCCGGTCGCCGGGTCGACGACCGGCGAGGGGTTGCCGATGGTGTCCCGTCCGGCGTCGGCCACCACCTGCAACGGGCCCCATGTGCAGCCGCCGTCGAACGACCGGCGTACCACCACGTCGATGTCGCCGTCGTCCGCCAGGGAGTCGGCGCGCCCCTCGGCGAAGGCGACGAGCACCTCGGGGCCGGTGCGCCCGCCGCTTCGGGCCCCGATCACGGCCGGGATGCGGAAGCCCCGGTAGCCCTCGGTGTTCGATGTGAAAGGCACTGATTCGGTGCAGGCGGCGGACGCGTGGGCCGCGGACGCCGGCGGCCCCGGGACGAGGCCGCACAGCACCGACAGGAGAGCGGCTCCCGCCGCACGACGGACCGTGGTGATCATGGAATCAGTCTGCGAACGGCCGCGGGGCCGGGGACGGAGCCACGCCGTGCCGTCCCGCCGATCGCGTCCCCGTGCCCGGGCCCGCGGAACGGGGGACCGGCCGGTGGCGCACGCCCTGCGGGAGCGCGGTGAGGGGCCCGAGCCGAGGAGGAGGGGTGCGGGCTCGGGCCCCCCGGTCACGGGTCCGCGGGGGAGACGCATCCCTGTGCATGTGACACCCGTACAACGCCGCACCGCGCAGAAAGGTTACGCCGCCGCTCTGCACGCGCAGCGGACCTGCCGGGAGCCGCCGCACCGTCCGCGGCGGCGCGCCCTCCGGGAGGCGGCCGGGGCTGCCGGGCGCCGGACTTCCGGTGGCGGCTCCGGGTGCGCCGGCCCGACGATGGACGTCCCGGCGGGGCGTGGAACCGGCCGGGTGTCCCGGTCCTCCCGCACGGAGGGAAGGGGCCGGGGGAGAAGCGGAAAGAAGCAGAAAGAAGGGAGAGGGGGACGGCCGCGGTGAAGGGTGCGCTCCGGTTCGACGGGTGGATCGCCGGCGCCGGCACCTCCTCCGGCACGCGGGTGGTGCTGGGGCACTGGCTGCGGTCCCCGTTCGGCCTGTTCAGCGACGTGATGCTGGAGGAGGCGGGGGGTCGGCGGCTGCTGCTCGCCCCGACTCGGGAGACCGCCGGCTTCGTCGCCGGCGTCTACCGCTTCGAGCGTGTGCGAGTGGTGCCGGTGTCGGTGGTCGTCGGGGGAGCGGTCTGGGACGTCGCGGCAGGTCCGCTGGTCCTGCGGTTCACGGTCGGCCGGAGGGGGCCGCTCGGGGTGCTGCTGCGCTGCGTGCCGGGCGTGCTCGCGGCCAGGCCGGCCTGGGCCGCGCTGACCGACCTCCCGGCCCGTCTGCTGCCGGGGGTGCGCACCAGGGGGAGCGCGGGAGCGGGGCGCCGGGAGTGGTACGGAGCGCGGGACCTGCTTCCCGTCACCGCGCTGGCGGGCTCCTTCGAGGGCGGGGACCTGGGCGGGCTCGCGCCGGTGGATCCCCCGGTGCGGTTCGGGTTCGGCTCGGCCCCGCGGACCCCGGCCCTGGTGCGGGTGGTGTCGACGGTGGGGCCGGTGCGGGGCCGCTCCCCGGGGGGGTCGGCCGCCGGTCAGCGCCACACGGCGGACGGCTGATCGGCGTACCGGTCCTCGCAGAGCCGGAAGACGGGTCCCCGGCGTTCGCGGGCGGTCTCCGGGGCCAGCCGGACGCGCGCTCCGGCGTGGACGGCGTGCGGCGGTGTGCCGGTCACCGCGGAGCGCAGCTGGTACCCCTCGTCCATGGTGATCAGGACGACGGTGCGGGGGGCTCCGGCACTCCGGTCGACGGAGAGGACGCGGCGGACGACGCCGGTGCCGCCGCCGGGTTCCCGGTCGAAGTCGGTGGAGGCGCACACGGGGCACAGCAGGCGCCTGAAGACGGGGGTCCGGCACCAGCGGCAGCGCTGGAAGCACAGCCCGTCGTGACCGGGCGTGCGAGGGTCCCCGGCGGCTTCCGGGAAGGCGGGGGAGGGGGCTGGAAGGCCGCCGCCGACGGCGGCCGTGTCGCTCTCGCGGACATCGATCGCGGTGCTGGACACCATGTCGTCTCCCTGCGCTCGGCTGGAGCAACCGATGTGCTGCGCGGCGGACCGGCCCGGCCCGCCGCACAGCGGCAACGCCCACACCATATGGCACGGGGTGTCAGGCGTAAAGGCACTGAGTGCCGTCAAATGCTCTCCCCGGCCGCACTCCTCCCGGCGGCGCCTCCGGGAGGAGCCGCTGTTCAGCCGCGGCGCCGTGCCGCCGCGTTGCGGCGGGCGATGTCGGCGTTCAGCACGGTGGCGAAGGCGCACCAGGCGGCGTACGGCACGAGCGCGGCCGCCGCCGCACGGTCGGTGCGGGCCGTGCGGCGGATCAGATCCGCGTTGCTCGCGTCGAGCAGGAGTGTGCCCGCGACTCCTCCGCCGAGGCTGCGGCGGCGGAAGAACCACCGGTTCCACGCGGTGTTCAGCGCCAGGTTCACGCCCAGACCGACCGCCAGGGCGCGGCGCTCGCCGCCCCGGACCCCGGCGAGCGCGCGGCCGCCCGCCCAGGCGACGGATGCGTACAGCGGTGTCCACACCGCGCCGAACGCCCAGGCGGGCGGCTGCCACGACGGCTTCTCCAGCGACCGGTACCAGGGGCTGTCCGGATCGACGGCCCGGGCCCCGGCGACCGCGGCCGCCACCACGGCCGCCGTGGTGGCGGCATACGCCCTCCAGGCGCCGGACGCCGGTCCGCGTCCCCGTCCGTTCCGCTTCCTCGGCTTCTTCGGCAGTTCCATGGGGTGCGGCTTCCCCCGAAACCTCCGGTCAGCCCCGGCGCGCGTCCGCGGGCCGGGACACGCGAAGGACCCGAGCCGGGGGGAGGGGGTGGGCTCGGGTCCCTCGTGCGCGGCCTCGCGGAGGAGCGAATCGCTGCGGACGCGACACCCGTACAACGCCGCGCGGCGCGGAAAGGTCACGCCGCGGGGGAGACCGGCCGTTCCGGCCGGGCCGTGCGGGCGGGGGCGTACGCGGGAAGCCCCGCGCCCGAAGGCGCGGGGCTTCCCGTCGAGCGCGTCAGTGGAGCTTGTTCACGGCGGTGACCGTCGTCCTCCTGAAGTCGGCCACCGGCGCGTCCCGGAAGGTGCCCATCTGCCCCCAGTGCACCACCGTGACGGTCCTGTCGTCCCGGCCCACCGAGAACAGGTGGACGTCGACGGCGCCCCAGGAGTGGGCCGTGTGCACGCCGTACACCCGGGCGCCCTCCTCGACGCGCAGCCTGCCGTAGGACCTGAACTCGGCGGTGGCCTCGGGGTCCTCCTGCTCGGTCCGCTCCGCGCACCGCCTGATCGCGTCGCTCAGCAGCGCGGCCAGGCTCCGGGCACTCGCCTCGTCGCGCTCCACGACGGTGACCTGGGTGGCGCCGGTGTCGTACTCCGTCCAGAACTCGCGGTACCGGGAGGTGGCCCCGGGGAGGGCCTGGCCGTAGCAGAAGGGCAGCGGGTCCGGGACGCCGCCGGCGACCTCGCCCGCGTACCAGGCGGAGGAGGAGTGGGGCGGCAGTTCCTCCGGGGAGAGGAACGCGGGCGAGCCGCTCGCCGTGGCGGCGGTCGTGGTGGCGGCGAGCGCCGCGACGGCCGCCGAGAGCGATGCGACCGCCGCGGCGATGCGACCGGTACGGGTGCTGGTGTTCATGTCTCCCCCATTTCGTGGCGCGTTCACCGGGTATGACACGCCGCGGCGGCGGAAGGTTGTGCCGCGGGTCACACGGATTCCACGGCCGTCCGGGCGTCCGGCCCTCCGCGGCCGCCGGCCCGGCCCTTTGGGGGCCGTGCCGGATCAGTCGAGCAGCCCGAGCTGCCCCGCGGCCCGGACCGCCGGCCAGACCTCGGCCAGCGCCTCGGTCGCCGACAGGTCGCGGCCGGTGAGTTCGCCGAAGCGGCGCAGCCGGTAGGAGAGCGTGCTGGGGTGGACGTGGAGGGCGGCGGCCTCGTCCGTGCGCCGGTCGCGCTCCAGCCACGTGCGCACCGACCGCACGAGCCGCGGACCGTGCGCGGCGTCGTAGCGCAGCGCCTCGCCCAGGACGTGCTCGACCAGCGCGTCGGGCGCCTCCTGGGGGCCGACCTGGCCGACCCCGACGCGCACACCTGTGGCCGGCCCTCGCCTGGCACACCCCGTGACCGGCCGCAGGCGACGGCCCGGTCCAACGGCCGCCCCGGTCCGCGGGGGCGCGCGGCCGGACCGCCGGCCCGGCCGCGTCAGTCCGGATCGTCGAACATGGCCAGCAGCGTCTCCTCGTCGGCCTCCGGCTCCCGCTGCCCGTCGTGCGGTGTCTGCTCGGCCCACACCGTCTTGCCCCGCGGCGTGTAGCGGGCGCCCCAGCTGTCGGTGAACTGGGCCACCAGGAACAGGCCGCGGCCGCCCTCCTCGGTCACGGCGGCCCGCCGGATGCGCGGGGAGGAGTTGCTGCGGTCGGACACCTCGCAGATCAGCGCGTCGTCGCGCAGCAGCCGCAGTCCCACCGGCCCCTCGCCGCCGTACCGCACCGCGTTGGTGACCAGCTCGCTGACCACCAGGCCGGTGCTGTACTCCAGCTCCGGCAGACCCCACTCGGCGAGCTGCCGGCTCGCCAGCGCCCTGGCCTCGGCCACCATCGCCGGATCGGCGGGCAGCTCCCAGGACGCCACCCGGTCGCCGGGCAGCGCGTGCACACGGGCCAGCAGCAGCGCCACGTCGTCGCGCGGCTCGCCGGGCAGCAGGGGGTCGGTGACCCGGTCGCAGATCCGCTCCAGCGACGGGTCCCCGCCGAGCAGAGCGGCCAGCAGCCGCCCCGTCCGCGTGTCGGCGGTGTCGTAGGCACGTCCCTGCTTGAGCAGGCCGTCGGTGTAGAGCGCCAGCAGGCTGCCCGGGGGGAGCTCCGCGGTGGCGGACGCGTACGGCCGGAGCCTGCCGAGCCCCAGCGGCGGCCCGGTCGGCAGGTCGAGGAGCCGGGCGGTGCCGTCCGGCAGCGCCACCGCGGGACGCGGATGCCCTGCCGCGGCCGCCGTGCAGGTGCAGGAGACCGGGTCGTACACCGCGTACAGGCAGGTCGCGGCCATGGCGGGGTCGTCGGGAGTGCGGCTGACCAGGTCGTCCAGGTGGGCCAGGATCTCCTCCGGAGGCAGGTCCAGGTCCGCCAGGGTGCGCACCGCGGTGCGCAGCCGTCCCATGGTGGCCGCCGCCTGCAGGCCGTGGCCCGCCACGTCCCCGACGACCAGGGCCACGCGCAGCCCGGACAGCGGGATCACGTCGAACCAGTCGCCGCCCACCCCGGCCCTGGTGTCCGCGGGCAGGTAGCGGGTGGCGAGATCGACGGCGTTCAGCCGGGGGGTGCCCTGGGGCAGCAGGCTGCGCTGCAGGGTCAGGGACGCGTCGTGCTCCCGGGCGAAGCGGCGGGCGTTGTCGACGCTGATCGCGGTACGGGCCGCCAGTTCGCCCGCCAGGACCAGATCGTCCCTCTCGTAGGGCCGGGACCTGCCGCGGCGGTAGAACCCGACCAGCCCCAGGACCGCGCCCCGGGCGGACAGCGGTGCCCCCAGATAGGAGTGCGTGCCCTCGCCGAGCAGGTCGACGGGGTGCGCGCCGCCCGCGCCGTCCGGGGAGGGCCTCCCGGGGGCGGTGCTCAGCACGGAGTCCGCGACCGGCCGCCTGCCGGCGAGGCACCGGGCCTGCGGCGTGCCGGCCGCGTAGCCGACGGGGACGTCCACCCGGTCGGTCCGCGCCCCGCCGGGACTCCCGCCGGCCCGGACGACCACCCGGCGCAGCGGCGCGCCGTCGCCGAGCGGCCCCGGCGGCGGCTCCTCGCCCGCCAGGACGCCGTCGACCAGGTCCACCACGACGACGTCGGCGAACTGCGGGACCGCGACCTCCGCCAGCTCCTCGGCGGTGCGCCGCATGTCCAGGGTGGTGCCGACGCGCGCGCCCGCGTCGTTCAGCAGGGAGAGCCGCCTGCGCGCCTCGACGGCGAGGCGGCCCACGCTCGGCTCGCCCACCAGCAGTACCCAGGCGTCCGGGTGTCCGGGCGTCCCGCCGGGCCCGTTCCGCGCCTCCCCGGTCCCCCGCGGCTGCTCGGGAGGGCGCTCGGCGCCCTGCCCGCCGGCCCGTCCGGAGACCTGCCCGGCGGGGGAGGACGGGCGCAGCAGGGGCACCTCCTGGCCGTCCGGGGCGACCGCCGTGACCGGGAGCGCCGCGTCCGCGCCGTCAGTGGAGGAGAAGCTGACCTCGACGGCCGCGCCCTCCGTGTCGCCGTGGCGCAGCCGCCTGCGGCGGAGCGTGGCCGTCCGGCCGTCCGCCAACGGCACCTCGGCGAACGGCCGGTCCCCCGAGGAGATCAGCTCCGTGGCGGTCTCCAGCAGCGACAGGTGCTCCTGACGGGTCAGCAGGGGAGCCGCCCCGTCGGGGTGGGACGGCTCCCCTGCTCCGGGGCCGGGCCCGGCGTTCCCGCCGCGCCCTCCGGTCCGGAGGACCGAGGCCAGCAGTTCGCGCTCCCTGGCGCTGCTCAGCTCCAGCAGGCGCTCCCCGATCCGGTCGGCGGCCCGCTGGAGCATCACCGCCATGCCCGGGTCGGCCAGCTCCTCGGGGACGGAGAGGTTGACCGCTCCCTGCACGGCCCCGCCGACCGGATCGCACACCGGGGCGGCCATGCAGGTCAGCGCCTGGAGACGGTGGAGGAAGTGCTCCTGGCCGATCACGACGAACGGGGCCCTGGTGCTCAGGACCATGCTGACGCTGCTGGTGCCCATGAAACGCTCGTCGACGTTGGCGCCCGGCACCAGCGAGGCGGCGTCCATCAGCTCCAGCCCCCCGGCATCCCCGCGCCGGTCCACGATGTTCGCCCGGGCGTCGGCCAGCACCACGGTGACCGGCAGGTGCGAGAGCCGCCGGTACAACCGCTCCAGTACCGGGGCGGCCGCCCTGACCAGGCGGGAGTCCGGGTCCAGGTCGCTCTCGACCGGCAGGGTCGTGCGCTCGCGGTCGATGCCCAGCAGGTGCGAGCGCCGCCAGGAGGCGAGGATCTCCGCGCGCACCCCGGCATCGGGCGACCGCTCGTTCCGGTCGGCTCCCGGGGGCGTCCGATGCGAATCCACAAAGCCATGCTAAACGAGCAAATCAGACATCTGTCCGTGGGGCGCCGTCCGGCCGCACCGCCGCCCGCCTCCGGCCGGGGCGCGCCGGACGGAGAGGGGCGGGAAATGGACCGGCCGTCCACGCGGTTGTGCCGGACGACAGCAGCGCGACACCACCGCAGGGAGACGGCATGAGGATCGGCATCATCGGCGCGGGCAACATCGGCGGCAACCTCACCCGGCGGCTCACCGCCCTCGGGCACGAGGTGTACGTGGCCAACTCGCGCGGTCCGCACACCCTGACCGCACTGGCCGAGGAGACCGGCGCCACACCGGTACGGGCGGAGGAGGCGGCCCGCGGGGCCGAGGTCGTCGTGGTCGCCGTACCGCTGAAGAACGTCCCGGACCTGCCGCCCGGACTCCTCGACGAGGCCGCCGGGAACGTCGCCGTGATCGACACCGGCAACTACTACCCCCGGGAACGCGACGGGAGGATCGCCGAGATCGAGGAGGGCCTGACCGAGAGCCGCTGGACGGAACGGCACCTGGGCCACCCGGTGGTCAAGGCGTTCAACGGCACCTACGCCCAGGACATCCTCGACAGGCCGCGCCCCGGGGGACACCCGGAGCGCATCGCGCTGCCGGTCGCCGGCGACGACGAGGCCGCCAAGAAGACCGTCCGCGACCTCATCGGCGAACTCGGCTTCGACACCGTGGACGCGGGCGGCCTCGACGACTCCTGGCGCCAGCAGCCCGGCACCCCCGTCTACGGCCTGCGCGCCGGCGTGGAGGAGGTCGCCAGGGCCCTGGCGGAGGCGTCCCCCGAGCGGCCCGGGGAGTTCCGCGGACAGCGCTGACGGGACGGCCGCGCGGAACCGGGCGCGCGCCGGTCGGCGCGCGCCCCTCCGGCGCTCAGGGACGGCACTCCGCGAGCGCCGAGGCAAGGGCCGAGATGGGAGGCCACGCCCACTGACCGGTGCGGGCGAGCAGGAAGCAGCGGCGCGTGCCGGCCAGCGGGTCCAGGGGGCGGAAGGCGACGTCCGAGCGGTCCCGCTCGATTCCCCACTCGGCGAGCAGCGCCACCCCCAGCCCCGCCCCCACCAGGCTGTTCACCAGGTGGAGACTGTCCACGCGGTGGGTGATCCGCGGGGTGAAACCGGCGATCGCGCACACGCGCTGCACCAGTTCGTCGTCGTCGGTGCCGCGCGAGTTGCCGATCCAGCCGGTGGCGGCGAAGTCCACCAGCGCGGGGACGGCGACGGGCCGGCCGGCGTCCCCGTGGTCCGCGGGAACGGCGAGGTACAGGGGCTGCTCCCCGAGCCGCCGCGCGCTCAGCTCCGGGGGCACGGTGCGCGGCACCAGGCTGTAGTCGTACACCACGCCCAGGTCGATCTCCCCGGAGCGCAGCAGATCCACGGTGTGCTCCGGCTCGTGTTCGAGCACCTCCGCCTCGACGCGGGGGCACCGCTCCCGCAGCCGGGCCAGGGCGGGCAGCACCACCGGCTCGACCGCGCTGAAGAAGCTCGCCAGCCGCACCCGCCCGACGGGCTCGCTCTCGCCGCGCAGCTCGGCCCGCGCCTCCTCCACCGCGGCGAGGATGCCCACGGCGTGCTCCGCCAGGCGCCTGCCCGCCGGCGTCAGCTGCACGCGGCGGCCGACCGGCGCCAGGAGCCGTACGCCGACCTCCCGCTCCAGCACGGCCAGGTGCTTGGAGACCGCCGACGTTCCGTAACCGGTGCTCGCGGCCACCGCCGCCATGGTGCCCAGCCGGTCCAGCTCGACCAGCAGCCGCAGCCGCCCCAGGCCGGGGAGGTTTCCCGCGTCGTTCTCGGCCATCCCGTCATCATCCACTGATGGTGGACAGTATGTCCACGATCGGATCGTGGACAGAAACGGTTGAAGACCGTTCCAATGTCCCGGTGACCACCGCATCCCTCCCCGCCCCGGCACGTCCCGCGCCCCGCCGCGCACCGGGCGCGGTGCTCGTCCTGGCGGCCATGGCCGTCCTCCACACCGGCAGCGCGCTGGCGACCGGGCTGTTCGCGTCCCTCGGCCCGGCCGGCACCACCTGGCTGCGGCTGACCTTCGCCGCCGCGCTCCTCCTGGCCTTCGGCGGCCGGTCCCTGTGGCGGGCGCTGCGGACGGCACCCCGCGCGGACCTGCTGGCCACCGTCCTGCTGGGGGCGGTCAGCGCCGGGATGATGCTCCTGTTCTCCGAGGCCGCGGCGCGCCTGCCCCTGGGCACCGCCACCGCGCTGGAGTTCCTCGGTCCGCTCGCTGTCGCCGTCGCCGCCTCGCGGCGGCGCGGGGAACTGGCCTGGCTGGGACTGGCCGCGGCCGGGGTCCTGCTGCTCACCTCCCCCTGGAGCGGCGCCGCGGACCCGGCCGGCGTCCTCTTCGGGCTGGGCTCCGCGGCGTGCTGGGCGCTCTACGTCGTCGGCACCGCGCACGTCGGCAGCCGGTTCTCCGCCCCCCACGCCCTGGCGGTGTCGCTCACGGTCGCCGCCCTGGCCGCCGCGCCGTTCGGGGCCCCCGGCGCCCTGACCGCCCTCACCTGGCAGACGGCGGCCGCCGCGGCCGGCATCGCGCTGCTCATGCCGCTGGTGCCGTTCCTGCTGGAGATGAGGGCTCTCCAGCGGATCGGGAAGACCGCCTACGGCACACTGGCCGGCCTCGAACCGGCCGTGAGCCTGCTGGCCGGCGTGCTCCTCATCGCCCAGGTCCCCACCGCGCTCCAGACCGCCGGCACCGCCCTGGTGGTGGCCGCCGGCATCGGCGCCGCGCGGGCGGAGTCGCGGCGCCGGGGCCCGGCCGGGCGCGGACGCCGCCCGGGAATCCCCGGGCGGCGGCTCAGGGGCGGGCCGCGAGCAGCGCGAACAGCAGCGGAATCCGGGGTTCGGAGTCCGGCAGCCGCCACCAGCCCGACTCCGTGCGGACCATCCGGGGCCAGCGCGGCCACGGCAGTTCGTCGCTCTCCCGGAGCCGGGTGATCACCAGTCCGGCCCCGGCGAGCGCGTCGACCACCTCGCCGAGACCGTGCGGCCACTCGTAGCTGTCGGCGGCCCCCTCGATCGGCGGCCCGTCGGTGTAGGTGTGCGCCGCCTCGTGGTGGACGGCCCCGCGGCCCCCCAGGTAGTCGTGGCGGAGCAGCAGCCCGGACCCCTCGTCCTCGTCCGGGGTGGGGCCGAGCGCCACCAGGAGGGGATGGAACTCCACGACGTACAGCCGGCCCCCGGGGCGCAGCAGCCCGGCGACGGTCCGCGCCCAGCGGTGCAGGTCGGGCAGGTAGCACAGGGCGCCCTTGCCGGTGTAGACGAGGTCGAAGCGGCGCCCTCCCAGGACCTCGGCGGCGTCGTAGACGTTGCCCCGGACGTACTCGGCGTCCAGCCCCGAGCGGGCGGCCAGGTCCCGGGCCGCGGCGACGGAGGCGCCGGACAGGTCCAGGCCGGTGGTGCGCGCCCCGCGCGCGGCGAAGGCGAGGGTCTCGGTCCCCAGGTGGCACTGCAGGTGCAGGACGTCGAGCCCGGCCGGGTCGCCGAGGTCCTCCCACTCGTACGGGGCGAACCAGCGGTCGGCCAGCGAGGCGGGGTCCGCGGCCTCGCCGACGCCGTAGAACCGGCTGGCGACATGGACCGGGACGCGCGCGTCCCAGTTGGCCCGGTTGGCGCGGAACATCTCCTCGACGGCGGGGTCGAAACCCCCGCCGTCCGGCCGGCGGGAGGGGGCGCCCCGGCCCTCCCGCGACGGCTCCGGTCCCCGGGGGTGTTCGGATGCTTCGGTCATACGGCCATCCAACCGCGCGCACCGCCCCGGAGGGGGCCGTTCGCGTCCGAACGACGTGCGGATCCCGGGCGGGGACCCCGGCCCCGCGCGGAAGCCCGCGGGAGGGGCCGCGGGGGCTGCCGACGGGCCGACGGGGTAGGCGGGCCCCGGGAGTAGGCTGCGTGATCGTCGTCGGTCGGTGAACGGGCCGGCCGTGGTGTCCGCCGGTTCCCTCGACCGGTTCGGCGAAGGAGCGGAGTACAGCGGTGGAGCGGATGGAACTGGGCAGGGCCGTGGCCGTGGCGCGGGAGATCGCCGAAGGCGTGCTGGCCCCCGAGGCGGAGGCCGTGGATGCCGAGCGGCGGTGGCCGGACAAGGGCATGGCGGCCCTGCGGACCCGGCTGGGCGGGCTGGTGGTGCCCGAGCGCTTCGGCGGAATGGGGCACGGACTGCTGGCGGTGGCCCAGGTCGGCGAGGCGACGGGACGGGCGTGCGCGTCGACGTCGATCTGCTTCGGGATGCACCTGGTCGGCTCGGCGGTGATCGCCGCGAAGGCCGGGGAGAGGCAGGGCGAGCGCTACCTGGAGCCGATCGCGGCCGGGGAGCACCTGACGACCCTGGCCCTGTCGGAGCCGATGACGGGCGGCGAGTTCTGGCTGCCGCAGACCCGCATGGAGCGCAGCGGGCCGGACCGGCTGCGGCTGACCGGCGCCAAGAGCTTCGTCACCAACGCCGGGCACGCGGACTCCTACGTGGTCTCCACCGTCGCGACCGGCCCGGGGAAGCCTCCCGGCCAGTTCTCCTGCACGGTGGTCGACGCCGGTGCGCCGGGGCTGGCGTGGGGCCCCGAGTGGGAGGGGTTCGGCATGCGCGGCAACGCCTCGCGCGGCATGGAGCTGCCCGGGGTGGAGATTCCGGACTGGTGCCTGCTGGGGGAGGAGGGCGACGAGATCTGGTACGTGTTCAACGTCATCGCCCCCTACTTCCTGATGGCCATGGCCGGCACCTACCTGGGGGTCGCCGCCGCCGCCCTGGAGGAGGCCCGCGCCCACCTGCTGCGGCGCCGTCGGGCCCGCGCCGGCCGGAGCGCGGCCGGCCGGCAGGTCGTGCAGCACCGGCTGGGCACGATGTGGGCCCGGGTGGAGCGCACCCGGAGGCTGATCTACCACGCGGCCGCCGAGGCGGAGGTGGGCGGTCCGGAGGCCCTGCCGGCACTGGCCTCGGCCAAGGCCGAGGTGGCCGACGCGGCGGAGCGGACCGTCAACGACGCCCTGAGCCTGGTGGGCGGCGTGGGCTACGGCGAGCGGTCCCCCCTGCACCGGATGCTGCGGGACGCCCGCGCCGCCCACGTGATGTCCCCGGTCACCGACCTGCTGCGGGTGTGGACCGGACGGGCCCTGCTGGACGAACCCCTGCTGGCGGACTGACCATGACCGACACGAGAGCCCGGATCCTGCTGGTGGAGGTCGCGTCCGAGACCGCGGACGCCCTGGAGGACGCGCTCGGCTCCACGGCCGACCTGGCCGCGGTCACGGCCGGGGAGGTGCTGGCGCGCACCGACGGCGAGCCCGGCGGACGCCGCCCCACGGTGGTGGTCGTCGGCCCGCGGCTGTCGGCGCCGGTCGGCCTGGTCCACGCCGTGCGCCCCCACCCCGCGGACCTGGGGGTGGTCGTGATGGCCGACCCCGCCACCGAGAGCAGGCTGGCCATGCTGCCCGTGCTCTTCTCCGCCGAACTGGTGCGCAGGGTGCCGGCGGACGGAGCCGGCCGGCTGCCGGAGGAGGTCCGCGAACTCCTGGAGGAGATGGCCGGCCACCGCGCCCAGGCCGCCGCGCTGGCCGCCGCCCAGCGGCGGCTGGCCCCGGGCGCGGGAGCCGGCCGGGAGCGGGGGGAGCGCCTGCTGGGGGAGTTCCTCGCCCAGGCGCCGATCGGCGCCCTCATGCTGGACGAGGACGAATCGGTGATCGCCTGGAACCGCCGGGCGGCCGACGTCCTGGGGCTGACCGACCCCGAATCGTTCCACCGGCCGCTGGCCGACCTGTTCCCCCCGGACGACCGTGCCGCGCTGCGGCGGCACCTGGCCGCGTCCGCCGGGCGCGTCCCGCCCGGCCCCGACCTGGTCTTCGAGCGCGTCGGGCCCGACGGCGCCGGGCAGGCCCTGCGCATCGCCCCCCAGCAGGTCCTGGACCTCGAAGGCCGCCGGCGGATCCTGGTCCTCGCCGAGGACGTCACCGACCGCCTCCACGCACAGCGGAAGCTCGCCGAGCGCACCGGCCACGCCCTGCTCAGCGCGGAGGTGGCCGCGGCGATGACGGCCGCCGGGCCGCTCCCCGAACGGCTGGACCGCTGCGTCGGCGCCACCGTGGACCGCCTGGGCGCCGCCCGCGTCTGCGTCTGGACGGTGAGCCCGTCCGGCGAGCCCGAGCACGTGTCCTGTGCCGGGGACGACGAGGAGGACGGCGCCGGCGTCCATCCGGACCGGGAGCGGGAACTGGTCGGCCGGATCCTCGCCGAGGGCCGGCCGCACCTGGACGCCGCGCCCCCCGGGGACCACCGCGCCGCGTCCCGGGCGTCCTTCGCCGGCTATCCGCTGACCTCGGGAGGCGAGCTGATGGGCGTCCTGGCGCTCACCACCCGCCTGGCGCTGTCCGGGGCGGCGCTGTCCGTCCTGGAGAGCATCGCCGACCAGATGGCCGTCGGCATCCAGCAGGACCGCCTGCTGCACCGCCTGCGCGCCGCCACCCAGGCACTGGAACGCCCGCTGCTCCCGCCCCGCCTCCCCGACCTGCCCGGTTTCGACCTCGCCGCCCGCTACCACCCCTTCGGCAACAGCCTGCACATCGGCGGCGACTTCTACGACGCCTTCACCGTCCCCGACGGCCGCCACGTCCTCGTCCTGGGCGACGTCTGCGGCAAGGGGCCGAGCGCCGCCGCCATCACCGGCCTGGTCCGCCACACCCTGTGGGCCGCGGCCCAGCACACCCCCGACCCCGGGCACGTCCTCGGCCTCGTCAACCACGCCCTGCGCCGCCAGAACACCCCCTTCTGCACCCTGACCTACGCCGTCCTGGAGCCCTCCGGCGCCTCCGTCCGCGTCCGCCTGGCCTCCGCCGGGCACCCCGCGCCCCTGCTGCGCCGCGCCGACGGCGCCACCTCGCCGCTGGAGGTCCACGGCCCGCTCCTGGGCGTCCTGGAGGATCCCAGTCATCCGGTGACGGAGTTCGACCTGCCTCCCGGCGGAACCCTGGTCCTCTACACCGACGGTTTCACGGAGGGAGCCGGCGCGAAGAACCTGAGGGAGCCCGAGGACCTCGCCGCCTTCGTCTCCGGGATCCCGCTGCCGCCCGGCACCGGACGTCCCGCCGACCGCGTCGTCGCGGCCATGATGGAGGACGCCCACGCCTGGTGGGGCGAGCGGCTCCGCGACGATCTGGCCGTCCTCGCCCTGACCTGGCTGGGCCCGGACGGCCCGGACGGCCCGGACGGCCCGGGCGCCTGAGGCGGTACGGCCGGGAGGACCGGAGCGCGGCCGGATGTCCCGCACCCGGTACGCTGCCTGACGCTCCGTGGCGTACGGTGCGTTCATGCATGTCGATGGTGCGGAGACACAGGCACAGCAGTACCAGCAGCGTGGGCACGTCCTCCTGATCGCCGGCGACCGCGCCACCCACCGGCGGCGCCCGCGGATCACCCCCAGCGCGAACCTCGCGGCTCTTACCACCGTGCCCACCCCGGTGCTGCTGGGCAGTTCCGCCCCCACCGACGTGGTCCACCTCGACGGCGTCCACGACCCCAACTCGGTCCTGCTGCGGCTGCGCGCCGCCGTCGCGGCCTCCGGACCGGTGCTGCTGTACCTCTCGGGACGCCTGACGGCCGACCGCCGCCGGGGCGAACTGCACCTGGCTCTCACCGGCACCACCGCCGGAGCCGTCCGCTACACCGCGCTGCCGTGGTCGTGGCTCCGCACGGAACTGCGCCCCCGCCCGTCCGGAACCACCGTGGTGTTCGTCGACCTCGCCGCCGACAGGCACGCCTGGGCCCAGCTCCAGGAGCGGCCCGGCGCCCTCGACGAGGACCTGCCGCTGTGCGGGGTCGTCCTGCCCCCCGGCCTCTCCGGCGCCGACGGGGTCAGCCCCTACACCCGGCACCTGGTCGAGCTGCTGCACCGGCAACCCGCCCGGCCCGGCAACGCCCGGCTGCACGCGGAGGCCGCGGCCGCCGCCGGCCTGCCGCCGGGGACCCTGGTCATACCGCGGTCCGGACAACTCACCGCGGCGTCCGAGCCCGCCGGGCCCCGGACCGACATCCAGCGCCTCCTCGCCCAGGTCCGGCAGCGGCAGGTGAGCCCTCCGTCCGCGCACCAGCGGCCCGACGGGCCCCCGCGGCCCGCCCGCGACGACCGGCCCGGCACCGCCCCGGCCCCGGCGGCACCGGCGACGCGAACGGCGCCGTCCGCGCAGCTTCCCGCCGTGCCGCAGCAGTCGCCCGCCCCGGAGGCCGATCCGCGCCCGGTCATCTGGGAGGCCGCACAGGCCGGACGGCACAACGAGGCCGCCGCGATGGCGGCCGCGTGGGAGCAGCACGCGATGCGCCGCTACGGCCCGAACTCCGCGGAGGCCACCCACTGGGCCGAGATCCGCGCCGACCTGGCACGGATCGCCGAGAACTACCCGCTGGCCACCCGGCTGTGGATCGCCGCCACCCGCTCCCGCATCGCCCTGCAGGCACCCGACGCCCCCGAGGTGCTCGCCGCCGCCCAGGGGGCCCACTACTGCTGGCAGCACGTCACCGACCCCGACACCGCCAGGGAACTGGGACCGGACCTGATCGCACTGCTCAGACAGCTCCCCGCGCTCGATCCGCGTCACGTCCCCGTCGCCCAGCGGCGGCTGGACTCGCTGAACTCCCGTGCCCCGGCGGCCGGATGACCCGGAGGCCGGCCCGCCGGCGGTCACGGCCGTCTCCGCGGGCCGGACTCCGCCCGCGGCCTCCCCGGGGCCCCGGCCGAACCGTCCGAACGAGGGCTGAAGACGGAAGCACCGGGTACACAGAACCCGGTCCACGGGCCTGCACCGAACGGGGATAGTCTCTGAGACCCGCGGTTCTCGGCCATGATCGCTTGCCAGGAAGTGACACGATGGAGGACGTCCGGTTCGACCTGTCGGCATTCAGCCTCAGCGAGATGGTGCGCTGCGGCGCGGAACTCCGGAGAGCCCCCTCCGGAGCCACATCGCTCGCCACGGCGGCGGAAGCCGTCACCGATTTCCTGTACCGCGGCATGGCCGACGCGGAGGGCCGCCGCGCCTGCCCCCTGGTGAGGCTGTTCGTGACCCGGCGCTGGAGCGCCCTTCCGCCCGATGACCGCGCGGCGGCCCGGACCCGGACGTCCGCCGGCGCCCCTCCGCCGAGCGCGCGCTGCCTCACGCTGGTCGCCTCCCGGGGCTCGTACCCCCGGTGGGCGGATCCCGCCACCGGCGCCGAGCGCTTCGCCGTGCCCGTGCCCTCCGAGGACGCCGCCCGGCAGGTCCCGCTGCTCTCCCGGCTCGTGGACCGCATCGGAACGGTCTCGGCGGACCAGGCCGACGGCGTGCCGCCGCCCCCGGCCCGTTTCGAGGTCCTCCTCGTCGGCGACGGCCGGCACACACGAGAACTGTGGGGCGAGGAGTTCGCCGAGGAGTACGGCATCCGCTCCGCCCTGGCGTTCGGCGGGCCGCTGCCGGACGGGGAGCTGTTCGCCGTCGTCCTCTTCTCCCGCGTCCCGCTGCCCGCGCAGACCGCCGAGCTGTTCCGCACGGTCGCCGTCAGCGTCCGGACGGCCCTGCTGCCGTTCAGCGGCGCCTCGCCGCCGACCGGATCCGCGGAGCAGACCGTGCACGAGCGCGCCGCCGCCGCGGAGGCCCTGCTGGGAGCCCTGGAGGAGTCCGTCCAGCAGCAGGCGGCCCACCTGGAGACGCTGGTCGCGGAGCTGAGCGCCACCGCACGGGAGCTGCGCCGGTCGCAGCGGGAACTGCGGCGGCGCGAGGAGGAGCTGCGGGCGGAGGCGGCGATCGTCGAGACCCTGCAGGAGGTCGGGAACACCCTGGCCGCGGAACTGGACCTCGACGCCCTGGTGCAGCACGCGTCCGACGCCGCCACCCGCCTGACCGGGGCGGCCTTCGGGGCCTTCTTCTACAACGTCCTGGGCGAGACGGGCGAGTCCTACCTGCTGTACGTGATCTCCGGCGTGGACCGGTCCGCCTTCGACCGGTTCCCCATGCCCCGCAACACCCGGGTGTTCGAGACCACCTTCCGCGGCCTGGGCGTCCTCCGCTCCGACGACATCACCACCGACCCCCGGTACGGCCACAACGCGCCCCACCACGGCATGCCGGAGGGACACCTGCCCGTCCGCAGCTACCTCGCCGTGCCCGTGGTCTCCCGCGGCGAGGTGCTGGGCGGCTTCTTCTTCGGCCACCCCGAGCCCGGCAGGTTCACCGAACGGCACGAGCGGCTGGCCACCGGCATGGCCGCGCAGACCGCCGTGGCACTGCAGAACGCGCGGATGTACCGGCGGGAGCGCGACACCGCGACGGAACTCCAGCGCCACCTGCTGCCGGCCCTGCCCCGGGTCGACGGCATCGTGAGCACCTGGCGCTACCTGCCCGCCGCCCGCGGCACGGAGGCCGGCGGCGACTGGGTCGACCTCATCCCCCTCCCCGACGGGAGGGCGGCCCTGGTCGTGGGGGACGTCATGGGCAAGGGAGTGCGGGCCGCCGCCGTCATGGGGCAGATCCGCACCGCCTGCCGCGCCTACGCGCTGCTCGGGCTCTCCCCGGCCGAGGTGCTGGAGAAGCTCAGCGTCCTGGTGGACGACATCGCCCCCGGCCGCCTCACCACCTGCGTCTACGCGACGCTGGACGCGGACCGGGGCCGGCTGCGCGCGGCCGTCGCCGGCCATCTGCCGCCGGCGCTGCGCGACCCGTACGGCCGGGTGCGTTTCCTGGACGAGGGAATCGGCCCGCCGCTGGGCGTCGGCAGGCGCGGCTACCCGGAGCAGGAGGCCCCCTTCCCGCCGGGCGCCCGGCTGCTCCTGTACACCGACGGCCTCGTCGAACGCCGGGGGCGTTCCCTGGACGAGGGGCTGGGGCGGCTCCGGGAGCTCCTGGCCGAGTCGGCCGGCGAGATCGAGGCCGACTGCGACTCCTGGCTGGACGTCCTCACGTCCGGCGGCCGGCACGACGACGACATCGCCATGCTCTACGTCCACCGCCCCGCCACGGCGGAGCGGGACGGGGCCGCGGTCGTCCGCGAGTACCCCCCGGTGTCCGAGGCGGTCCCGGACGCGCGCCGGGTGGTCTCCGACACCATGCACACGTGGGGACTCGACCGCCTGGCGACCGACATGATGCTCATCGCCGACGAACTGGTGGCCAACGCCGTCCGCCACGCCAGGACACCGCTGCGCATGGAACTGCGGCGCGCCGAGGACAGGATCATGCTGGAGGTCACCGACAGCAGCACCGAGGAGCCCCGGCTGATGAGGTCCGCCCCCCAGGACTTCGGCCACCGGGGGATCTTCCTGATCGACGCCATCGCGACGCGCTGGGGGACCCGCCGCATCGAAGGCGGCAAGGTGGTGTGGGCGGAGGTCACGGTATGACCGGTACCGCCGGGCCGCCCGCCCCGGAAGCAGGCGGACGGTCCGCCGCAGCCCCCCTCGAACGGAGAACGGACATCCGGATATGAACCGAACAACCCCGCCCGAACCGACCGGCGCCGAGCCGGCCGACCCGAGCCCCCTGCCCAGCGGCCCCACCCTGGCGCTCACCTCCCGCGAGGGCCCGGGGCACGCCGTCGTCACCGTCGAGGGCTCCATCGACTACCACACCACGCCGCAACTGCTGGGGCACCTGCTGTCGGCGGAGCTCCAGCAGGTGCCCCTGGTCGTCCTCGACATGTCCCACGTGGCCTTCTGCGACTCCAGCGCGCTGGGCGCCTTCGTGGAGGTCTTCCGGCGCCGTTCCGAGGAGGGGCTGCGCTTCGCGCTCGCCGGTCTCCAGCCCGAGGTCAGGCGGGTCATGGAACTCACCCGCCTGGTGGACGTCCTGCCCCTCCACGCCACGGTGGCCGACGCGCTGGCGGGGGGCTGACCGCCCGCCGGGGGACCGGCGGCACGGTGCCGCCGATTCCGACCGGACTGTACGGTGGGCGCTCCAGGAGGCTTCCACAGCTCGAGAACCGAATGGCTCGGAGTGGAACGCATGGCGTCAGCCGGGTTCGCACAGGACCACCGGCCTTCCGGCGGGACGGGGCATCTGTGCTGCGCCTACTCCGGTGAGGACGAATGGGCCCGCAGTGCGGCGGTGTTCGTCCGGAACGGGCTGGCCGGCGGCCGGCGGGTGGTGTACTTCGCGGACACCGCCGCTCCGGAGACGGTGGTGGAGCGGCTCGGCCGCGCCGGAGTCGACGCGGCGGCGGCGGTGGACCGCGGCCGGCTGGTCGTACGGCGGTCCGGGGACTCGTACCTGCGGCGGCTCCCGTTCGACCCGGACCGGATGGTGGCGGCCTGGGACCGGGTCTGCGCCACGGCGCACGGAGCCGGATACACGGGAGTGTGGGCGGTCGGCGAGATGTCCTGGTGCGCGCGGGGGATCCCGGGGGCGGAACGCCTCCTGGAGTACGAACTGCGGCTGAACGAGGAGGTCTTCACCCGGCTGCCGCTGACCGCGCTGTGCCTGTACGACCGCGAGGCGGTCCCCGGGGACGTCACGGCGCTGCTGACCGCCGCCCACACCCGGCGCCTCGTACCGGACGGGCGGGCCGTCCCCGTGGCGGCGGGGGAGTGGCCGCGTCCGCCGCTGGGGGCCACGCCCCTGGAGGACCGGACGGGTTTCCGGCTGCGCGGCGGCGCGGACGCCGACACCCGCGCCGTGCTGCGGGGCGTGCTGGACGCGCTCGTCCGGCTGCCCGGCCCGGTGGTGCACCTGGACCTGTCCGGCACCGACTTCGTGGACACCGCGTCCGTCGCGGCGCTGGCCGCGGTGGCCGCCGCCGAGCGGACGAGGGGACGGCGGGTGGTCCTCCACCGGCCGCCGCACTCCCTGCGGCGCGTGGCCGCGCTGTTCGCCGACGAGTGCGGTGCGCTGGAGACGGTTCCCTGACGGCCGCCCGAGTCCCGGAACCCGCACGGCGACGGGCCGGTCCGCCCCTTGAAGGGGCGGACCGGCCCGGGAGCCTTCGGCGGTGGAGCCGGCGGTCTCAGTTGGTGGCGAGCATGCCCTCGCGCAGACGCTTCAGGGTGCGCGCCAGAAGGCGCGACACGTGCATCTGGGAGCAGCCGAGACGTTCGCCGATCTGTGCCTGGGTGAGCTCCTCCACGAAACGCATGTGGATGATCTTCCGGTCGCGTTCGTCGAGTTCGGCTATCAGCGGAGCCAGCGCGTGGAAGTCCTCCACCAGTTCCATGGCGGCGTCCTCGGCGCCGATGAAGTCGGCCAGGGCCGTCTCGCCCTCCTCGCCGCCGTTGATGGCCGCGTCCAGGGAGGAGGAGCTGTAGGCGTTGGAGGCCAGGCGGATCTCGATGACCTCCTCCTCGCTGAGGTCCATCAGGGCGGCCAGCTCGCTCACCTTCGGCGACCTGCCCAGGCGGCTGCGGAGTTCCTCGGTGGCCCGGGCGAGTTCGACGCGGGCCTCCTGCAGGCGGCGCGGCACGTGGACGGCCCAGGAGGTGTCGCGGAAGAACCGCTTGATCTCACCGACGATGTACGGGACGGCGAAGGTGGTGAACTCCACCTCGCGCGACAGCTCGAACCGGTCGATCGCCTTGATCAGACCGATCATGCCGACCTGGACGATGTCCTCCATCTCGCCGTCGCCGCGGTTGCGGAACCGGCTCGCGGCGTAGCGGACGAGGGACATGTTCATCTCTATGAGGGTGTTGCGCGCGTACTGGTACTCGTGCGTGCCCTCCTCCAGGACCGCCAGTCGCTCGAAGAAGAGCTTCGAAAGCTCCCGGGCGTCCTTGGGCGCCACCTTCAGCGGATCGGCGATCTCCGGCAGCCGGGCGATGGCGTGGTCGTCGTCGTTCGTCTGCGGAACCGTCGTCACCGTCGTCGCCGTCATGCCTCTCCCCTCCTCGAACGTCGGTCCCGTCCCTGTCCTTCACGGGCCGATGGCTTCGCGCCTACCCCGGCTCGCGGCGGCCATGCGGACGATTTTTTGAGCCGGGAGTGAGCCGCGTCACAAATCCGCCAGGGGCGGCGGCAGTTGCCCGCCGGCCGCCGCCCCCGTACAGCCCCGTGCGACCCGCTGTCGGTCAGGCCAGGTTGAAGACGGCGGGGTCGGGGCCCAGACGCCGTCCCTCGTCCAGGGCGGCGAAGGCGGCCAGATCCTCGTCGTCCAGCTCGAAGTCGAAGACGGCGATGTTCTCCTCGATGCGGGAGGGGGTGACGGACTTGGGGATCACCACGTTCCCGAGCTGGAGGTGCCAGCGCAGCACCACCTGGGCCGGGGTGCGGCCGTGCTTCCGGGCGACCTCGGCGACCGCCGGGACCTCCAGCAGGCCCTTGCCCTGGCCCAGCGGCGACCACGCCTCGGTGGCGATGCCGTGCTGGGCGTGGAAGGCGCGCGACTCGGCCTGCTGGAGCCAGGGGTGGAGCTCGATCTGGTTGACCGCCGGCACGACCGAGGTCTCGCCGATGAGCCGCTCCAGGTGCTCGGGGAGGAAGTTGGAGACGCCGATCGCCTTGGCCCGGCCGTCGGCGAGGATCCGCTCGAAGGCCTTGTAGGAGTCGACGTAGGCGTCCTTCTCCGGCACCGGCCAGTGGATCAGGTAGAGGTCGACGTAGTCCAGGCCCAGCCTCTCCAGCGAGGCGTCGAAGGCGCGCAGCGTCGCGTCGTGGCCCTGGTCGCCGTTCCACAGCTTCGTGGTGACGAAGAGTTCGTCGCGGGCGATCCCGGACGCGGCGATGGCCCGTCCGGTGCCCGCCTCGTTCTCGTAGACCGCCGCGGTGTCGATGGAGCGGTAGCCGGCCTCCAGGGCCGTGCCGACCGCCTTCTCCGCCTCGTCGTCCGGCACCTGCCAGACACCGAAGCCGAGCTGGGGCATGGAGACGCCGTTGTTGAGGGTGATGAAGGGAACCTTGCTCACAGGATGGCGATCCTTACGTCGTCGGTTGCCGTTTCCGGGGTTTCCATGGTCAACGATCACCGGGCGCGGCTTCTTCCCGACCCCCCGGAAGCGGCTCCCGGACCCCGCCGACGGCGGGAGCACCCGCGGGGAGGTGGCAGGATCGGAGGGTGGTGGAACGGATCATCGCCGCCTGTGACGGCGCGTCGAAGGGAAATCCCGGGCCCGCGGCCTGGGCGTGGGTCATCGCCGGTGCGGACGGCGGGGTGGAACGCTGGGAGGCCGGCCCGCTGGGGCGGGCGACCAACAACGTCGCGGAGCTGACCGCGCTGGAGAGACTGCTGGAGGCGCTCGACCCGGCCGTGCCGGCGGAGATCAGGATGGACTCCCAGTACGCGATGAAGGCGGTCACCACCTGGCTGCCGGGCTGGCGCCGGAAGGGCTGGAAGACCGCCGCCGGCACACCGGTGGCCAACCAGGCCCTGGTGATGCGCATCGACGGCCTGCTGGCCGGCCGGAGGGTGGAGTTCGTCCACACCCCGGCCCACCGGGTGGGCGGCGACGTCCTCAACGACGCCGCCGACCGCGCCGCGAGCCACACGGCCCGGACCCAGGAGCCGGCCGGCTCCGCCCTGGGGTCGGTGCTGCCGCCCCCCGAACCGGCGACCGGGAAGAAGCCCCCCGCCAGAGGCCCGGCGGCGCGGCGCCCGAGGCCCGCGCGCTCCCCGGGCGGCACGGTCAAGGCCAGGTTCCCCGGCCGGTGCCGCTGCGGTCGGCCGTACGCGAAGGGCGAGACGATCGCGAAGAACCCCGACGGCTGGGGTCATCCCTCCTGCGCCGCCGGAGCGGACGGAACGTGACGGCGGCCCCTCGCCCGGCCGCGCCGCCAGGCCGGGGCGAGGGGCAGGCCCTCTTGAGGGGGACCGGGAACGGCCCTACGCTCACCGATCGTGAGGAGCCGATTACTCCCGTGGAGGTGTCCCGGTGGACCGTACGGCTGTTCCCTATCCCTTCAACCGCTCCGAGGGCCTCGAACTGGACGACGCCTACCGTGCCGCGCAGGCGCAACCCGGCATGATCCGGGTGCAGTTGCCGTTCGGTGAGCCCGCCTGGCTGGCCACGCGGTACGACCAGGCGAGGACGGTGCTGGGGGACCGCCGGTTCTCCACGGCGGAGGGGGTGACGCGGGACGCGCCGCGGCTGAGGGAGGCGCACATCGCCAACGGCATCCTGTCGATGGACCCGCCCGAGCACACGCGGCTGCGCACGCTGGTGGCCAAGGCGTTCACCGCCCGCCGGGTGGAGGAACTGCGCCCGCGCATCCGCGAGTTCGCCGAGAACCTGGTGGACGACATGGTCGCGGCGGGCCCGCCGGCGGACCTGGTCGAGGACTTCGCGCTGCCGCTGCCGGTCGCGGTGATCTGCGAACTGCTGGGAGTGCCCGCGACCGACCGGCCGCGCTTCCGCCGGTGGAGCGACGACCTGCTGTCCACCGGCGGGCTGACCGCCGAGGAGTTCCAGGCCAGCTTCGGCGAACTGCGCGCCTACCTGGGCCACTTGGTGGAGCTGCACCGCGCCCGGCCGCAGGACGACCTGATGAGCGCCCTCATCGCGGCGCGCGACGAACAGGACCGGCTCAGTGAGACGGAGCTGGTCGACCTGTGCGCGGCCGTCCTGGTGGCGGGGCACGAGACCACCGCCAGCCAGATCCCGAACTTCGTCCTCGTCCTGCTGGGCCACCCGGAGAAGCTGGCCGAGCTGCGGGAGCGGGAGGAGATGATCCCCGAGGCGGTGGAGGAGCTCATGCGGTTCGTGCCGCTGGGCTCGGGAGGCTTCCTGGCCCGGTACGCCACCGAGGACGTGCGGGTCGGGGACGCGCTGGTGCGCGCCGGGGAGCCGGTCATGGTCGCGATCGGCGCGGCCAACCGGGACGCGACGCACTTCGAGGCGCCCGACGAACTGCGGTTCGGCCGCCCGCGGCAGCACATCGGCTTCGGGCACGGTGTGCACCACTGCCTGGGCGCCCAACTGGCCCGCGCGGAACTGCAGGAGGCGCTGCGCGTCCTGCTCTTCCGCCTGCCGGGCCTGCACCTGGCGGGGGACGTGGAATGGAAGACCCAGATGCTGGTCCGCGGACCGCGGACCATGCCGATCGGATGGTGACCATGAGCTGGCACATCGAGGTCGACCAGGGGGCGTGCATCGGCTCCGGCATGTGCGCCGCTCTCGCACCCGACCTGTTCGCCCTGGAGGGGACGGCAGCCGAGGTCGTCCGCGCCGAGACGGAACCGGAGGAGCGGGTGCTCGACGCCGCGGACTCGTGTCCGGCGCTGGCCATCCGGGTGACCGGGGCCGAGGGGGTGGTCGGCCCCCGCCCGTGACGTCCGCGGGCGGCGGGGCGCTCCCGCCGGGGGCGCCCCGCGGGGACGGCCGCCGGTTCGCGCCGGGGCGCGGCCTTGACGGACGCCACCAGGTGGGTGACCCTGCCTCAGGGGTGTAGCAAGCGGTTGCAGTCCGGCGCCGCGCGCCCCGTGCCGTTCGGGAGGCAGAGGCAGTGACACGCCGTTACGCCGTCGTCGGGCTGGGGCACCGCGCACAGCTCTACGTCGACGCTCTGCTGGGCGACTGGAGCGACGCGGGCCGGATCGTCGCCTTCTGCGACACCAACCGCACCCGCATGGACTTCTACAACGAGCTGGTCGTCGCCGCCGGCCGGAGCCCGGTGCCCTGCCACCACCCCGACGACCTCGACGCCGTGCTGGCCGGCGCCGACGTGCTGGTCGTCACCACCCCGGACGCGTTCCACGCCCGCTACGTGTGCGCGGCCCTGGAGGCAGGAGTGGACGTGGTGGTCGAGAAACCGCTTGCCATCGACGCCCAGGGTTGCGCCCGGATCGCCGCCGCGGCCGAACGCGGCGACGCCAGGCTCACCGTGACGTTCAACTACCGTTACTCTCCCCGGAATTCGGCGGTCCGCGGGATTCTGGCGGCGGGCCGGATCGGCGAGGTGACCTCCGTCCACTTCGAGTGGACCCTGGACACCGTCCACGGCGCCGACTACTTCCGCCGCTGGCACCGCCGGCGCGAGTGCTCGGGCGGTCTGCTCGTCCACAAGTCGGCCCACCACTTCGACCTGGTCAACTGGTGGCTGGGCACCCACCCCGAGCTGGTCTTCGCCCAGACCGACCTGCGCTTCTACGGCGACGCGGGCGCCGGCGCCGCCCGGGCCGGCGCGCCCCGACCACCCCGCGCCCACGGCGCCCCCGGACTGGGCGGCGACCCCTTCCTGCTCGACCTCGCCGCCGACCCCCGCCTGAAGCGGCTGTACCTGGACGCCGAGCACGAGGACGGCTACCTGCGCGACCGGGACGTCTTCACGGAGGGCGTCACCATCGACGACACCATGTCGGTGCTGGTCCGCCACGCAGACCGGTCGGTGCTGACGTACTCCCTCACCGCCCACTCGCCCCGCGAGGGCTACCGGGTGGCGTTCAACGGCACCCGCGGCCGGCTGGAGCTGGAGGTGTGCGAGCGGGCGTGGACCCCGCCGCGCGCCGCCGTCGACCCCACGGCCGCGGCCGGTTCGCCGGAGGCCGGCGCCTACGAGCGGCTGACCCTCCAGGAGCACTGGAAGGAACCCGAGGAGATCCCCGTCGAGCAGGGCGCGGGCGGTCACGGAGGGGGCGACGCCCTGCTGCTCGACGACGTCCTCCGCGGTCCGGCGGACGACCCCCTGGCCCGGCGGGCCGGTCTCCGCGACGGACTGCGCAGCGCCCTGACCGGGATCGCGGCGGGGATCTCCTCCCGCACCGGACTGCCCGTCCGGCTCGCCGACGGCGGCACACGGCTGGCGGACCGCGGCCCCGCCTGACCGCGCGGCGCCCGGCCGCTCCGGGCCCGCGGCGCGGCCCCGCGAGGACGGGGACGCGACCTCTGCGCCGGGCCGCCGGAGCCGTGGGCGCGGGCACTCCGCCCTCCCGCGCGCCGCCATGACCTTTACGGCGGGCGCCGACGGGCGTTAGCGTCGGCTCCGCCCTGTCCCCGAGGCCCCTTGCTGGAGTGTCGATGCGCCGAACCGTGCTCGCGGTGGCCCTGGCGTCCTTATTCCTCGCCGGCTGCGGAGCGGACGACTCCGCCCCGCCGGCCGCCTCCGCGTCCCCCGCCTCGCCGCCCGCCTCCGCGTCCTCCGCCCCGGCCGGGCCCGAGCCGGTGCCGACCGGGAAGACCTTCGCCTGGCCGGACGGCCTCGAAGCGACGGCCACCGTACTGGGGCGGCTCCGCGAGGCGGACCGGACGGACGTCCAGGACGGCGTGGTGGACAAGGCGCGGCTGGCCGAGGCCACCGAGAAGCTGCTGGGCGAGAGCGGCGAGCCGCTGGGGCTGCGGGTGAAGCTGACCAACACCGGGGACGCCCCCGTCGACCTGGACGAGGTGGAGCTCCAGTGGGTGGGGGTCAAGGTGGGCGGCATGGCCCAGAAGGCCGCCGACGACGGCGGGTTCGAGGGCGAACTGAAGCCCGGTGAGAGCGCGACGGAGCTGAGCGCCTGGGCCGTGCCGGACATCGTGGCCGTCGGCTACCAGGTGCTCGTGTGGCCCCGGGGCGTCCAGCAGGGCGTGGCGGGGATGTTCTCCGGCGCCGTCCCGGGCGCGTCCGTCCGCCCCCCGGAGGGCGGGCACCACGGCCACTCCGAGGGCGGCGGCCACTCCAAGGACGGCGACCGCTCCGAGGACGGTGGCGGCTCCGGGCACCACGACCACTGATCCGCCGCGCGGACCGCCGCCGTCCCCCTCCACGGGAGGCGCGGCTCCGGGGCCGGAAGCGCTCACGGCCTCACCGGGGCCGCGGCCCGCGCGGTCCGGATCCGTCCGTCGAGGGGGTGGTGTCCCGTTTCCGTTTCCTCCTCTCCCCGGGCCTCCGGGGCCCGGTGCGGCCGGCGTCAGGGGGAGGACGCGGTGGTCTGCCCGGTCAGCATGCGCAGCAGCGCCTGCGGTCCCAGGGGCAGCAGGCGCCGCTGCCGGTCGGCCGCGGTGCCCTCCCGCAGCAGCCGGCGGAGCAGGGAGAGGACCTCACGGGCGTCGCCGGTCTCCTCCAGGACGGGCATGAGGTGCTCCGCCAGGTCGCCGACGACGTCGCCGGCCCCGCGGGGACGGTGGTCGCGGGGGTCGAGGAGCGTGTCGGCCAGGCCGTTCCGGGCGGCGTGCCAGCCGGCCGCGGCCAGGATCTCGGGAGGCGGCGCGGGCACGGGAAGACCGGCCTTGGCCTCGCGCAGGGCCGTGACCGCCAGGGCCCGGACGATCCCGGTGAGCATGACCGCGTCGTCGGCGCGCAGTTGCACGTCCATGGCGCGGACCTCGACGGTCGGGTAGCGCTCGGACAGGCGCGCCTGCCAGTAGAGCTGCCCCAGGTCGCGGATGACGCCGGTGGCCAGCAGGCCCCGGGCGCGCCGGCCGTAGTCGGCGGCGTCGGCGAAGAGGGGCGGGGGGCCGCTGACCGGCCACCGGCCGAAGACCAGGGTGCGCCAGCTCGCGAAGCCGGTGTCGGTCCCCTCCCACAGCGGGGAGTTCGCCGACAGCGCCACCAGGACGGGCAGCCACGGCCGCAGCCGGTTCAGCACCGCCACCCCGGCGGCGCGGTCGGGGACGGCCACGTGGACGTGCATACCGTTGATCAACTGCTCGTCCGCCAGCCGCAGGGCCCTGGCGTGCAGCGCCCGGTAGCGCGGGATGTCCGTGACGGGCGAGGGGGCGGCGGGGGCGAAGGGCGCCGCGCCGCAGGCCGCGATCCGGCAGCCGGCCTCCTCGGCGGCGCAGGAGAGGGCGTGGCGCAGCCGGAGCAGGTGGCCGCCCACCTCGTCCAGCGTCCGGCAGACCGGAGTGGCGATCTCCACCTGGACCTGGAGCAGTTCGGGCTGGACCTCGCCGGCGCTCAGGGCGGGCTGCAGTCCGGCCATGGCGCGGACCTTCTCCGCCCGCGGCACCGGCAGCCCGGTGTCCGGCTCCAGGAGCAGGAACTCCTCCTCCACGCCGACGGTGATCACGGCCGCTCACCGTCCGCCGCGGACTGGACGCCCATGGTCGTCATGGGCGCATGACCCCAGGTGGTGTCGTCACGGACGTCGCCTCCCGGACGCTCGGCCTGATGGTGCCTGCTGAGTCTCCCGCCCGGCAGGGGATAAACGCCCGAACGGACCGGCCGGCCCGGAGGGCGCGACGGGGCGCGGTGGACGTCGTGCCCGGGCCGGAGGAGGTGGCAGTCTGGCGGGGTGCTGATCGAGGGACACGACGGGTGCGGCGGGGGACGGCAGGCCGCCGGGGAGCCGCTGCCGACGCGGCCGGGATTCTGGACCAACCACCTTCTGGGGCTGTGCGGACAGGCGCCGGACGGCCCGGGGCCCGGGCCGGAGTGCTTCGGGGACGACGGGGCCGACGTGGACGCGATGTCCGAGCTCCTCCTGGACGAGCGGACCAGCCCGGTGTTCCGGGTGCCCTTCGGCGGGGGAGCCGCCGTGGTGGTGTACCGGAACACGGCGGACGACCCCGGGGTCGACTTCCTGCTCGTCCGTCCCGGCCGGGGACGGCCGGAGGTCCTCGCCGTCCTCGGCCAGGACCGGTGGGGGCCGGGCCTGTCCTGGCGGGAGCTGCTGCGCATCGCCGACGCGCCCGACCCGGCGGCCGGCGGCGTCCTCGACCCGGACGCCCGTCTGCTGCTCCTGCTGCCCGCTCTCGACGGCGACGGTGACGGCGGCGGTGACGGCGGCCTCCCGGCGGACGCGGTGGCGAGGGTCGGCGCGGCGCTCGTCGCGGTCGGAGCGCCGCGCGACACCGCGCCGGAGACGGCCGGTCACCTCCTCGGCCGTCTGGCGCCCCCGGTGTGGCACGACCCTTCCGGGGGCTCCCCGCTCAGCGGCGCCCGGCCGCGGAGCCCGGCGCCTTCGGCGGAGGGCTGACGCGCCCGGCCGGTCCGGCCGGGCGCGTCAGCCCGGGGCGGGGCCGGTGCGTCTGGGCCACGCCGCACGTCCGCGGAGCGTCCGGGCCGGGCGGACGGCTGTCCCGTCCGCCCGGACGGGGCGCTCCGCGGACACCCGGGCGGGGCCGGGCTCCGGACGGCTCACGCCGCGCGGCCGGATCCGGCCGCGGGGTCGTCGCTCCGGCCCGCGGGGCCGGCCGCCGCGGCGGGGGAGGAGGAGCCGGAACCGGCCACGACGCGGAGATGCCGCCGGGAGCGGGCGTGGCGCGCCGGCGCCGGCCGGGCCAGCATGCGCTCCTCATAGCGTCCCAGCGCCAGCAGGGCGCCGAGCAGCAGAAGGGGTATCGACAGGGCTATGGCGATGACCATGGGAATTTCCTTCGGACGAATGTCCTCACCCTGTGCCGCCTTGCCGCGCGGGCGCGTCCCAAACCGGCGCCCGTGCCGTGCCGTTGGGAGCCGGGGCGCCGGGCGCCGGTGCGGTCAGAGCCAGCCGTTGCGGCGGAAGGCCCGGTACAGCAGGCCGGCCGCCACGGCCATCGCCCCGATCGCGAGCGGATAACCGTAGGTCCAGCTCAGTTCCGGCATGTGGGAGAAGTTCATGCCGTACACGCCGGCGACCATGGTGGGGATGGCGAGGATGGCGGCCCAGGCGGAGATGCGGCGCATGTCGTCGTTCTGCCAGGTGCCCACCCGGGCCAGGTGGGCGTCGAGCACCGAGTTCAGCAGCTCGTCCAGGGAGCGCACCTCGGTGTCGGCGCGGTGCGCGTGGTCGGCCACGTCGCGGAAGTAGGGCAGCACGCCCTCGGGCCAGCCGTCGCGCGAGGCGGCGAACTCCCGCACCACCGGCACCAGGGGCTGTATCGCGTCGCGGAACTCCACGACCTCCCGCTTGAGGGAGTAGATCTCCTCGGTGACGTCGTCGCGGGCGGAGGAGAAGACGCACCGCTCCAGATCGGTCAGGTCGGCGCGGACCTGCACGGCCGCGTCGTTGTAGGAGTCGACCACCACGTCCAGCACGGCGTGGAGGACGGCGGCCGGGCCGAAGCGCAGCGTTCCCGGGTCCGTCCGCAGCCGGCGTTCCGCCTCGGGCGCGGGATCGGCGGGGCCGTGACGGGCGGTCAGCGCGAAGCGGGGACCGAGGAAGACCATCACCTCGCCGGTCTCCACCTCCGAACCGTCCTCGATGTACAGCAGCGTCCTCAGCGCCACGGCCAGCACGTCCCCGTACCGCTCCCGCTTGGGCCGCTGGTGGGCCTGGACGGCGTCCTCCACCGCGAGCGGGTGCAGCCCCAGGTGTCCGGAGAGCTCCTCCAACTCGGCCTGGTCCGGGCCGTCCAGGTGGATCCACCCGAACTCCCCACGCTTCAGGTCCGCCAGGCGGTCCAGGACGGCCCGGCAGCCGCCGTCCGGCCGCGCGCAGTCCACCTGCTCCGAATCGCCCGTTTGCTCGCGGTAGATCACACACCTCATGTCTCACGACTGCGCCGCCGGGCCGGATCCATGCCTGGACTCCGGGTCCGCGCGCTTCGTCCGCCGTGCTTCGTCTGTCGTGTTTGGCGCGGGTTCCCGGGGTTATCCGCCTTCTCGTCCCCAGGTTCCACGGAAGTCGAGTCGAGGAGGGTGTGCATGACGAAGGCACGCGAGATCATGACGGAGGGCGCCGAGTGCGTGCGCGCGGAGGAGAGCGTGCTGGACGCGGCGCGCAGGATGGCCGAACTCGGCGTGGGCGCCCTGCCGGTCTGCGGCGCCGACGACCGGCTCAGGGGCGTGCTGACCGACCGGGACGTCGTGGTGAAGGTGCTCGGCGCGGGCAAGGACCCCGCCGAGGTGAAGGCCGGTGACCTGGCCCAGGGCGAGGCGGTCACCATCGGGGCCGACGACGACGCGGACGAGATCCTGCGCACGATGGGCTCCCACAAGGTCCGCCGCCTGCCGGTCATCGACGGGCACGAACTGATCGGCATCGTGGCGCTGGCCGATGTCGCCCGTGCCCTGCCCGACCGCGCGGTGGGCGACGTGCTCGAGGCTCTCTCCACCGACTGACGCCACGCCCCCGCACCGAGCGGGCGGACCGGCCCCGGCCCGGGGCGGGTCCGCCCGCTCGGTGCTGTCGTGGCCGGCGGGGGCAGGGGTCCGCTCCGGGCCGGCGCGGAGGGCCGCGGACCCTCCGGCGGGGGCCGGCCGGGACGCCGTGACCCCGGTCCGCCCTGAAGGGAGGAGAACGGCGGTTACCGGTGCGAGCCGGTGGAAGAAACCGAATGGCGTTCTTCGGGGCGGACGGCGGCAATCCGTCGCGCGTTCGGTTAAAAACTTGTGTCACTGTCATGACAAGCGGTCAACTCTCTTGCCACGAACGCGCATTCGGATCACTCTTCTGAGCAACCGGGAGCCGGAACGCGGACTCCCGGCCGCGTACGCGATCCCGCGTACCCCCCACAGGGCGCGCTCGACCGGCGCGCCGCCAATGAGGAGGATCCCTCGTAATGGCAAGAACGCGTTCTCTCAAGGGCCGTATCGCAGGCGCCGTCTCGGTGGCCGCCGCCACCGCACTGATCGGCACGGTCGCCGCCCTGCCGGCCCAGGCCGCCCCCACCCCCGCCGAGGGAAGGGTCCTGTACGCAGGATCCCCCACCGCCGTCAAGGGCAGCTACATCGTCACGCTCAAGAAGGACGCCGGCTTCAAGGCCACGTCCCGGGCGGGCAAAAACCTCGTCGCCGAGTACGGCGGCAAGGTGAAGCGGACCTTCGGCACCGTGCTCAACGGCTACGCCGCCGAGCTGACCGAGGCCGAGGCGAAGAGGCTCGCCGCCGACCCGGCGGTCGCCTCCGTCGAGCAGGACCAGAAGGTCCACGTGGACGCCACCCAGACCAACGCGCCCTGGGGCCTGGACCGCATCGACCAGGCCGACACCCCGCTCAACGGCACCTACACCTACCCCGACTCAGCGGGCAGCGGTGTGACGATCTACGTCATCGACACGGGCGTGCGCGTCAGCCACAGCGACTTCGGCGGCCGGGCCGTGAACGGCTACGACGCCGTGGAGGGCGACAACGTCGCCCAGGACGGCAACGGCCACGGGACGCACGTCGCCTCCACCGCCGCGGGCACCAGGTACGGCGTGGCGAAGAAGGCGAAGATCGTGGCGGTGCGCGTACTGAACAACAACGGCTCCGGCACCACCGCGGGCGTCATCGCGGGCGTCAACTGGGTCACCCAGAACGCCACCAAGCCCGCCGTCGCCAACATGTCGCTGGGCGGCGGCATCAGCACCGCGCTGGACAACGCGGTCGCCAACTCCATCGCCTCGGGCGTGACCTACACGGTCGCGGCGGGCAACTCCTCCACCAACGCCTCCTCGTCCTCCCCGGCGCGCGTCCCCAGCGCGATCACCGTGGGCGCCACGACCAGCACGGACGCCAGGGCCAGCTACTCCAACTACGGTTCGGTGCTGGACATCTTCGCCCCGGGTTCCTCCATCACGGCGGCCTGGCGGACCAGTGACACCGCCACCAGCACCATCTCCGGCACCTCGATGGCCGCACCGCACGTCGCCGGAGCGGCCGCCGTCTACCTGGCCGGCCACCCCGGCGCCACCCCGGCCGCGGTCTCGAGCGCCCTGGTGAGCGGGGCCACCGCCAACACGCTGACCGGCGTCGGCACCGGCTCCCCGAACCGGATGCTGCGGCTCGTGCCGTAGCCCCGGCGGCACGACGCCTCCACGGGGACGACTCCCCGTCCCGCACCACCACGGCCGCCCCCTGCGGACCCACCGGTCCGCAGGGGGCGGCCCCGCTTTCCCCCCGCTCCCCGGAGGGCTTCCCGGAAGGCCGTGACGTGCCCATACGGCGGAAGCGGGCCGTTTCCCCCCGGTGCGGGGGGATATCCGCCGGTGTATGGCACGGATGGTGAAACCAGGACACCGAGACGGAACCGGACGCCCCGCCGAGGGAAACCGGCACGGCGACGGGGCCCCCGGCGCCCCCGGCGACTCCGCGCCCCGGCGGGACGACGGCGTCGGACCGGACCCGGAGGTGGAGCGCAGGGCCCCCGACGAACCGAGCGAGCTGCCGGGGAAGTCCTGGTGGGCCGTACTGAGGCGCACCGTGCGGGAGTTCAGGGACGACCGGCTCACCGACCGGGCGGCGGCGCTGACCTACTACGGCACCCTGTCGCTCTTCCCGGCGCTGCTGGTGCTGGTCTCCCTGCTGGGCGTCGCGGGGGAGTCGGCCACCGAGCAGGTCCTGGACAACCTGCGGCGGCTCGCCCCCGGCTCCGTCCGCGACATCCTCATGGACGCGGTGCGGCAGTTGCAGGGCAACGGCGGCACCGGTTCGGTGCTGGCGGTCGCCGGTCTGCTGGCGGCCGTGTGGTCGGCGTCCGGATACGTGGCGGCCTTCATCCGCGCCTCCAACGCCGTCTACGACATGCCCGAGGGGCGGCCGGTGTGGAAGGTCGTGCCGCTGCGCCTGGCCCTGACGCTGACGCTGATGCTCATGGCCTGCGCGAGCGCGCTGATCGTGGTGTTCACCGGCGGCATCGCCCGGCACGCCGGGACCGCGCTGGGCATCGGGGACACGGCGCTGACGGTGTGGTCGGTCGTGAAGTGGCCGGTGCTCGTCCTGCTGGTCACGCTGATGATCGCCCTCCTGTACTGGGCCGCGCCGAACGCCAGGGGCCGCGGTTTCCGGTGGATCACCCCGGGCAGCTTCCTGGCCCTGGTCGTGTGGCTGGCGGCCTCCGCCGGTTTCGCGGTGTACGTGGCCAACTTCGGCTCCTACAACAAGACCTACGGCACCCTCGCGGGCGTCGTGGTCTTCCTGGTGTGGCTGTGGATCACCAACCTGGCCATCCTGCTCGGTCTGGAGTTCGACGCCGAGATGATGCGGCAGCGCGCCATCGCCGGCGGCCATCCCGCGTCCGAGGAGCCGTACGTCGAGCCCCGCGACACCCGTCGGTGGACCGAGGAGGACCGCCGTCACCTCGGATGAGCGGAACGCCGTCCCCCGTCCCCCGCACGGGGGTGACCGGACGGGGGCTGGGTACCCGCATGTCGGCGAGCCCGGCGGACGGGGACGAAGGACGGCGGCACGCTGTGGGACGCGGGCACGCCCGGCGAGGACTCCGTCCCGGCCGCGGCGGAGCCGGCGGCACATCAGGTACGTCCACCTCGGGCAACGGGCTGCCCGGGACAGCGAGAGGCAGGTGAGCGGGGTTGAGCGTTGCCGACAACGGCCCGGGACACGACGGGCGGGGCGACTCGATGGGCGAACTGGTCTCCCAGGCCACGCAGCAGTTGTCGCAACTGGTGCGCGAGGAGATGAAGCTCGCGCGGGCCGAGATGGTCCGGAAGGGCAAGCGCTTCGGAATCGGCGGCGGACTCTTCGGCGGCGCCGGGGTGGTGGCCTTCCTCGCGCTGCAGGCGCTGGTCGCCACCGTGATCGCGGCGCTCGCCCTGGTGCTTCCGGTGTGGGCGTCCGCACTGATCGTCTGCTGCGTGCTCCTGGCCGTCGCCGCCGCCCTGGCCGCGGCCGGCAGGAAGCAGGTCGGCCGGGCGTCCCCGCCCAAACCCGAGCGGGCGATCGACAGCGTCAAGGCCGATGTGGCCGAGATCAAGGAAAGGGCACACCGATGACCGACAATCCGCAGGAACACGGCTCCACCACCACTCCCGAGGAGCTGCGCGAGCAGGCCGAGGCCACGCGCGAGCAACTCGGCCGGACGGTGGAGGCCCTGGCGGGGAAGGTGGACGTGAGGACGCAGCTGCGGGAGAGGACGGCCGCGGCCAGGAGCCAGGCGCAGGACACCGCCGCCCAGGCGAAGGTGACGGTGCGGGAGAAGACGGCCCGGCTCGGACGGCTGGCCCAGGAGAAGCTCCCCGAACCGGTGGTCGAGAAGGCCGCCCGGACCAGGGAGCAGATCACCCGGGCCGCGGCGACGGCCACGGGCAGGCTCCAGGAGAAGACCCCGGAGGCGGTCCACGAGAAGGCGGCGGCGGTCACGGAGACCGCCCGGCGCCGGCGCGGCCCGCTGGCGGCCCTGGCGGTCGTCGCGCTCGTCGTGCTGGTCGGAAGGCGCCGGAGGAGCAGGCGCCGCTGACCCGGACCGCGCCACCGCGCCCCGGCGCGGGGCGGACGCCTTCCCGGGCGTCCGCCCCGCGCCCGGTCCCGGCACCACGGGCGGCTGGTGCGCCCGGTGCCGGGCCGGGGACGGTCACGTGGCCACCCGTACGGGCTCGACCCCCTCCGCGTTGTGCCGTTCCGCCCATACCGTCAGAGCCGTCCGGCAGGCATGGTCCAGATGGCGGAGCCCCGTCAGGTCCAGCTCGATCGCCCGGTCGCGCGGCAGGGCCTCCAGCTCGTCCAGCAGCCTGGGCAGGCGCAGGAAGGTCGCGTTGCCCAGCACCCGCACCAGGATCGGTCCCGTGCCCTCCGGGGTCGGGTCGGAGACCTCCAGGTGGACGTGGGAGGTCTCCCACGCCGACTTCGCGATCGCCATGAGCAGCCCGATCAGGACGCCCTCGAACATGTTCGTCACCACGATCGCGATCGCCGTGACGCCGAGGATCACCGCCTCGCCCCGGTGCTCGCGCCACAGCGGCGGCAGCTCCCGCACCGGGATCAGCTTCCAGCCGGCGTGCACCAGCACGCCCGCCAGGGACGCCAGCGGGATGACGCCGAGCGCGGCCGGGAACATCGCGGCGAAGACCAGCAGCCACACCCCGTGCAGAACCCGGGACGCCCTGGTCCGCGCCCCGGCCCGCACGTTCGCCGAACTGCGGACGATCACCGCGGTCATCGGCAGCGCGCCCAGCACGCCGCACACCGTGTTGCCCGCGCCCTGAGCGATCATCTCCTTGTCGTAGTCGGTGCGCGGACCGTCGTGCATCCGGTCCACGGCCGCCGCGCTGAACAGGCTCTCGGCCGAGGCGATCAGCGCGAAGGCCACCACCGTGCCCAGGACACCGATCTCCGCCAGCCGTGCGAACTCCGCACCACCCGGCGGCCGGACGACGTCCAGCAGGCCCTGCACCCGGACGCGCGCCACCGGCGGGTCCCACACCGCCGTCGCGACGGTGGCCAGGGCCACGGCCGCCAACGGCGCCGGCAGTACCTGCGACGCCACCGGGACGCGCGGCCACAGCACCAGCACCACGACCGTCCCGGCCCCGATGGCCAGGGCCGACAGCGCGGTGCCCGACCCGAGCGTGTCGACGACCAGCCCCGGCACCCCGCCGATCTTCGCCAGGCCGCCGGCCGGCGCCTCGGCGTCGACCAGGGAGTAGAGCTGCCCGGCGATCAGCACCAGACCGATGCCCGCGAGCATGCCCTGCACCACGGCGACCGAGATGGCCCGGAACCAGCGCCCCAGTCGGAGGGCGCCCATCGCCAGTTGCAGTACGCCCGCGGCGAGGACCAGGACGCCCAGCGTCCCGATCCCGTACTCCCGCACCGCCTCGTACACCAGCACGGTCAGACCGGCGGCGGGCCCGCTGACCTGCAGGCTGCTGCCCGGCAGCAGCCCGGTGACGAGTCCGCCGACGATGCCGGTGACCAGCCCCAGCTCCGCCGGGACCCCGGAGGCCACCGCCACGCCCACGCACAGCGGCACGGCCACCAGGAAGACGACCAGCGACGCGGTGAAGTCGGCCCGCAGGTGCCGCAGCGGGCTCCGTCCCCGCTCCCGGCCGGGCGCTCCGGTTCCGATTCGTTCGCCGCCGGACCCTTCCTCGCCGGGCCGCGCGGCCCTCACGGCGGCGCTCACAGCGGAAGAAAGGCGTCGACGGACGGCCGGTGGGCGAGCACCAGCCCGGTGTCCACGGCGTAGAACCAGCCGTGCAGGCGCAACCGTCCGGCCTCCAACCGCTCGGCCACGCACGGATAGCCGCGCAACCGCTCCAGTTGCTCCCGCACGTTGCGCTGCACCGCGGCCGTCAGCTCGGCGCCGCCTTCCTCCGACAGTTCGCCCAGCTCCTCGGGGAGCTGGCGGCCAAGCCAGCCGGCGACCGCCGGTACCGCGGCCAGATCCTCACCCCGGACACGGGCGCCGACGGCCCCGCAGTGCGAGTGGCCGCAGACGATGATGTCGGGTACGCCGAGCACGCCGACCGCGTACTCCACGGTCGCCGCCTCTCCGGTCGGCTGCTCGCCGTGGCGGGGCACGGCGTTGCCGGCCGTGCGCAGTTCGAAGAGCTCACCCGGCCGTGCGCCGGTGATCAGGGACGGAATGACGCGCGAGTCCGAGCAGGTGATGAACAGGGCCTGCGGAAACTGGCCCGACGCGAGCCGCCCGAAGCGCTCGCGATCCTCGGGCACGGCGGCTATCCGCTCCCCGAGGGAGCGGGCATGGTCGATGAAGTTCTGCACGAGAGCGCCTCCAGGAAGAGGGGGGTTCCGAAGGGAGCCGAAGCACGGCGCGGCGCGAACCGGACGGTGGTGCCGGTGCGCACGGACCTCATCAGCAGCGGAACACCCGGAGGCGTATGGAGAGCTCGCCGGATCTCGACGGAGCGGTGGGGTGCGGGGGGTCGAGGAGGGCCGTGGCGGGGGCCGTGTCGTCGACCGGGCGGTCCGCGGCGCGGACCGCCCGTGCCTCCGGAGGGGGCCCGCCGGAGACGGAGCGGTCGGACCTGCGGTTCCTGCCGTGCGGGAGTGCCGCTCCCTCGACCTCGCAGACGCGGTTGCCCGCCGTCTCCCACGGGGACGGGGCCTGGGGCGCCTGGGCGCCCGCCGGCTTGGCGGGCGGGGAGCCGTTCGCGTTGCCGACGGCCAGGGCCAGCATGGCGAACGCGCAGAGCGCCGCGCACAACACCCTGAGCCCCGCGGTGAACCGCGACACAGCCCGCACCCCCTCACCCTGAGTAGGCAACCGGCTTCATTCTGAAGGGGGGAGGGGGGCGTCGGGCAACCCCGCCCTTCATCGCTGACCTGAACTTTTCGCAGGAGGACCGGGCAGGACGTCCGTACCGCTCGTTCGCACCGGGAGGCGCCGCCGGCCTGCGCCCGGCGCGCTCCCCGCGCGCGGGGAGCGGTCACGGCGGGGCGGCGGGGAACCCGGACGTTCCGCGGGGGTGCGGTGGACGCGACGACGGCGGCGGCAGGGACCGGCGCCGCGCCGCCCGCCGCGCCGTCACGGCACGGTCTTCCGTTCCGGACCGGGCCGCCGCGGGGTCAGAAGGCGTAGCGGATCTCCAGCCAGGGAGCGTGGGCGGCGACCAGCCCGCGCAGCCGCTCCAGGGCCGCCCGCTTGGCGCCGGCCCGGTAGCGCACGTTCCAGCTCCCGTTCTCCGAGCGTTTGGCCTCCTGGAGATCAGGCCGCCACAGCACCTCCTCGGCGCGCGGGTGCCACTCCAGGTTCACCTCGTGCAGGTCGCGGTTGTGCGTGAGCATGATCACCTCGGCCGCCGCCTGCTCCTTCACCGCCCCGGGCAGGACGTCGTCGAGCTCCCGCAGCAGTTCCGCCCAGGCGGCCTCCCAGCCCGGGCGCACCACCACCGGCGAGAGGTTGAAGTGCACCTCGTACCCGGCCTCCACGAAGTCGCCGGCGGCGGCGATCCGCTCGGCGACCGGGCTGGTGCGGATGTCCAGCAGCCGGGAGTCGGCGGCCGGCATCAGGGAGAAGCGGATCCTGGTACGGCCGCGCGGGTCGTAGGCCAGCAGGTCGGGATTGACGAACTTCGTCGCGAAGGACGCCTTCGCCGTCGGCCACTGCCGGAAGGCGGCGACCAGTTCGGCGGTGCTGTCGCAGACCAGGGCGTCCACCGAGCAGTCGCCGTTCTCCCCGATGTCGTACACCCACGCGGCGGGATCGCACTGGTTGGGGGCGCGCTTGGGCCCCTGCGCCGCGACGTGCCGGGCGAGGCGGCCGACGATCTCCCCGGTGTTGGTGAAGACGGTGATGGGGTTGGCGTGGCCCTTGCGGCGGGGCACGTAGCAGTAGGCGCAGGCCATGGCGCAGCCGTTGGAGGGGCCCGGTGCGATCCAGTCGGCCGAGCGGCCGTTGGGGCGCAGGGAGAGGGTCTTCTTCACGCCCAGGACCAGCGTCTCGGTCTTGACCCGGACCCAGCGCGCGGCGTTGCCCTCGTCGCCGTGGAGCTGCGGGATCCGCCAGTGCGAGGCGACCTCGGTGACCCGGGCGCGGGGGAAGCGGGCGATGATCTCCCGGCCGCGGTCCGAGGCGGCGGCCTCCGGCTCGGCGTGGATCTCCCGCACGTCGAGCATCCGGGCCGCCGCGGGGGAGTCGCGGAAGGCGGTCGCGGAGGCGGGGCGGCGGGCCGCTCCGGACGGCGCGGGCGGCAGCAGGTCGTCCACGGGGAACAGCCCGTCCGCTTGATCGGGGTGGTGCAGCACGGGGGACTCCGGGCGGTTCGCGGGACGGCCGTGCCGTCGAGTCTACGGGAGCGCCCGTCCCTCCCGGGCCCCGAAGGACGGCCCGCGGTCCGACCGCAGGAGGTCTCGCGGCGCCCTGTCGCCAGGGCCTGCGCGCGACGACAATGCGTATGCCGCGCCGCGCCGCCGCGACCGCCGGGCGCGGCCGGCGGACCCCGACCGCACTCCTGCCGAAGGACCGCCCATGCCCCACCGGACACCGGTTCCCTCCCGCCCGGTCGTGACCGAGATGCGGGTCGTCCCCGTCGCCGGCCACGACAGCATGCTGCTGAACCTCAGCGGGGCCCACGCCCCGTACTTCACCCGCAACCTCGTCGTCCTGACCGACTCGGAAGGGCGCACCGGCGTCGGGGAGGTGCCGGGGGGCGAGGGCATCCGCTCCACCCTGGAGGAGGCGAGGGACCTGGTCGTGGGCCGGCCGGTCGCGGACCACCACGCCGTGCTGCGGTCCGTGCGGGAGCGCTTCGCGGGCCGCGACGCCGGCGGCCGGGGCGCCCAGACCTTCGACCTGCGCGTCACCGTGCACGCGGTCACCGCGGTCGAGTCGGCGCTGCTGGACCTGCTGGGCCGGCACCTGGGCGTGCCCGTGGCGGACCTGCTCGGCGAGGGGCGGCAGCGCGACCGCGTCCCGGTGCTCGGCTACCTCTTCCACATCGGCGACCGCAACCGCACCGATCTGCCCTACCGGGCGGAGCCCGACGCGGAGGACGACTGGTTCCGGCTGCGCAACGAGGAGGCCCTCATCCCCGAGGCCGTCGTCCGGCTCGCCGAGGCGGCCCGGCGGCGCTACGGGTTCCGGGACTTCAAGCTCAAGGGCGGCGTCCTGCCGGGAGCCGAGGAGGCGGAGACGGTCCGGGCGCTGGCCGAGCGCTTCCCGGACGCCCGTATCACCCTGGACCCCAACGGCTGCTGGCCGCTGGAGGAGGCGATCGCCCTGGGGCGCGCCCTGCGCGGCGTCCTGGCCTACGCCGAGGACCCCTGCGGCGCGGAGAACGGCTACTCGGGCCGCGAGACCATGGCGGAGTTCCGCCGCGCGACCGGGCTGCGCACGGCGACGAACATGATCGCCACCGACTGGCGCCAGCTCGGGCACGCCGTCCGCGGCGACGCGATCGACATCCCCCTGGCCGACCCCCACTTCTGGACGATGAACGGGTCGGTCCGGGTCGCCCAGCTCTGCGACGCGTGGGGGCTGACCTGGGGCTCGCACTCCAACAACCACTTCGACGTGTCCCTGGCCATGTTCACGCACGTCGCCGCGGCCGCCCCCGGGGACATCACCGCCATCGACACCCACTGGATCTGGCAGGACGGCCAGCGCCTGACCACCGACCCCCTCACCATCAGGGACGGAGTGCTGGAGGTTCCGCGGCGGCCGGGCCTGGGCGTCGAGCTGGACCCGGAGCGGGTGGAGGCGGCGCACGAGCTGTACCGGAGTCTCGGCCTCGGAGGCCGAGACGACGCGGCGGCCATGCGGTACCTGGTGCCCGGCTGGCGGTTCGACGGCAAGCGTCCGGCCCTCGTCCGCTGAGGGGCGGGCCGGAGGGCGCCCTCGGCGGCCCGCTTCTTGCGCAAGATGCAGAAATTGTTTTCAGACAGGATGCCGAACGACGTCTCCCGATCCCTTCCGCCCTGGTCCTTCCTGGTTGATCGGCGGGCGCGGCGTCACCGGCATGCGACGGCCCGGGCGTTCCAGTAGAGCGCCGAAGCCGACGAAGAAAGGCGAAAGTGCAGGTGATCGCCTCTTCACAGGCGACCGCGCCCTCGTCTCGCACTCCTGCCGGGGTCCGAGACGAGGGCGCGCCTCTCTTGCGTAAGAAGTCGAAAAATCTTCCATGGTGGTTCCGGCCCTCCCTAGGCTCGTCGCCGAAACCGAACCGACCACGGAGGAGTGGCCGCCATGCGCGTTCCGCTGAGCCTTTCCCGCGCGACCGTCCGTACGACGACCCTCGCCCTGCTGCTCGCGGGCACCGTCCTCGGCGGGCCCGCCCGGGCCGCGGGGGCCTCCGACGGAGGCGGGGCCGTCCCGGCCTGCGTCCAGGTCTCCGCGGGCTGGCGCTACACCTTCGTCGCCAACGGCTGCGACACCCCGTGGCACGGAACGGTGGAGTACGCCGACGGCCAGGACGTTCCGTGCCGGACCGCCGCGCCCGGGGAGACGGTGACGTTCCCCGGCCACGGCACCGGGGACAACCGCGTCATAGGCCTGCGTGCCTGCCCGGACGCGGAGCTCTGACCGCTCCGGGCCCGGGGCCGGGACCGGGGAACCGCTCCGGGGAACCGCCTCGGGGAGGCGGCGGCGGGCCGCCGCACACGGCCCTCGCCGCCGCCTCCCCGTTCCTTCCGGGCGTTTCGGATCAGGCAGGCGTCCGGACGGCGCTGGTGGTGCTGTCCCAGCTGTAGAAGCAGTGGGCCATGGCGTCCTTGGGGCTGCGCCAGGTCGCCGGGTCGTAGGCCCTGACATGGGCGGAGAGCCGGTCGCTGACGGCCCGGAACTCCGGATGGTCGGTCACCCGGGCGATGGCGGGACCGGGAGGCCGCTCGCTCGCGATGAGGTGGAAGTAGAGGTCGTCGCCGAAGTGGAACAGGCGGCGGTGGGTGACACCGACGAGGCGGGGAAGCTCACCCCGGTCGGACTCGGCGAAGATCTCGGCGATGTCGGAGGCGGACCCGGGATTCATCCGGGCGACGATCAGGGCGTGGTGCACGAGGGGTCTCTCTCTCAGCCGGCCGCGGTCGCGGCGGCGGTGGGGTGTTCGCGCGCGGCCTGCTCGATCCGGTCGCGGATGAGGGCCATCTGAACACGGGAGTTGCGGTTGATGTTGTCGGTCATCCACGCGTCGTCGACCGGCGCCTCGGGCTTCATCGCGAAGTCCTGGACCCACCGCATGCGCACCCCGGAGGGGGTCTCGGTGTAGCTCCAGTGGATGTCCATGTGGGCGAAGGGGCCGGTCTCGACGCGGCGGGCCCTGACGGTGCGCGTTTCGGGGTCGGCGACGCGCTCGGAGACCCAGCTCCACACCTTGCCGTTCTCGTCGGGGTGCATGGTCAGGCGGAAGGTGACGCGGTTGCCCTCGCGGGAGAGGATCTCGGCGGCGGCGTACTCGCTGAACAGGTTCGGCCAGTTCTCGACGTCGTTGGTCATCTCCCACACCAGGTCCATCGGCGCGGCGATGGTGATCTCGTTCTCGGTGTGCCCGGCCATCTCACACCCCCGCCGTCAGAGAGGTGTTGACGCAGTCGAGGAACTCCCGGGGGGTCTTGCACTGCTCGGCGTTCTCCGGCAGGTTGCGGCCGTAGCGCTTCTCCAGCTCCCCGACGATGCCCAGCAGGCCCAGGGAGTCCAGGTCGAAGGCCGCGAACTCGCTGTCGGCCCGCGCCGCCAGGTCGCCGGGGTCGACGGCGACGCCCGCGGTCTGCCGCATCAGCGCGGCCAGTTCCTCGACGCTCACCTGCCCGGTGAGGGAAGTGGTGGTCTGCTCGGTCATGGGAATGCGACTCCTTTGTTTCGGCTTCGCTCCGGCTCGCTTCGGCGGAGCGGTCAGGACGGGGAGACGTGGCGCAGGACGAGGGCGGCGTTGGTGCCCATCAGCCCGCGGCTGAGGACGAGGGCGGTACGCAGGTCCGCCGACTGGGGCCGGTCGGCGACCAGGTTCAGGCCGCAACCGGGGTCGGTGAGGTGGGGGGTGGGCGGGACGAGGCCGTGCTCCATGGCCAGGACCGCGGCGACGGCGTCCAGGACGGGCGCGGCGCAGTAGGCCCGGCCGATGCCGGCCTTGGGCGCGGTGACCGGCACCCGGCCGGCGTGGGCTCCCAGGGCGTCGGCGATCGCGGCGGCCTCGGCCCGGTCGGCCTCGGGCAGCCCGAGGGCGTCGGCGAACACCACGTCGATCTCGTCGGGAGCGCAGCCGGCCTCGGCCAGCGCGCCGCGGATGGCGTGGGCCAGTCCGTGGCGGGTGCGGTCCCAGCGGCCGGTCCCGGTGAAGGTGGCGGCGTGCCCGGCGACGACGGCCCGCGGTGCGGCGCCGCGGCGGCGGGCGGTCTCCTCCTCCTCCACCACGAGCATGGCGCCGCCCTCGGCGGGCACGAACCCGCGGGCGTCCGGGGTGAACGGCAGGTAGGCGCGGCGGGGGTCGCTCTCGGTGCTCAGCTCGGGGTAGCCGAGCTGGCACACCATCGAGTAGGGGGCCAGAGGGGCCTCGGCCGCGCCGACGACCAGGGTGTCGGTGCCGCGGGCGACGGCGCGGGCGGCGTGCGCCAGGGCGTCCAGGCCGCCCGCCTCGTCGCCGGCCACCACCGAGCAGGGCCCCTTGAAGCCGCCGCGGATGGACACCTGGCCGGTGCTGGCCGCGTAGAACCAGGCGATCGACTGGTACGGGCCGACGTGGCGGGATCCGTGCCCCCACAGCTTCTGCAGCTCGCGCTGGCCGAACTCGCCGCCGCCGGACCCGGCGGCGGTGACCACCCCCACGCTGTATGGGGATTCGGGATCGGCGCGGCCGAGCCGGGCGTCCTCCAGAGCCCAGGCGGCCGCGGCCATCGCGAAGTGGGTGAACCGGTCGGTCTGCACCAGGTAGGTCTCCTCGACCACCTGGGCCGGGTCGAAGCCGCGGACCTCCCCGGCCACCTGGAGCGGCAGATGGGTGCAGCCCTCCCGGGTGATCCGGTCCACGGCCGTGACGCCCTCGGCAGTGTTCTTCCAGAACGCCTCCGCCCCCACCCCGCCCGGAGCCACCACGCCGATGCCGGTGACCACCGCGCGCCGCGCGTTCCGTGAGCTCATCGCATCCTCCGATCGTTTCGGGTGAGGACGACGGCGGACTGGAAACCACCGAAACCGCTCCCCACGGACAGCACGTTGCGCAGGGTGCGCTCACGGGCCTGGCGGGGCACGTAGTCCAGGTCGCACTCCGGGTCGGGGGTCTGGTAGTTCGCCGTCGGCGGCACGACCTGGTGGGCCATGGCCAGCACACAGGCGACGACCTCGATGGAGCCGATGGCCCCCAGGGAGTGGCCGACCATGGACTTGATCGAGCTCATCGGCGTGTCGTAGGCGTGGGCGCCCAGCGAGCGCTTGACCGCGGCGGTCTCGTGGCGGTCGTTCTGCCGGGTGCCCGAACCGTGCGCGTTGACGTAGTCGATGTCCGATCCGTCCAGGCGGGCCTGGTCCAGGGCGCTGTCGATGGCACGCGCCATCTCCAGGCCCTCCTTGGTCAGGCCGGTCATGTGGTAGGCGTTGCCGAAGGTGGCGTAGCCGCCGATCTCGCAGTAGACGCGCGCCCCGCGGGCCCGGGCGTGCTCGGCCTCCTCCAGGACCAGGACCGCGCCGCCCTCGCCCATGACGAACCCGTCGCGGTCGGCGTCGAAGGGACGGGACGCGTGGGCGGGGTCGTCGTTGTTGGGCGAGGTCGCCTTGATCGCGTCGAAGCAGGCCATGGAGATCGGCGAGATCGGCGAATCGGAGGCCCCGGCGACGCACACGTCGGCCCGGCCCTCGGCGATGGCGTGGTAGGCGTAGCCGACCGCGTCCAGCCCGGAGGTGCAGCCGGTGGAGACCGCCTGCACCGGCCCGCAGGCGCCCACCTCCTCGGCGACGGTGGTGGCCAGCGTGCTGGGGGAGAAGGCGCGCTGGAGGTGCGGGCCCGCCCGGCGGTGGTCCACGTCCCACCGCGCGCCGCGCTCGCTCACCAGCACGTAGTCGTGCTCCAGACGGGTGGTGCCGCCCACCGCGGTGCCCAGCACCACCCCCGTCCGCCACGGGTCCTCCCGCGCCATGTCCAGCCCCGAGTCCGCGATCGCCTCGTTGGCGGCGACCAGCGCGAACTGCACGTACCGGTCGCAGCTCTCGGTCTGCTCCGGCGACAGGCCGTGGGCCAGGGGGTCGAAGTCGCACTCGGCCGCGATCTGGGAGCGCAGCCCCTCCGGGTTGAAGAGGCTGATGCGCCGCGTCGCGGTGCGCCCCGAGGAGAGCAGGTCCCAGAACGCCTTCGCGCCGATGCCGCCGGGGGCCACCACACCGATGCCGGTGACGGCGACACGGCGTGTCACGACACCACCCCGGACGGTTCGGCCGGGACGGTCTCCTCGGTGTCGACGTGCCCGAGCTCGGGGCGGGGGGCCAGGGGACCGAGGTGGAACACCAGCCGGGCCTCGGTGTCGCCCACGTTGCGGAACCGGTGCCGCACGTAGGCGGGGATCATCAGCCCCTGGTCGACCTTGAGCGGGTGCGGCTCCCCGTCCAGGTCGACCTCCAGTTCGCCGCGGACGACGTAGACGAACTCCTCGGAGTAGGGGTGGTAGTGCTCTCCGATCCGGTCCCCGGGCTCCACGATGGCGAGCCCCATGAAACCGCTGGTCGCACCCGCCGTGGTGGGGGTGAGCACGGCGCGCAGGTCACCACCGCGCCGGCGGTTGGGCGGAATCTGGTCCAGGTCCACGATGCACGGACGCTGCTCGGTCATGATCGATCACTCCAAGAGAGAGGGGAAGGGAGGGAAGGGGGAGGGAGGAGCCGGCGGCAGGGGAAGCGGACGGCCACCGGCGGACGGGAGCCGGCCCGGTGCGGCCGGCGCCGCCCCGCGGCGCCGGCGGTCACAGGCCGGGCGCCGCGAGATCGGCGAGGGTCCGCATCCCGGCGTGCGCCAGGAGACGCAGCAGCGCGCGGTCGCCGGCCAGGGGTTCGCCGAGGCCCGGGGCCCCGGTGTCGAGCAGGGGCGCGACCTCGGCGGCGGCCCGGTCCCCGGCCAGGCCCAGCACCGTTCCGGGCGTCTCCTCCGGATCGCCGTCGACGTCGACCAGGCGGACGACGAGGTCGTCGCGGTGGAAGACGGTGGCGGCGCGCAGGGGACCGTCCGGGTCGGCGGCCGCGGCCTGGTCCTGACGGGCCAGCAGCCGCGCCAGCTCCTCGCCGCGGCCGGCCCCGACCGGATAGGACAGCGCGCACCGCCGCACCCGCGGCGAGGCGGGCCGGGAGGAGACCACGTGGTGCACGGCCGGCAGTGCGGCACGGGTGAAGAACACCCGCGCCGCGGACACCTCGTCCAGGTTCCGCTCCTGCTGCAGGTGAGGGGCCAGCAGCTCCTCGACGGCACGCACCTCGGGCAGGCCGGCCAGATGCAGCAGGGAGGTCAGCAGGTCACCGCGCTGCTCCCGCAGCTCGAAGGTCTGCACGACGCGGTTGCCGTGGAGGAGCAGCGCGGTGCGGCACAACCGCACCGGGTCGCCCTCCTCCGTCCCGGGCAGCGGGTGGCCGGCCAGGATCTCGGCGACCTTCGACTCGCTGCCCGGGACGACGGTGTAGGTCACCGCGTGGCGCACCACCCCGTCGCCCCGGCGGGGCGACACCTGGGGCAGGTCTGCCGGGAGCTGCCCGGAACCGGTCTCCCGCACCACGCCGAACCGCAGCGACCGCATACTGCGGACACAGGCGCGCAGCGGTTTGACCAGTTCCAGGTGCTCCTCGCTGTTCACCCACGAGAGGAAGGGCGGGGCGCTCTCCCACTCGCTGGTGATCAGCCACTGGGCGGGGTCCTCCACCGACTGGCACACCTGGTCGCGGATGTGCCCCGGAGTGGACGCCACCCGGTGGCACATCCGCTCGTACGCGGTGAGGAACTCCTCCTGGGCCCCGTCCTTCACCTCCAGCAGCAGCACCACCCGGAGCCTGGAGCCGTCGAACGCCGACTGGGAGACACCGCCCGACACCTGCGGCACACGGCCCGAGGCTGTCATCCGGCACACCTCTCCTTCACCAAAGGGGGAAACGGAAACCGTGGAGGGACACGGAAACCGGCGCCGCTTCGCCTCGGCGCCGCCCGCCACGTTCTTGATCGTCTGGCGGGCCCACCGGCCCCGCAAATCCTGCGGATCGATCAGGTGACGGCCCGGCAGGCGCACCACCGGAGGCGCACGGCGGGCCCGCCTCCCGGCACGCCCGGAGCGGACCGGCCGGATGAGGCGCCGCCACACCGCCGCACACCCATGCGACGTGACGGCCCTTCAGCCGTGCGAGCCCGGCGAACCGCCCCGGGCGTGCCGGGACGCCGGGCAGCGCGACCCCCGCCCCCCTCGGGCACACGACCCGCGGCCCCGGCACACGGCTCCCGCGGCGGAATCGATCGGGTGAAGCGGGGGCAAGCCGACCGGACACGGTGGCATGCATCACCACCGGCGCCCGCGTCTGAGGGCGCCGGTGGTGATGCGACGCACTGGAGGCGAGAGATGCACAACGAAGCCGACCTGACCGTTCCGGTCCTCATCGTCGGCGGTTCCCTGGTGGGCCTGTCCACCTCGTTGTTCCTGGGACGCCTGGGGGTGCGGCACACCCTGGTGGAACGCCACGCCGGCACCTCCACCCACCCGCGCGGACGGGGCAACAACGTCCGCACCATGGAGCTGTTCCGCACCGCCGGCATCGAACCGGCCGTCCGGCGGGCGGCCGCCACCCTGGCCGGCAACCACGGCATCTTCCAGGCGCCCTCCCTGACCGGCGAGGAGGGCGAGTGGCTGTTCCAGCAGATGGACCCCGACGGCCGTCTGGCCCGCGTCAGCCCCAGCTCCTGGTGCCTGTGCAGCCAGAACGACCTCGAACCGGTCCTGCTGGAGTCCGCCCGCGCCCTCGGCGGCGACCTGCGCTTCGCCACCGAGATGATCTCCTTCACCCCCGACGCGGACGGCGTCACCGCGGTGGTCAAGAACCGGCAGACCGGAGAGCACACCACCATCCGCGCCGACCACCTCGTAGCGGCCGACGGTCCCCGCAGCCCCGTCCGCGAGCAGCTGGGCATCGGCCACAGCGGGCCGGGCGAGCTGTTCCACAACGTCAGCGTCACCTTCCGGTCCCGCGCCCTCGCGGACGTCGTCGGGGAGCGCCGCTTCCTGATGTGCTACCTGACCAACCCCGAGGCCGACGGGGCCCTGCTACCGGTCGACAACAAGGAGAACTGGGTCTTCCACGCCCCCTGGCACCCCGAACAGGGCGAAACCCTCGAGGACTTCACCGACGCCCGCTGCTCCGACCACATCCGCCGCGCCATCGGCGACCCCGGCCTCGACGTGGAGATCACCGGACGGGCCGCCTGGCACGCCGCCGAGCGCGTCGCCCTCCGGTACAGCTCGGGCCGCGTCCACCTGGCGGGCGACTCCGCCCACGAGATGTCACCCACCGGGGCCTTCGGCGCCAACACCGGCATCCAGGACGCCCACAACCTCGCCTGGAAACTCGCCGCCGTCCACCACGGCTGGGCCGGGGAAGGACTCCTGGACACCTACGACGCCGAACGCCGTCCCATCGCCCAGGCCACCGCCACCCGCGCCTCGGACCGCGCCGCCGAGCACCACCACCCCGGCTACACGCCCGAACCCGTTCCCGGCCCCGGCGGCCCGGGCGGCCCGGGCGGTCCGGGGGGTGCCGGCGGCCCGGGCGGTCCGGGCGCCGCCATCCTCGCCACCGCCCTGGCCTACCGCTACACCCGCGGCGCCGTCATCGGCGCCGACCCCGGCGCCCCCATCCTCCCCCGCGTCCCCAGGCTGACCGGCGAACCCGGCACCCGGGCCCCCCACCTCTGGCTCCGGCGCGGCGGGGAGCGCGTCTCCACCCTCGACCTCTACGAGCGCACCCCCGTCCTCCTCAGCGACGCCTCCACCACGGCCTGGCACGAAGCGGCCCACCGCATCGCCGACCGGCTGTCCGTTCCCCTCGCCTCCTACCGCGTCGGCACCGGGCCCGACGCCGACCTCGCCCCCGACCCCGGCCTCGCCCCCGAGGACGCCGACTGGGCCCGGCGCCACGGCATCACCCCCCGAGGCGCCGTCCTCGTCCGCCCCGACGGGTTCGTCGCCTGGCGCACCGCCGAGGAGGTTCCCGACCCCGAGGCGGAACTGGGCCGGGTCCTCACCACCCTCCTCGCCCTCACCTGACGCCCCGTGTCCCCCGGGGCGCGCGGCCGCCCCCCGAGGACACGTCCCCAAGGCCCCGCGGGCACGGCGGATGCCGTGCCCGCGGGGCCTCCCGCTTCCCACGGCCGGTCAGAGGGCGCGGGAGAGGAGGTCCAGCAGCGCCCTCCAGTGACGGGCGTCCGCCTCGGCGTCGTACGCGGCGGTGTCGGCCTGGGTGAAGCCGTGCGATGCGCCGGCGTAGACCTCGGAGCGGTGACGGACCCCGGCGGCGGTGAGCGCCTCGTCGAGACGGGCGATCTGCCCGGCGGGCATCGAGGGGTCCCGGTCGGCGTGGCCGAAGTACAGCTCCGCGGTGATGCGGCCGGCGAGCAGATGCGGGCTGTCGGGGGAGTCGGTGGCCAGCCGCCCGCCGTGGAACCCGGCCGCGGCGGCGACCCGTGCGGGGTGGGTGCCGGCGGTGCGCAGCGCCAGCCCGGCCCCCATGCAGTAGCCGGTGATGCCCACCGGTCCGCCGGCGGCCGCGGGACAGGTCTCCAGCCAGCGCAGGTATGCGCCGGCGTCGCGCATCGCCGCCTCGGGCGTCAGCGACCGCATGATCGGCCCGAGGCGCCGGAAGAGCTCGGAGCGCCGGTCCGCGTCGATGAAGTCGGGCAGGTCGACCACCGGCGCCCGCCCGTGGCGGTGGAAGACGTTGGGAACCAGCACGGTGTAGCCGGCCGAGGCGAGGCGGTCGGCCATCTCCCTCAGACGGGGACGCAGCCCGAAGGCGTCCATGTAGAACAGGACCGCGGGGTGGGGCGCGCCGTCGTCGGGGCGGGCCAGGTGGGCGTCGGCGACGCCGTCCGGGACGGGGACGTCCACGGACGTTCCGCGCACGGTGGTCATGGGGGTATGTCCTCGTCTCCGGGCGGGCCGGACCCGGGTCCGCGCGGCGGGAGTCCCCGCCGCGCGGTCAGGCGCCGGTCCGGGCGGACAGCTCTTCGAAGTGGGCCCGCATCGCGGGGAAGTACGCGGCGAAGTCCGGTTCGGGCAGGCCGTCGCGCGCGGCCACCAGCCTGTCCAGGTAGTACTCCCAGCCGGGCCCGATCTCCCCGATGCCCTCCGCGGTGCCGAGGTGGTGCACCAGCCGGAGCTCCGTCGAGCCCCCGGCACCGGACAGCAGGAGCTCCACCCGCCAGGTCCCGGACTCGTCGGTCATCGACACGGCCAGCCGCCGCGGCGGCTGGCACGCCTCGATGCGCAGATCGGACCACGGGGCCCGGTCCTCGGCCGCCATCCGCACCCTGACCGTCCGCCCGGGCGCGGCGTCCCCCTCCCACGGCCCGAACCAGCGCGCCGTGCGGTCGGGTTCGGCGATGTCGGCCCACACGTCCTCGGCGGGCGCGGGGAACGTCCGGGTGAGGACGAGGTCGAAACCGGTGTCCGTGCGGAACAGCCGGCCGGTGGGTGAAGGCCCCATGCGCTGTACTCCGTTTCCCGGCCGGCCCGCCGCGGACGCGACGCCCGCGGCACGGCCGGCCGATCGTGAGGTGTCCGGCGGTGTGGCGCGGCCGGTGGTCCGCCCCGCCGGGGACCGCTCGTCCCGCGGTGCCGCCGTCCCGTCCGCCCGCGGAAGCGGAACCTACCGGCCGCGCGCCGGAAGCGGCGGCATTGTGCCCCGACAGGCGGAACCGGGACCCGCGCCGTCCCGCCCCGCCGCCGGGCACGGCCGCGGCGCGCTCACCGCGGCACCGTTCCGTCCTGGACGCCCGGACCGGGCAGCCGCCAGGACAGCGTGCCGCGGCCGTGCCCGGCGCTCGCCCACTGCTCCCCGCCCGGGCCGAACTCGAGCCGGTAGGCGCCGGGCTCCCCGGCGGCCCGCCACCGGGCGGCGGTGTCCTGGATCTCGTCCCAGATGTCCCGGGGCCCGGAGGCCGTGACGGTCCATACGCCCTCTCCGCCGGGGCGGACGGTCAGCCAGGAACCGCACTCGGGCGCGCCGACGACCAGGTGCTCCGCACCGAAGTGCCGTACGAGACCGGGGTGAAGATGGTCCAGAGCCAGCCACATGCCCCGCGCGGCGTCCGGCGGGGGCGCCAGACGGCTGTGCGACGTGCTGCCGTTCCCGGCGGCGATCCGCTCCCGGAAGGCCGGGGAGAGGGAGAGGTGGTCCAGCCCGTGGCCGGCGCGGTGCCCGAACTCCACCGCCCGCAGCTCGGCTTCCGGAAGTCCGTCCGGCGTCCTGGTGACCACGGCCAGGCCCGGCCACGACGGCGAGCGCGTGGAGACGGTGGCCAGCGCCAGACCGCCGGGCGCGAGCTGCTCCACCCACGCCGCGGGCACGCGGGGAACGGCGAAGGAGACGAGGATCCGGTCGTACGGCGCGGCACCGGCCCAGCCCGCCTCGCCGTCCCCGGTCACCACGGTGGGAGCGCAGCCCAGCGCGGACAGGCGCGCCTTTGCGGCCGCGGTGATGTGCGGGTCCCGGTCGACGGTGACCACCCGCGCGTCGCCGCAGACCAGGCACGCCATCGCGGCGGTGAGCCCGGAGCCGGTGCCGATGTCCAGCACCCGCTGCCCCGGCCGCAGGTCCAACCGGTGCAGCAGCCCGGCCGTCATGCCCATCACGCTGGACATCGAGGTGATCGAGCCTCCGCGCCGGGATCCGCGCACCCGGCCCAGGATCGGTTCCCCGTCGTGCTGGATGGGGACGCTTCCTCCGCCGTACAGCACGTCGAGCAGTTCCCGCCGGTCCTCGGCCGCCGACCAGTCCAGCAGGTCCCAGCGGGGCGGAGTCTCGTCCGGCGCGCTGCGCCGCACGTACGCCTGGGGCATCAGCACCTCCCGGGGCAGCGCCAGCAGGGCGTCGCGCAGCGGCCCGGGACGGAGATCGCCGGCGGCCTCCAGGCGGGCGACCATCGCCGCCCGGGCGGCGGCGGTCTCCTCCGCGGCCACCATGTCCGGGGAGCCGGTGACGGGTACGGGCAGGGCGTGGTCGGACACGGGCGACCTCCGGGTCGGACGGACGGGCGGGCGCTCCGGACAACGCCCCCGGCGGTGCCTCCGTAACGGGTGGCGGGGAGCGGGCGGTGAACGCGTGCCCCCCGCGGCCCGGGACGGTGGGGCGCCGGGGCGCCGACCGGCCCGCGGCGGGTCACTGCCGCAGGAAGGCGGCGATGCGGTCGTCGGTGCCGGGCGGGGACGCCGTCGGCAGGGTGTGGTGTGTCGCGTCGGGGAGGATCTCGGTCCGTATGGCGGGGACCTGCCGGGCCGCGGCGGCCGCCGCGCGGACGTCGTGGGCGCGTGACCGCCCGGCGAGCAGCAGCAGGGTCGGTGTTCGGAGGGCGCGCAGTTCCGCGGGGCCGGGCCGGGGGCCGGTGACGGGTCTGGCGGCGGGCAGGCCGGCCCCGTGGGCCTGCAGCGCGAGCCAGGAGTCGTCCAGCGGTGCGCCGCCGGTCTCCCAGCGCAGGAAGGAGCGGCTGCGGGCCGGGGTGGGCCGCAGCAGCAGGGGAAGGGCGCGCAGCAGGTAACGGGGGCTGAACGGGACGAACGTGTTCGTCGGGTCGAGCAGGACGAGGCGGCGCACCCGCCGGGGGGAGCGGAGGGCGTAGTGCAGGCTGATCCATCCTCCGTAGGAATGGCCGCACAGCGCGGTGTCGTCGATGTCCAGGGCGTCGAGGACGGCGTCCAGCCACGCCATGAGATCGGCGACGGTGCGGACCGGCGGAGCCCCGCCGGGGGAGGCGCCGCGGCCCGGGGCTCCGGCGAGGTCGACGGCGTGCACGCGGTGGGTGCGGCCCAGCACGGACGCGGTGGCGAACCAGGCGGTGGAGGTGGCGCTGCCGCCGCCGGGCAGGAGGACGACGGGCGGGGCGTGGCGGGGGCCGCAGCCGTTGACACGGGTCGGCCCGTAGGGCGTGGGGACGGTGGTGTGGTCGGTGTCGGCGGGCCAGCGGGAGGCCAGCACGGCGTCGTACGCCGCGTGGAAGGCCTGCATCGTCATGGGTGTCCTCGCGGGAAGCGGACGGCGGGCGACGGAATAAGCTCGCTGAACGACAATCTCGTTCGGCGAGATATTATTCGGATGTCGGGCGCGGTGAAACCCCGGGAGCGTGGAGGTGCGCGGATGCGCGAGGAAGCGGAGGAGACAGCCGAGCTGGAGATCTTCCACCTGCTGCGGGCCGTCACCGTCGCCTACGGGCTCAGGCAGGGCGAGTTCGCGGCCCGCAACGGCATGCACCCCACCGATGTGCGGGCGCTGATCTGCCTGCTCGACGCGGAGCGCGCCGGCACACCCGCGACGGCGGGATGGCTCGGCGCGCAGCTGGGCCTCAACTCCGCCGGCACCACGGCCCTCATCGACCGCCTCGAACACGGCGGCCACATCGCACGCGTCCGCGACGCCCGTGACCGGCGCCGCGTCCTGCTCACCGTCGGGGACGGCGCCAAGCGGCTCGGCTGGGCGCACTTCGGACCGCTGATCGACGGAACGGTGGAACTGCTGAGGACGTTCGGCCCCGAGGAGCAGGAGGCGGTGCGGCGCTTCCTGACGGGAGTGAACGCCCTGCTGGCGGACACGGCCGCCGGACCGGACGACACCGCGGAGCACCCCGCGTGAACCCGGCCGCCGGCCCGCCGCACCGGACGCCCGCCGCCGCGCCCGGGTCCGCCCCGGCCGCCCCCTGTGCGCTCAGCCGGTCCCTTCCCCGGACCCGCCGTCGGAACCGGTGCCGCCGGGCGGGCGGAAGCAGGCGATGACGGTCTTCCCGTCGGTGCAGGGATGGGCCTCCCACTCGTCGGCCAGCGCGTCGACCAGGAACATGCCGCGCCCGGAGGTGCGCTCGGTGCTGGGGGAGCGGGGCGCGGGAAGGCTGGTGGAGGAGTCGTGCACGCACACGTGGAGGCACCGGTTGTCCCACACCAGCACCAGCTGAGCGCTGCTGCGCGCGTGTTTCTGAGCGTTGGTCACCAACTCCGACACGGTCAGCAGCACCGCGTCCACCGTCTCCGGAGCCGTGGCCGTCCAGCCGAGCGAGTCCAGGTGCTCGCGCGCCCACTGCCGCGCCGCTCTGACCTCGCTGGCGGCGGGTATCGACCGCGCCCACCCCACCGCCCGCATCGATGACTCGGACACAGGAGAACCCCCTTCGCCAGGACGTCGTCCCGCGTGTACCCCGGCGAGCGGGTCCGATGACCCCCGCGCCCCCGCGCCCCCGGCGGACGCCCCGGGAGCGTGCCTACCGCGGGGCCCCGCGCTCCCTGCGGACGGTGGGCTTCCGGCCCTTGATGGTGGCGCTCCGCAGCGCGCGGACGACCTCGTCGGCGGCCGCTTCGGGGACCTCCACCAGGGAGAACCGGTCGGCGATCTCGATGCTGCCGATGTCCCGGCCTTCGAGACGGGACTCCCCGACCACGGCGCCGAACAGGTCCTGGGGGCGGATGCCGGCGGCGCGGCCGGCCCCGATGAACAGACGCGTCATCCCCCGCCCCGGGACCCGCCCGGCACGGGGCCTCTCGCGCCGGGCGTCGCGGTCGCCGCCCCCGCGCCTCTCCGGCCGGAACGGGACGTGGGGGATCTCCTCCTCCTCCGACCCGTCCGCCCCGGTGGCCTCGTGGGCGAGTTTGACCGCGGCCAGGGCCACCTCCATGACGTCGAACTCCTCGGTGAGGGGCTCGACGACCGCGCGGAAGGACTCGTGGCCGTCCTCCAGCAGCGCCTCCCGCAGGGCGGCCCGGGTGAGTTCCATCCGGCGCGCCCTGAGGTCGGCCACGGTCGGCAGCGCCTGCACGCCGATGGTCCGCCGGGTGGCGCGCTCGATCGTCTTGAGCATGCGGTGCTCACGGGGCTCGGCGAGGGTGATCGCGACCCCCTCGCGCCCGGCCCGGCCGACGCGGCCCACACGGTGCACATAGGCCTCGGGCGCGCTGGGGAGGTCGTAGTTCACCACGTGGCTGAGGTGCTCGATGTCCAGTCCGCGCGCGGCGACGTCGGTGGCCACCAGCAGGTCGGCCGTCCCGGTGCGCAGCCGGCCCATCACACGGTCGCGCTGCTCCTGGCTCATGCCGCCGTGCAGGGGCTCGGCCCGGTAGCCGCGGGAGCCGAGGGCCTCGGCGAGCTGGTCGACCTGGTCGCGGGTGCGGCAGAACACCAGCGCCGCGGTGGGCGCCTCCATGTCCAGGACCCGCCCCAGCGCCGCGGGCTTGTGGGCGCGGGGGACGACGTAGGCGGTCTGCCGCACCAGCGGCGCCTCGTCCGCGGCCGGAGCCGGCCGCTCGATGCGGATCCGGACCGGATCCTGGAGGTGGCGGCCGGCCATCTTCTCGATCCGCGGCGGCATCGTCGCGGAGAACAGCACCGTCTGCCGGTCCTCGGGGGTGTCGTCCAGGATCGCCTCGATGTCCTCGGCGAACCCCATGTCCAGCATCTCGTCCGCCTCGTCCAGCACCACGGTGCGCAGGCGGTCCAGGCGCAGACTGCCGCGGCCGATGTGGTCCAGCGCGCGCCCGGGAGTGGCGACGACGACGTCGACGCCCCGGCTCAGCGCCCGCAGCTGGTGGGACACCGACTGCCCGCCGTAGACGGGCAGGACCCGGGTGCCCAGTTCCCGGCCGTAGCGGTGGATCGCCTCCGAGGTCTGGACGGCCAGCTCGCGGGTGGGGACGAGCACCAGCCCGGCCGGCGGCGCCCCCCGGCCGTCGGGCGGTGTGCGCTCCAGCAGGGGGAGGGCGAAGGCCGCGGTCTTGCCCGTGCCGGTCGCGGCCTGGCCGAGCAGGTCGTGGCCCTCCAGCAGGGGAGGGATGGCCTCCCGCTGGATCGGTGTGGGCTCCTCGTATCCCAGGCCGGACAGCGCGTGCAGCAGCTCGGCCCGCAGCCGCAGCTCCGCGAAGCCGGCCGGTTCGCCGGACGTCTGGGAGATCATGTTCGGACTCCTCCGGTGGGCCCGGGGCCGAAGCCCCCGGCGAGGGCACCGCCCTCGTGGTTCCGGGGGTTCCCCGCGGGCCCGGACCTACTCCGGGCCGGTGCGCCACTCCGCGCGGCCGTGTGCCGCGTACCGCCCCCTCCGCCCCGTGCGGCCGCGCCCGCGGGAACCCGCGGGGAGCTCACGGGAGGGACGCCGCCGGGCGGGTTCGGCGGCCCACGGGTCGATGGTGATGGAGGTGCATCCCAGCGGCGCGGTGAGGGAGCGCAGCGCGGACGCCGAGAGCCTGACCCAGCGGTGCTCCCGGCCGAGGGCGGCGGCCAGCCGCGCGGGAGTGGTGAAGGCGACGGCGGTACGGTGCCCGCCGGGGGCGCGGAAGAGACGGGCCACACAGCCGCGGGGACCGGGCCGGACGGGCACGTACAGCGGTCCGGCCGGTATTCGCCCGCCGGGCTCGGGACCTCCGTCGCGGAGGGCGTCTGCCATGGGGTTCTCCGGCAAGGGGGCGGGTCCCCGGGTGCGGGGAGGGGGTCCGGGGCGTGGACGTCGGCGCCGGGCCCGGGGACCGTCGTTCCCCGGCGCTCCGCACCGTGGCGGCGCCGGCACCGTGCGTGCGGCGGACGCCGCCGGGGGACCGGAGGGCATCCCGCGCGGGGCGCACGGAGGCCGCCGCCGGCGGGCCCTCCCGGCCTCTTCCAGAACAGTAGGGCAAGGGCGGTCTCCATGCCTCCCGGGGACGGTGCGCGGGGCCGGCGGGCCGCTCACGCGGCGGTGCGGCCCCGCCGGGCGAAGCGGGGGGCGCGCTCGGGCAGGACGCCGACGCCGATGAGGCGGGCGGGCACGGCGGAGAGCCCGGGCAGGCGCCTCAGGAGGGCCGGCAGGGCCTTGGGCGGGGCGGCGCTCCGGCCCTGCAGGACGGGACCGATCAGCCTGCGGTGCAGCAGGCGCTGCAGGGCCTGGGTGACGGCGGTGGGCAGCAGGCGGCGCCGCCGGACGGCGTCCAGGTCCCGGCCGGTGACGCGGCCCCGGCGCAGGGGAGCGGCCAGCAGGCGGGCGGCCGCGACGGCGTCCTGGACGGCCAGGTTGATGCCCACCCCGCCCACCGGCGACATGGCGTGCGCGGCGTCGCCGATGCACAGCAGCCCGTCGGTGTGCCAGCGGCGCAGCCGGTCGAGCCGCACGTCCAGGTGCTTGACGTCGTCCATGGAGGCGAGGGCGCCGACGGCGCCGGACAGCTCGGGCATCAGCTCGGCGACGTCGCGGCGCAGCGCCTCGATCCCCCGCCGGCGCAGGCGGGCGTCGGCGCCCTTGGGGCCGAGGTAGGCGATCTGCAGGTATCCCTCGCGGGGGATCGCCGCGAACGCCCTGCCGCGTCCGAAACGGGGGAGCAGGGCGGGCTCGACGGGACCGGCGGTGGGGATCCTGAACCACCACACGTCGAGGTTCACCGGGTACTCGCGGGGCACGAGGCCGGCCTGTTCGCGGACGGTCGACCGGCGTCCGTCGCAGGCCACGGTCAGGTCGGCGCGGAGCTCGCCGGGCCCGTCGGGGCCCCGGTAGCGCACACCGGCGACCCTGCCGGAGTCGTACAGCAGCCCCGTGACCTCGTGGCGCATGCGCAGGGTGAAGGCCGGCTCGGCCCGCCCGGCCTCGGCGAGCAGGTTCAGCAGGTCCCACTGCGGCACCATCGCGACGTACGGGTGGGGCTGGCCGCGGAGGCGGCCGAAGTCGGCCAGGGTCACCGACCGCCCGTCGCCCAGGGGGAAGGAGATGCGGCGGATCCTGCTGTGGGGCAGGGCGGCGAACCTCTCGTACAGCCCCAGCTCGTCCAGCAGCCGCATCGTGGACGGGTGCACGGTGTCGCCGCGGAAGTCCCGCAGGAAGTCGGCGTGCTTCTCCAGCACGGTGACCTCCACCCCGGCCCGGGCCAGCAGCAGGCCCAGCACCATCCCGGCCGGGCCGCCGCCGATGACCGCGCATGTCGTCTTCTCGCTCACCGGCGACTCCTCGTGATCGTGGGGACGGAGGGTGTGCTCCGGGACCGGCGGCGGACCCGGGCGGGAACCCGCTCCCGCCCGGCGCGCGACAGGGTCTCCCCGGGGACGGACGCCGGCCCGGCAGGTGTGAGGTTCCCCTTTCGCGGGTGCCGATGCGGGAAGGAGGGAGGCGTCGTCGTGCGGCGGGCCGGCCCCACGCCCCCGGGGACCGCCGCACGCGGTGCTCCGCGCCGGTCCGTCCCCCGGCGGCCTCGCCGTCGTGGGCTGCGACGGCATCGACGACGCCGTCCCCCGCGGGCGTACCGCTCACCCCCGGCGGCGCTCCTCCCAGGTGCGGCCGACCCGCCGGACCGCCCGGACCTGTGCCTGCGCGTCCCGCCGCGCGCCCGGCGTCCGGGGCGCGGCGGGGAGTCTGTCAGAGGTGTGCGGCAGTCTTCGCTCGTCCGGGCCGGCCGGAGGTTCCGGGGGCCTTGCATGTGCCGGAAGGGGTGCGGGACGGGGTGGGTGATGTGCTGAAGGGCCTCGACGAGGTCGACTGGGCGTCGATGGTGCACGCGTACGGGGACGCGTCGGATGTGCCCCGGCTGCTCAGGGGGCTGGCCTCGGAGGACGCGGCGGAGCGCGAGATCGCCCTCGACGGGATGTACGGCGCGGTGCACCACCAGGGGGACGTCTACGACTCCACGGTGGCGTGCGTCCCGTTCCTGTTCGAACTGGTCCGCACGGAGGGCCTGCCGGGCCGGGCGGACCTCGTGGAGCTGCTGTGCGGCATCGACGGCGACGGCCGCGACCTGGACGAACTGGAGGCGCTGGACGAGTACGGGGAGGAGCACGAGAAGTGGATCGCCTGGTACGCGAGCGCGGAGAGGGAGGTCAGGGCGCGCGGCGGTCTGCTGCTGGACCTGGTGGACGATCCGGACCCGGCGCTGCGCGCTGCGCTGCCGCGGGCCCTCGTGCAGTTGCACGGCGAACCGGGGGAAGTGCTGCGCCTGCTGAGGCACCGGCTGGCCGTGGAGCGGGACGGCGCCGTGCTGCGGTCCCTGGTCGCCGCCCTGGGCGAGCTGGGCAGACGGCACGAGCAGTGCGCGGACGAGGCGTGCGACGCCCTGGAGGCGCTGACCGGCGGTCGCGGGTGCGCGGAGCCGGACGGGACCGGCGTACGGCTGGCGGCGCTCGTGCAGCTCGCCCGGTGCGCGCCCCACAGGCTTCCGGAGGGGACGGTCGGCATCGCGGTGGACGAGATGCGGACGGCACGCGGCACCCCGCCCCGCGAGGAACGACCCGCCGAGGCCCCGCCGCGGACGCCGACGATGATCGCGTACCTGCGCGCCCTGGAGAGCGCCCATCGTCCCCCGGCCCGGTCGCGGTGGGCGACCGAGCTGCTGGAGGACCTGCACCGGGCGCTGGACGACCGGATCGCCGGGCGCTTCGCCCTCCTGGAGGACCAGCTGCGCAGCCCCGACCGGGAGCAGCGCAGGGCCGCGATCGACATGGCCGGGCTGCTGCTGACCGGATGGCGGGGACCGCACGAGACGCCGGTGAGGCTGCTGGGCGAGCGGTTGCACGAGGCGGACCCCGGCCTGAGACACATGGCCGCCGCCGAGCTGATATGGCTCCATCCCATCGGCGGCCCGGCGGTGGGGGACCTGGCGGAGCGGGTGGCGTCCGGCCCCGGCTTCCCGCCCCAGTCGCGGTGGACGGAGACCAGTTGGGGCGCGGCGGTGTGCGCGCTCGCGGCGCAGGGCGACGCGCGGGCCGTACCGGCGCTGCGCGAGACGCTGCGTCACGGCCGCGTACCGGAGGAACTCCCGGAGTGGGTCGGACGGCTGGGCCCCGCCTCCGCGCCCCTGGTGCCGGTGCTGTGCCGGCGGCTGGACGCCGGCGACCCGTGGGAACACCCGTGGACCTGGGAACGCCTGGCCGGTGCGGCGGCCGCCACGGGCGCGCTGGAGTGCCTCCCCCCGCTGCTGCGGGTCCTGCGCGGCGCCGGGGAGCGGGGGCCGCGCCTGCTGGGACCCGCCCTGGACGCGGTCGCGGCCCTGGGGCCGGAGGCGGCGGCCGAAGCGCTGTCCGCCGTACCGCTGATCCGCCGGCTGGTGGACGACGCGCCGTCCGCCGGCCGGTACGGGGCCGTCGCCGTCGTGGCCGCGGCCGAGGGGGCGACCCCCGGGGTGCTCGCCGCGCTGGCGGACGGTCTGGCATCGGACCGGTGGCTGCCGCGCCACGAGGCCCTGTCGGTCGCGGCCCGCCTGGGACGTGCGGCCGCCGGGGTGCTGCCCCGGATCAGGGAGCTCGCGGCGTCCCGGGAAGCGGCCGGCGGATGGGCCGGGGGTCCGCTCCTCACGGCGCTGTGGCGCGTCGGCGGCGACGCGGAGGAGACACTGCGGTGCGCGGCGCGCGTGTGGGAGGGGGACGTCACCAACCGTCCGGACGTGGCGGCCGTCCTCGCCGTCCTCGGACGAGCCGGCGCCGAGACCTGGGAACCGCTGCTCCGTGCGGAACTGGCAAGCCCGCGGCGGCACGGGAACACCGGGGGAGGCGGCCGGATGCGCTGCCGGGTGGACACCGACGAGCGGCTGCTGCGCGACTGCCGGCGGGCGCTGCGGAACTACGCCGCCGGCCGGTGACCGCCGGGCCACCGCGCCGCTGCGCCTGCTGCGCCCGCGGTGCCGCACGCGCCCGAGCCGATCCGACAACCACCGTCCACTGCCGGGTCATCCACGCGTCGCGCCCATGCCACGCACCGCCGCGATCATGACCGTGACATGACCAAGAACGCGGCGGGGCGCGGTGCGGCGGCCCGCCGCGGCGACCTCTACAGGAGGAGACCGGCATGGCAGGACGCGGTGTGCGGTACCGGATCGGCTCGGCGGCGGCCGCCCTGGCCCTGGGGCTGACGGTGGCGGGAGCCGGCTCCGCGGTGGCGGCGCCCGCCGCGGGCTCCGCGGCTCCGGCGGTCCGGGCCCGGACCGCCCCGGCGGCGGCGCAGGCCGCCGACATCGACCACGCCGCCTGGCAGCGCGAGGTGCGGGCCGTCATCGACCAGGCGATGCCGTACGTGCGGCAGCGCACCGAGGGCGCGGCGGGACAGAGACTCGCCGTCGTCTTCGACGTCGACAACACCGCCCTGGAGACGGACTTCCACCCCTGGTACCAGTACCCCACCCCGGCCGTGGCGCCCTCGCTCGAACTCGCCCGCTACGCCGCGAGCCGGGGCGTGGCCGTCTTCTTCGTCACCGCGCGGCCGGGCATCATCGGCAGTCTGACGCAGTCCAACCTCAAGGCCGTCGGCTACCCCGTCACCGGCCTGTACGTCCGGGACCTGCCGGACCTCTTCAACGAGGTCAGCGCCTACAAGACCGGCAAGCGCGCCGAGATCGAGGCCAAGGGCTACACGATCATCGCCAACATCGGCAACCGGGACTCCGACCTGGTCGGCGGGCACGCCGAGCGCACGTTCAAGCTCCCCGACTACGACGGCCGCCTGTCCTGACCCGCCGCCCGCGCCCGGCCGGAGCGGTGCCACCGCTCCGGCCGGGCGCATCCGCCGCGGGAGCGCCGGAGGGGCGGGGCGAGTCGCCGTGACAGGGCCTCAGGATGATCATCTTCCGGTTGTTCGGCGTTCACGTTCCGGGGCGAGTCTCCCCCTCACGCGACCGCAGCGGCGGCACCGGACTCAGGAGAACGACATGGGGCACGGCCACCACCACCATCACCACGGCCACGAGGGCGCCGGGCTGCCCGCCGCCTTCGACACCTCCGTACCCGACGAGGCCCTGACCCCCGACCAGCAGTCGCGCCGCTCCATGCTGCGGCGCGCGGGACTGCTCGGCGCGGGGCTGGCGGCGGGGAACGTCCTCGCGCAGGGGGCCACGGCCTTCGCGCGCACCCCCGAAGCCCCCCGGGGGAAGGGCTTCCTCTGGCTCGCCGGCGACCACCACATCCACACCCAGTACAGCAACGACGGCAAGTACCGGGTCGCCGACCAGGTCCGCCAGGGAGCCCGGCACGGCCTCGACTGGATGGTCATCACCGACCACGGCAACGAGACCCACGCCAGGATCGGCGTCGAGAAGGTCAACCCGGACATCCGGGAGGCCCGGGCCGCCTACAAGGACACCCTCGTCTTCCAGGGCCTGGAGTGGAACATCCCGGCCGCCGAGCACGGCACCGTCTTCGTCCACCCCGGCAGGAACGAGGTCGCCGTCCTCAAGCAGTTCGAGACGTCGTACGACGGCGGAGTGCGGAAGGCCACGGACAGCACACCCGCCAACGAGGCCCTCGCCATCGCGGGCCTGAACTTCCTCGCCGAGCAGGTCCGCCGCCGCAAGGTCGAGGACGCCCTGATGCTCGCCAACCACCCCGCCCGCAAGGGCATCGACTCGCCCCACGAGATCCGCAACTGGCGCGACGCGACCACCGGCACGGGCCGCCGCATCGCCGTCGGCATGGAGGGCGCGCCCGGCCACCAGGCCGCCGGGATCGAGAAGTCCACCGGCATGGGCCGCGCCCGCGGCCTCTACGACGGCAGCCCGGGCGCCAACTCCTTCCCCGGGTACCCGCTGGAGAGCTACCGCACCTGGGGCGGCTTCGACTGGATGACCGCCACCGTCGGCGGCCTGTGGGACAGCCTCCTCGCCGAGGGCAAGCCGTGGTGGATCACCGCCAACTCCGACTCGCACCACGTCTACGCGGACACGGCGGTACGCGGCGGCCCGGACGGTGACTACCTCGCCAACGGCAGGCACACCGACCCCGTGTACGGCGGCGGGATCGACCTCACCGAGGGCGACTACTGGCCCGGCCAGTACAGCCGCACCCACGTGGGCGCCGCCGGATTCTCCTACGCCGCCGTCATGGACGGCATCCGCGCCGGACGCGTCTGGGTCGACCACGGCCAACTCGTCGGCGGCCTCGACGTGCGCCTCTCCGGCGGCGGCCGCTGGGCCACGCTCGGCGGCACGCTCCACGTCAGGCGGGGGACGAAGGTGACGCTGACGGTCGACGTCGCACTCGCGGGAGAGCCCAACTGGGCGGGGTTCGTGCCGCGGCTGGCACGCGTGGACGTCATCCAGGGGGACGTGACGGGAGAGGTCTCGGACAGGGACGCCTTCACCGCCCCGGGCACCAGGGTCGCCGCGTCGTACGAGGTCGGCAGGTCCGCCGGCACCGTCCGCATCACCCACGAACTCGGCGCGGTGGACTGCCCGCTGTACGTCCGCCTGCGCGGCACGGACGGGAACCGCTCCGCCACGGGCCTGATGGGCGCGGCCGTGGACCCGGCGGGTCCCGCCATCGACGTCGTCGGCGACGCGGACCCGTGGCGCGACCTGTGGTTCTACTCCAACCCCGTGTGGGTCCTGCCCTCATGAGCCCCGAGTACGCGATCGGGGCCGGCACACCGGTGACGACGCTGAGCGAGGCCGACCGCCTGCTTTGGGAACTGGCGGCCGGACTCGCCCTCCCCGAGGACGTGTTCGGCTGCACCCACCTGGTCCACGGCGAACGGCCGCACATCGCGCTGTCCTTCGCGGCGGACTCGGAGGCGGCGCTGCGCGCCGTCCGGGAGCGGCTCACGGCCGAGGGGTACGAGGTCCGTCCCGGAGCCCCGGACGCGGCGGGCCGCGCGGTCCTGTACCCCGGCGCCCGGGAGCTCACCGGCACGCTGACGGTCGCGGACCTCCTGTCGCGCTCCGCGATCGACCGCGTCACCGTGCTCGGCGCCCCCGGTGCGCCGCCGCCGCACCAGCGGATCTCGACGCGCGGTCACGTACGGCCGCAGTGGCGCGACGGCGAACTCGTCCTGGCCGCGATGCCCGCCGCGGGCGGCACACTGGTCCCCTTCGAGGTCCCGGACCCGACGCCGTGCTGCGCCGACCACTGAGCCGCCCATGAGCCCGCCGCCGGCCTCCGGACGGACATGTCCGCACCCCTGCCCGGAAGGCCGGCGGCGGGCCCGCGTCCGCGGCCCTCGGCCGTCTGACGACGTCGTTCCGCAGGGCCGGCATGGTACGGCAACCCGTCAGACGGAGCCCTTAATCCAACGGCGGTCCGCCACGCCGGGAACCGGCCCGGTCCGTCACGGTCCGCCGGGCGGGCCGCAGCCGGTGGGCGACGACCGCGACGGCGACGAGCAGCACGGCCAGCCCCGCCCACACCTGCCCCTGACCGACGTTCAGCCCGGCGCCGGTGACGCCGGGGGTGCGGCCCCCGTCCCGGCCGGTGGCGACGACCACGAGCAGGACGACGACGGTGGCCGCGGCGGCGACCCGGCCGATCAGACGCGCCGCCGACAGCGGGCCGGGGCTCCGGGCGGCATCACGCGGGCCCAGGCGTCCGCCGGGGCGCGCGGGAGCCAGGAGGCGGACCAGGAGCAGGACCGCGACCGGCAGCTGGAGCAGCCACACCAGGGTGCGGAAGGCGCTGTCGTACCAGACGTTCGTGCCGTACAGCAGGGTGTGCCACACGCTCAGGACGTAGACCACGATCACGAAGCGGTGCAGGGCCCGCCACATCCGCGGACCGGTGGTCCGGCGCAGGTAGTAGAGGAGGCCGAGCGGGATCGCGAGGTAGAGGGCGAGGAGGCCGATCAGGATGGCGATCCGGCCCGTCCCGGAGGAGTAGAAGCCGGGGACGAAGACCTCGGCGAAGGAGGTGGCCAGCCGTCCGGGCCAGGACAGCCCGTCCTCGTTGCCGCGCACCAGTTCGGCGAAGAACATGGCGGCGTGCGCGGTCATGAGCCCGATCGTGGTCAGGCCGGTGGTGCGGTGCCACCGTTCGATCCGTGCCGCCGGCACCCCGACCCGTCCCGGACGGGCGCCGGATCTGACCAGGCCGAGCATGATGGTGATCCACGCCCACAGCAGCCCCGACCAGCCGAACGCCTGGCACAGCCAGTACATCCAGTACCGGTCGGCGTCGGCCAGGTCCGGCATCACCTGGAGCGTCATGGACTCTCCGGAGGAGACGCGCGCGTACAGCCACGCGAAGATCCCCGCGGTGACCGCCAGTGCCGCGGTGGCGTCGGGTAACGCCGCGCGCAGGTCCGCCCGCAGCGCGGAGCGGTCGAACCGCCGGCGGCGCTCCGCCGGGGTGGTGGTTTCCGGCATCGGGACACCGCTTTCCTGTGAGTGGGGGTGGGAAGGGTCCTCCGATCGGGCGTCCAGAGGGTAACCGGAGTCCGCGGTCCCCGGAAGACCCGCACGAGGTGGTGGGGACCGGCGGCCGCGCCGGTTGACGGATTGCCGGCCGGTCCCGGTGGGCAGAGAACCCGGAGTGTGTCATGCTCACGCCTACCTTCCCCCCACAAGGAGGTCGACCATGCACGTCCGCACGCTCGTACGCGGTCTCGCCGCCACTCTCGCGGTGGCCTTCGCCCTGGCCGGCGGCCAAGCCGCCGCCGTCCCCTCCACGACCGCGGACGGCGCTCTCGCGCCGCGCGTACTCACCTACGACGCGAGCGGGGCCGCGGAGTTCAAGACCGCGGTCAACCGGGGCGCGGCGATCTGGAACGAGAGCGTCGACGGCGTCGAGCTGAGGCCGGTCGCGGCCGGGCAGCGCGCCAACATACGGATCCTGGCCGACAACGGCTGGCCCCGCGCCCTCCCCGGCGCGCTGGGCAACGGAACCGTCTACATCGGCCGGCAGGCCGTCAACCAGGGCTACGACACGGTCCGGATCTCCTCGCACGAACTCGGCCACATCCTGGGCCTGCCGGACCGCAAGCCCGGCCCCTGCTCCAGCCTGATGTCCGGTTCCACCGCCGGGACCTCCTGCAAGAACCCGTACCCGAACGCGGCGGAGAAGGCGGAGGTCGAGGAGAACTTCGGCGGTGCGCTCGTCCTGCCGACGGGGGCGCCGCGCAACGCGGTCATCGTGGACTGACGCACGCACGACGCACGGAGGCGGGGGGCGCCCGGTCCGCTCACGCGGCGGGCGCCCCCCGCCTCCGTCCCCCGGAGAACCCGCCGCCCCGCGTCGGGTTCTCCGGGAGACGGCGGCGCGGAATTCCCCGTGCGGACGGCCACGGCCGAAAGGACGGATGCCGGACGCCCCCGGCGTTCCGAAGGGGGAAAGGTTTTCCGGACGGACCGGGCGGGCCCGGGCCGGGGCGATTAGCGGTTCCGGCCGTGGCGGAACGGCGGAAGCCGCTGCCGTCCGAGGACGGGGAAATCCGAAATCCTCCCGGAACGAAATACCCCCCGGGCGGGCAAGGCCTCGCCGGCTCCGGCCTCCGGGCGCTTCCGCACCCGCACACGCCGCACCCCGCTCCGGAACCGGACGGCGAATCCGAGGCCCGGAGCCCGCGGCGGCGGCCGTGGGCGGCGGAACACGGCCGGCGGCCGGCAACCGCGGCGAACCGAACTCGGCGGCTCGGCCGTCGAATTCCGTTCGACAATTCGCCGGGAGCCGGACGCACCGCGGTCGAAACCGCAGTCGAACGTCTCGGTTTCCCCCCTGAAGTCCTTATCGGCAGGCGACGGGGTTTACCGGTTTTGCGTCAACGCCCTTGCGCCGTCGGTGCGCCAATGCCAACATCGCGGCGAAGCAGCGCTCGGACACGCGGCCCCGGCCTGCCGCGGACGCGCTCGCCCATTCCCCCCACCGCAGTACGCAACCACGAGGAGCGCCATGCCCGGTTTACGCGACACCACGAGAACGACGCGAGGGTGGGTCCGTCCGCTGGCGAGCGGCATCGTCGCACTGCTCGCCGGACTGGGCGTGCTGGCCGCCGGCGGCACCGGAGCGGCGGCCGGCACCACCGCACCGCCCACCGCGCACGGCCGGCAGGCCACGGGCGGCGCGATGGAGCAGGTCGCCGCGATGCAGCCCGGATGGAACCTCGGCAACTCCCTCGACGCCACCGGCAGCGACGAGACCTCGTGGGGCAACCCGCGCATCACCGAGGAACTGCTCGACAAGGTCAGGGCGCAGGGGTTCAAGAGCATCCGCATTCCCGTGACCTGGGGCCAGCACCAGGGCCCGGCGCCGGACCACACCATCGACGCGGCCTACCTGAACCGGGTCAGGGAAGTGGTCGGCTGGGCGCTGGCGGACGGCTTCCACGTCATGATCAACGTCCACCACGACTCCTGGCAGTGGATCGCGAACATGCCGGCCGACCGCACCGGCGTGCTCTCCCGCTACAACGCCACCTGGAAGCAACTGGCCGCCGCGTTCCGGAACCACTCGTCCAGGCTGGTCTTCGAGAGCGTCAACGAGCCGCAGTTCACCGGCGGTTCCGGTGACGCGCACAACGCGGAACTGCTGAACGAGCTCAACACCTCCTTCCACCGCATCGTGCGCGGCTCGGGCGGCAACAACGCGACCCGCCTGCTCGTCCTGCCGACCCTCCACACCTCGGCCGACCAGGCACGGCTGGACGAGCTGACCGCCACCTTCGACGCCCTCGACGACCCCAACCTCGCCGCGACGGTGCACTACTACGGCTACTGGCCGTTCAGCGTGAACGTCGCGGGCGGAACGCGCTTCGACGCCACCGCCCAGAAGGACCTCACCGACGCCTTCGACCGCGTCCACAACACCTTCGTGGCCAAGGGCGTCCCGGTGATCCTCGGCGAGTACGGGCTGCTGGGCTTCGACCGGCACACCGGCACCGTCCAGCAGGGCGAGAAGCTGAAGTTCTTCGAGTTCCTCGGCCACTACGCCCGCACCAAGAAGATCACCACCATGCTCTGGGACAACGGCCAGCACTTCCACCGCACCGGTTTCCGGTGGAACGACCCGGAGCTGTTCGCGCAGATCAAGTCCAGCTGGACGACCCGCTCGGGCACGGCCTCGACCGACCAGGTGTTCAGCGCCCGCTCGGCGGCCGTCACCGACAAGACGATCACCCTGAACCTCAACGGCACCTCGTTCGCCGGACTGCGCCACGGCTCCACCGACCTGGTGCGCGGCAGGGACTACACCCTCCAGGGCGAACGGCTCACCATCACCGCCTCCGCGCTCACCCGGCTGAGCGGGTCGCGGGCCTACGGCACCAACGCGGTGCTGTACGCACGGTTCTCGCGCGGTGTCCCGTGGCGGATCGACCTGGTCACCCACGACACGCCGATCCTGCGGAACGCCACCGGCACGACGGGCTCCTTCGCCGTCCCCACCGACTTCCGCGGTGACAGGCTCGCCACGATGGAGGCGAAGTACGCCGACGGAACGAACGCGGGACCGCACTCCTGGACGTCCTACAAGGAGTTCGACCGCGCCTTCGCACCCGACTACAGCGCGGGTGTCACCAGGCTGACGTCCGACTTCTTCGCCGAGGTCAGGGACGGCGCCCGGGTGACGCTGACCTTCCACTACTGGAGCGGGGCGACGGTGACCTACCACGTCACCAAGTCGGGGACGTCGGTCACCGGCACCACGGCCTGACCGGCGCCCCGGCGTCCGGCGGGCGGACCCGTTCCGGTCCGCCCGCCGGACGCGGTCCCCGGAAGCGGCCGGAGCGCGGCGCCGGCGCGGCTACTCGAACCGCGAGGTGTCGCCCGCTCCCCGGCGTACGATCTCGACGTCGCCGCCGGAGAAGTCGACGACCGTGGTCGGCTCCGTACCGCAGTCGCCCGAGTCCACCACGGCGTCCACCACGTGGTCGAGCCGCTCCTTGATCTCCCAGCCCTGCGTCATCGGCTCGTCCTCGCCGGGGAGGAGCAGCGTGCTGGAGAGCAGCGGCTCGCCGAGTTCGTCGAGCAGGGCCTGGGTGACGACGTGGTCGGGGATCCGGACCCCGACCGTCTTCTTCTTCGGATGCATCAGCTGGCGCGGCACCTCCTTCGTCGCGGGGAGGATGAAGGTGTAGCTTCCGGGCGTCGCCGCCTTGACCGCGCGGAACACGTCGTTGTCGAGGCGCACGAACCGGCTCAGCTGCGCGAAGTTCCGGCACACGAGGGTGAAGTGGTGACGGTCGTCGAGGTTCCGGATCGACCGGATCCGGGCCATGCCGTCACGGTTGCCCACCTGGCAGCCCAGGGCGAAACACGAGTCCGTCGGGTACGCGACGAGAGCGCCGGAGCGAATGCTGTCGACCACGCTGCCGATGGTGCGCGGCTGGGGATTGTCGGGGTGCACGTCGAAGTACTTCGCCATCCGCCGACTCTACGCGATCGGCCCCGGCCGGATCAGATGCGCCAGGCGCGGATGCGCTCGGCGACCTGGTAGACCCCGGCCCCGCGGTCCCGGATGTCGCGGACCAGATCCACCAGCGCCCCGTACGGGGGGTCTATGCCCTCGCCGCAGGCGTGCATGTAGGCGGCGGTGACCTGGCAGGCGTACAGGCTGTTGCGGTACGGCAGCGGCTCCAGGCGCACCAGGGTGTGCAGCAGGGAGGCGGCCCGCCAGGCCGGATCGGGGTCGGCGGCGTCCGGGTGGGGGATGCGGGTCCTGTGGCGGGCGACGGCGGCGACCAGCGCGGAGTAGTCGGCCACCGACAGGTCCTCGGGCACGGCCTCCTCCTGGACGTCCAGCAGCCAGGAGACGTCGATGTACAGCGGGGCCATCAGGCGGCTTCGGCTCCCCTGGGGCGGCGGGCGGGCGGCACTTCGTCGGGGAACGCCTCGTCGAACTCCTTGCGGTGGTCGTCGCCCCAGGCCAGCGCGTAGCCGACGAACTGCAGGCGCTGCTTCTCGCGCAGCGGCAGGTCGTGCACGTACTGCTTGAGCGACTTGCCCTCGGCGGCCGCGGCGGCGCGGACCGCCTCCAGCTCTTCCTCGGTGAAGGTGATGTTCAACGACGGCATGCCCCGAATGGTACCTAGTAGGTACCTGATCGGCCAGGCGTGCGGAACCCCCGCCGGCAGCCCGCGTCAGGGCCTGCCGGGGGCCCGGTAGGCCCTGGGCAGCCTCATGCCGCGCTCGGCCATCACGGCGCGGAGCCGGTCGGGGTAGTCGGTGATGATGCCGTCGACCCCGTCGTCGATCAGTTTGCGCATGGTCGCCGGATCGTTGACCGTCCACGGGATCACCCGCATGCCGGCGGCGTGCGCCCTGGCCACCATCGCCCGGGTCACGTACGGCCGGTAGTCCGGGTCGCCCACCGCGCCGCCCTGGGGGTCCCCGTGGACGGGCGAGACGGCGTCCGCGCCGAAGGAGTCGGCGGCGGCGATCAGGTCGCCGCCGAAGTCGTCGATGTCGAGACCGCCCAGCCACGGCGACCTGCCGGGCATGCCCGCCTGGAGGAACTGCTGCCCGTTGGTGAGGGCGACGATCGGCAGCCGCGGTTCGACCTGCCGCATGCGCATCAGCGCGCCCCAGTCGAAGCTCTGGACGGTGACCCGGTCCAGCTTGCGGGCCCTGCGCACCTCGCGCGCCACCACCTGGACGAACCGCTCCCGCGGGGCGGTCTCGTGCGGCGCGGCGGCCTCGACCTTGGTCTCGACGTTCAGCGTCACCTTGTGCGCCCTGTACCGGTCCACGAGGGCGAAGACCTCCGACAGCAGCGGCATCCGCGCCCCCGGACTGGGGCGCTGGCCCGGATACTGCGGAAGAGTCAGGGAGCCGCAGTCCAGCGTCCGCACCTGTGCGAGGGTGAGGTCGACGACGTAGTCGCCCACGTAGGGGTACTGCGGATCCCCCTCCCGGACCGGCCCGGTGTCGCGGCACTTGGCGGCGGAGACCCGCCGGTCGTGGGTCACGACCGCCTGGCCGTCCCTGGTGATCTGCACGTCCAGCTCCAGTGTGCCGACACCGGTCTCGAGCGCGTTCGCGAAGGAGGCGAGCGTGCTCTCCACGACGAGCCCGAGACCGCCGCGGTGGGCCTGGAGGTCGAAGCGGTGGTGCCCGCGGCCGTGCCCGCCGCCGGCGGAGTGCGCCGGAGCGGCGGAGGCGGGGGAGGGGGCGGCCGACGCCAGGCAGACGGCGGCGAGTACGGCCGCCGGCAGCCCGTACCGGCGGGAACGTCCGGAACGCCCGGACAGGAGACGGCGCACCATGATCCACCTTCCGTGAGGGGCCCGACGGCCCGTGTACGACCCCGTGCACGACGAAGCGTGCGGCGGCGCGGCGGACCGGGGGGAACGCCCGGGCGACCTGCCGGTGGCGCGCCGGCGACGGTCGTGTGCCGCCGTGACGGCCCGCCGCCCGGTGAGACTGCCCCGCCGGTACGCGGCCGACGCCTCCGTCCGGGGACCGGCGCGGACCGCGCGCCGCCCGGCGCGGGGGACGTCAGCGGCGCCCGGCGGGCACGCCCCTGCGGTGGGCGTGGCCGTACTCGGCGACGAGCGGTTCGAGGTCGGGCTCGCCGAACTCCGCCACCAGACCGGCGAACGCCGCGGCCTTCTCCTGCCCGAAGCGCGCCACGTCGGCGCTGTAGGCGGCGGCGTCGAGGAACGTCGGCGGGCTGGTCTTGGAGTGGAACTTGTCCGCGTACATCACCAGCCGCTCCTCGGGGGTCTCCGCGAGGTAGTCGCCGGGCGGCAGCGGCAGCCCCTGGGAGCGGATGTCGTCGCGGGTCAGGCCGACGCCGGTGTGGCGGGAGGCGAAACGGCACACCGCCTCGGGCAGGCCCTCGGCACGCAGCAGCCCGTACCCCAGGACGCCGTGCCGGATGTAGGGGCCGGAGCCGACGAGGTGGACGCCGATGTCGTGCAGCAGCGCCCCGGTCTCCACCAGCCGGGTGTCCACGGGCAGTCCGGCCCGGCCCGCGAGCCGCAGGGCGATCCGGGACACGATCTCGCAGTGGGTGCGCACCAGTTCCAGGGACTCCGGGGTGGGCGCGTACTTCTCGTGGAGCGCTCGCGCCTCGTCGACGGTGGGGAGGGTCATCCCCGCAGTGTGCACCACGCCGGCCCCGGCGCCGGGACCGGCCGGATACGGGCCCGGCGGAACTGCCGCCGGGCCCGGGGGAGTCTGAGCGGTCATGCGTGTGATGATGATCCTCCCGGCCCTGACGGAGGCGACCAGCCCGCTGTTCCGGCCGATCAAGTACTCGCTCTTCCCGCCCCTGGGACTGGCCACCCTCGCCGGCCACCTGGACCCGGACGACGAGGTGCTGCTGTACGACGAGCACGTGGAGCGCATCGACATCGAGTCGCTGCCGACCCCCGACCTGCTGGTCGTCCAGCCGTACATCACCTCCGCACGGCGCGGCTACGAGATAGCCGACCACTTCCGGGCCCGCGGCGCCCACGTGGCCATGGGCGGGCTGCACGTGACATCGCTGCCGGACGAGGCCGCGGCGCACGCCGACACGGTCTTCACCGGCCCCGGCGAGGACACCTGGCCGCTGTTCCTGAAGGACTTCCGGGACGGCGTGCCGGCGCGGCGCTACGACTCCCGGCAGCGGACGCTGACCGGGCTGCCGCCGGTGCGGCGGGACCTGATCAAGCGCCACCTCTACCTGGTGCCCAACTCGATCGTGGTGTCGCGCGGCTGCCCCCACCACTGCGACTTCTGCTACAAGGACGCCTTCTTCGAGGGCGGGAAGTCGTTCTACACCCAGGCGGTCGACGACGCCCTGGCGGAGATCGAGCGGCTGCCCGGCAGGCACCTGTACTTCCTCGACGACCACCTGCTGGGCAACCGGCGCTTCGCCGAGGCGCTGTTCGACGGGATGGCCGGAATGGGACGGCTCTGGCAGGCGGCGGGCACGGTGAAGTCGGTCCTGGAACCGGGCCTGGTCGAACGCGCCGCGGACGCGGGACTGCGCAGCCTGTTCGTGGGGTTCGAGACGGTCAACGGCGCCAACCTCGCCGAGCGCCGCAAGGACCAGAACATCGGCCGGGACTACGCGGCCGCGGTCAGGCGCCTCCACGACGCCGGTGTGATGGTGAACGCGAGCTTCGTCTTCGGGCTGGACCACGACGGCCCGGACGTCTTCGACCGGACGGTGGAGTGGGCCGTCGAGCAGGGCATCGAGACGGCCACCTTCCACATCATGACGCCGTACCCGTCGACCGGGCTGTGGCGGCAGCTGGAGGCCGAGGGCAGGATCCTCCACCGAGACTGGGACCTGTACGACACCCGGCACGTGGTCTACCGGCCCAAGGGGATGACCGCCCGCCAGCTGGAGGACGGGTACTGGCGCGCCTACCGGGACTTCTACCGCTGGCCCAACATCTGGCGGGGATCGGCGTCCCAGCCGGGACGGCGGGAGCGGCTCCGCCACCTGGCCTACGCGGGCGGCTGGAAGAAGTTCGAACCCGTCTGGGACGCGCTGATCCGCACCCGGCGCGTGGTGAGGGCGATGCCGCTGCTGGAGCGGACGCTGGCGGCGTTCGGGGGCAGGCGCCCGTACGAGGGCGGCGACCGCGCCCCGGCCTGACCCGGGAAGGCCGGTCCGCCGGCCGCGGGACGGTCCCGGGGCCGCCGCCGTGCGCCGCCGGGGGGCCAGGGCGCCGGCGACGCCAGGGCCGGCACCACGGGCACGATGCCCGACTTCGCCGGCAGGGGGTGAAGGCCGCCCGCCGGGCCCTGCCCTCCGACACGTCCCCCCTGGTGGAGGACGCCACCGGCCGGGACCGGATCGTGTTCGTGGAGTCCAACCGGAAGGTCTGCGGCCAGGAGCCACGCCGGGGGAGCGAGGCCCGACGGGCGGCCGGTGACGCTCGGGGCCGTCAAGGCCGAGGAGACCTGCCCGCAGCCGGACGGGGCGGGACCGCGGGCCGTGGGCGGACGGCGGCGGCCTCCGGGGGCATCCCGCCGTCCCCGCGGCGGCTACGCCTGCGGCGGGAGCTCCCCCCGCACCGCCTGGATGTCCAGCTCCACCCGCAGCGTCGTGCCGATGGCCGCGATGCCCGCCTGCACCACCTGGTTGTAGTTCATCGCGAAGTCCTCGCGCCGCAGCTCCGCTGTCGCCCGGAAGGCCGCCCGCACCCCGCCCCAGGGGTCGGGGCTGGTGCCCAGGTAGTTCAGGTCCAGGTCGACCGGGCGCACGACACCGCGCATGCCCAGCGCGCCGTGGACCGTCCAGCGGTCCGGGCCGGCGGGGCTCAGCCCGGTCGAGCGGTAGGTGATCTCCGGATACCGCTCGACGTCCAGGAAGTCCGCGGACCGCAGGTGCCTGTCCCGCATGCCGTTGCCCGTGTCGATCGAGGCCGCGCGGATGACCGCGGCCACACCGGACCTCCCGGTGTCCTCGGCGACCTCGACGCGCCCGGCGAAGTCGGTGAACCGCCCGTGCACGCTGGAGATGCCCAGGTGCTGGGCGACCGCTCCGACCGAGGAGTGCGCGGGGTCCATGGTCCAGGTGCCGGGGGGCGGCAGCTCGGCGCCGCCCCGGCGGGCGAGGACCACGGTGCCGACCTCGGTGCGGCCCCTGGCCGTGACGAGCGCGGTGGACGCGGTCGGCGCGTAGCCGAGCGCGGTGACGATGACCGTGTACGGGCCGGGCGCCAGGGGCGTCGCGTCGCGCACCACCCCGTCCTGGTCCGCGCCGGCCCGCACCACCTGCGCGCCGGTCATGTCGGTCACCGTGACGACCGCGTGCGGTACGGCCCAGCCGTCCCGCGTGCGGATCCGTGCGTTGAGTCCCATCCCGTTCCCCATCTTTCCTCGCGCCCCGGGGGCGCGGCCGTTCATGCGCCGGGCCGCCCCGGCCCGGTGCGCCGGACCGGCGCACCGGGCAGAGGGCCCCCGGGGATCTCGCGAGGGGCCGTCCCCTGCCTCCCGCGATCTCCCCGGGGGCCTCGGTCCGGCCGCGGGGGAGCGCCTTCCGCTCACGGCGCCGCCCCGCGGACCGGAGTCCGGCTACTCGCCCGGATGGGCGAGCTCGATGTCGTGGTCCTCGACCCCGCGCCCGCTCACGCGGACCCCGGTGGCCACCGGGGGGTAGCCGGTGGCGATGACCGTGTACTCGCCGCTGTCGAGGTCGGTGAAGGCGTACGCCCCGTCGGCCCCGGTCGTCGTGGTGGCGACCACGTTGCCCGCGGCGTCCACGAGCGTGACCCGGGCGTCGTTCAGCGGTCCGCCCGCGGCCCGCACGGTGCCCTGCACCTGCGCGCCGGCGCGCAGCTCGACCTCGACCCGGGTCACCCCGGTGCCGCCGACCTCGACGGGGAGCGCCGCCGGACGGTGCTCGGCGGCGTTGACCGCGAGGGTCACCGGGCCGGGCACCAGCTCGGCGAAGGAGAAGACGCCCAGCTCGTCGGTCTGCCCCGTGGCCAGGACGTCACCGCGGACGTCGGTCACGACGACCATCGCGCCGGAGACCGGCTCGCCGCTGCCGGCGGCCCGCACCACACCGCTGAGCCCGCTCGTGCCGTTCAGCAGGATGTCGTACGTGAAGGGCTCGCCGTCGACGACGATCGTGGAGGCCTGCGGCTGGAAGCCGTCGGCCGAGGCGATCAGCACGTAGGAGCCGGCGCCGGGGGCGTCGAGGGCGTAGGCGCCGTCGCCCCGGGCGACCGAGCGGCCGAGCTGGCGTCCCGTGAGGGAGATCAGCGTCACCGCCGCCCGCGGCACGGGCGCGCTCTCGGCGCCGCGGACGTGGCCGCGCACCGGGATCCCGCCGGAGGACGCGCCCGCCCCTTCGCCCGCGGCCGCGACGGTGGCCGTCACGGCCGACCGCTGTGCGCCCTCGGTGCCCTCCTCGACGGCGGTGGGGGAGGCGGAGGCGCTCCGGCTCGGGACGAGCTCCTCCGGGAACCCGGTTCCCACCGCGGCCACCGCCTCCACGGTTTCGACGGCCGTGGCGGTCTCCGCGGTCGCGGCGGCCTCCTTCTCCTCCTCAGCCGGGGCCTTGGACGTGGCCGGGACGACGGCCGGCCGCTGCTCGGCGGCCTGCGCGAGGGCGCCCGACGTCCGCAGCGGGACCTCCTTGATGAACAGCGTCACCAGGAAGGCGAGGAAGGCGATCGGCGTGACGTACAGGAAGACGTCGGCGATTCCGTGCCCGTAGGCGCTCTCCAGCCAGGTGCGGACGGGCGGGGGCAGCAGGTCCATGTCGGGCAGCTCGCCGCTGCCCATGGCCCGGCCGGCCGCCGCCCGCTGCGCGGGGTCCAGGGAGGAGACGGTGTCCTCGGCGTAGTGGCTGATCCGGGACGACATCACGGACCCGAGGACCGAGACGCCCACCGCGCCGCCGAGCGACCGGAAGAAGGTCACCACGGAGCTGGCCGCGCCGAGGTCCTGCGGCTCCACCTGGTTCTGCGTGGACAGCACCAGGTTCTGCATCATCATGCCGATGCCCAGGCCCATGACGGCCATGAAGACGGCCAGGCGCCAGTACGGGGTGTCGTATCGCATGGTGCCGAGCAGACCCAGGCCCGCGGTCACCAGCACACCGCCGGCGACCAGCCACGCCTTCCACCTGCCGGTCCTGGTGATGACCAGGCCGGAGACGGTGGAGGAGACGAACAGACCGCCGATCATCGGGATCGTCATGACGCCGGACATCGTCGGCGACTGGCCCCGGGCGAGCTGGAAGTACTGGCTGAAGTACACGGTGCCGGCGAACATCGCGATGCCGACGAGCAGGGAGGCGAGCGACGCCAGGGTGATCGTGCGGTTGCGGAACAGCCGCAGCGGGATGATCGGCTCGCTCGCCCTCGTCTCGGTGAACAGGAAGACCAGGGCGAGGACGACCGAACCGCCGACCATGGCGCCGGTCTGCCAGGAGAGCCAGGCGTACTTGTCGTCGGCGAAGGTCACCCAGACCAGCAGCAGGCAGACGGCCGCGGTGATGAAGGACGCGCCCGCCCAGTCGACCTTCACCTTCCGCCTGGTCACCGGCAGGTGCAGCGTCTTCTGCAGGACGACGAGCGCGACGAGCGCGAACGGCACGCCCACGTAGAGGCACCAGCGCCAGCCGAGCCAGGAGGTGTCGGTGATGACGCCGCCGAGCAGGGGTCCGCCGACGGTGGCGACGGCGAAGGTCGCGCCCAGGTAGCCGGAGTACCGGCCCCGCTCACGCGGGGAGATCATGGCGGCCATGATGATCTGGGACAGCGCGGCCAGACCGCCCGCTCCCAGGCCCTGCACGGCGCGTGCGGCGATCAGCGTGCCCGGGTTCTGGGAGAGGCCGGCCACGACCGACCCCGCCATGTAGACGACCAGGGCCAGCTGGACCAGGGCCTTCTTGCTGAACAGGTCGGCGAGCTTGCCCCACAGCGGGGTCGAGGCCGTCATCGTCAGCAGCGACGAGGTCACGACCCAGGTGTAGGCGCTCTGCCCGCCGCCGAGGTCCGCGATGATCTCGGGCAGCGCGTTCGAGACGATGGTCGACGCGATGACGGAGGCGAACATGCCGAGCAGCAGCCCGGAGAGCGCCTCCATGATCTGCCGGTGCGACATCGGGGCATCGCTCCTGGAGCCTGCTCCGTGCCTGGCATGGCGGCTGCCCCGCACACCGGATGGTGTGGATGTGGCCATGGACTTCCTTCTCTTGCACGGGTGTACGGGTGGTCAGTGCCGCGGATCCCCGGCGTCCGGGGGCCGCGGCACGGTGCGGCAGTCGCCGAAGCCGTCGCGCAGCCGCGCGAGCATGGCGTTGAGCCGGTCGACCTCGTCGTCCGACCAGTCGGCCAGACATGCGGCGAGGGTCCGGACGTAGCACTCGGAGAGTTCGGCCAGCTTCCGCCTGCCGGCGGGGGTGAGCCGCAGGATCCGCGAGCGCTTGTCCGCGGGGTCGGGGGACCTCTCGATCCAGCCCCGCTCCGCCACGTGGGCGACGTGCCGGCTGGTGACCGACGTGTCGATGGCGAGCAGCTCGGCCAGCCGGCTCATCCGCATCTCGCCCTCGCGGCCGAGCGCGGCGAGCACGGCGGCGGAGCCTGCCGGGCAGTCCTGCGGGAGCGCGCGTCCCAGGCCGCGCTTCACGGCCCCTATGGAGCTGAGCTGCCGGGCCAGTTCCTCGAACCGGCGTCCGGCCTCCGCGCCTCCCGTTTGTTGCATGAAGCAACCATAAATTAGTTGGTTGCTGAAGACAAAATAAATCGGGCAAAGGTGCGTAAAGGATCGGCAAAGCGTTCCTTGTCTCGGCCGGGTGGCCGACCGCACCCCGTGGGCCGCCGGACGGAGGGGACGCCGCGGAGGTCCTTCAAGGCCGGTACCGCGCTCCGTGTCCTCCGGGAGCGGGCCCTCCCGCGCGCCCGTCCCGGCGGGGGAGTGGCGAAGGCCGCCGGGAGCCACGGCCGGCGGATCGGCCCCCGGAGGGCCGGCGCCGGGGCGCGCGCCGCCGTGCGCCGCCGAGGTCGCCTCCGGCGGGCGTACGAGACGCCGCCCGTCCGCCCGCCGGGCCGGCCGTCCGGCGGCCCCGACCCCGGGGGGCGACTCCTGAGTGACTCCTTGTCGCAGGTGGGCTATATGCTGCGCGCACCATTCATAAGATTTTTGTAAAAGGACGTGTGTCTCATGGCATCCCGCATCTCATCCCGTCCCCTGTGGGGCATATCCGCCGCTGTCGCCCTGCTCGCGGTCGGCGCGACGGGATGCGGGGAACTCATCGACGACGCCAAGGAGGGCGCGAAGAAGGTGGCCCGCCAGCGTTCGGTGTTCTCCCTCAAGCCGGGGGACTGCTACAACCCCAACGGCAAGGCGACCGAGGGCGAGGCGTTCGCCATCGAGGTCGTGCCGTGCGACGAGCCGCACCAGGGTCAGGTCGTCGGCGAGTTCAAGCTCGACAAGGGAGGGGAGTTCCCCGGCGAGGAGGCGATCTGGGCGATCGCCGACGAGCGGTGCCCGGTCGAGGCGGGCAAGTTCGCCCCGGACACCTGGGCGCTCCCCGAGGGCGTCGGCATCTTCTACTACACCCCGACCCAGGAGAGCTGGGCGACGGGCGACCGCGCCGTGAGCTGCACCTACACCAAGGAGTCGGGCACGTTCACCGGCTCGCTGAAGGCTGACGCGAAGTCCCTCACGCCGGAGCAGAAGACGTACCTGGACGGCTCGAACGCCGTTTACAACGCCCTGTGGGGGAAGCAGCCCGAGGCCGAGCACGTCGAGGACGACCTGGACGGCTTCAAGGCGCAGGCCAAGGCCGTCGCGACCGCCCTCGACGCGCACCTGAAGGGCCTGCGGGACATCGAGGGAGCGGAGACGGGCAAGCTCCGCGCCCAGTTGGAGAAGGCCGCCGAGCACTGGAAGAAGGCCGCGGACGCCGGCGACGCCGACGCGTTCTACACCGCCTACGACCCCGCCTTCACCGGCCTCGACCCGAACGAGACGGTCCCCGCCCGCAAGGAACTCGGTCTGGCCACCACCGTCCCGGCCGACGAAGCCGAGGTCTGGGCGGGCTGACCCCCGGACCGGGCGGGGCCGTGTCCACCGGGACCGGCCCCGCCCCGCGGGCCCCTCCTCCCCGCCGGCAGGGCCGCCCCGAGGAACCCGACGAAGCCGACAGGGCCGCCCCGAGGAAGAGGGGAAGAGGAGGGCCCACTGCCCGTACGCACCGGCCCACCGCGGTCGCCCGTCCGGTGCCCGCCCGTCCGGTGCCGTACTGCCCGGCGGCGCTCGGTGGCCCGGGGGCGGAGCGCCGCCTGCCGGCCCCGGGCCGGACTCCACGGAGGCCGCGCGCAGGAGGGGAAGGCCCGGAAGGGCGAGCAACCCGGCCGGTGCGCACGGACCGGGCGGCACGGCCCCAGGCGGCGAGGCGGTGGCCGCCGGCCACCGCCCGGCACGTCCGGCGGCGCGAGGCGCTGCCGGAGCGGCCCGGTGCCCGTCTTGCCCGGCCCTTCCCCGGTACCGCTCCGACGCTGCCGAGGGCCCGCAGCCGGCCCTCGCCCACCGGGCCGGGATCCGCTCGGCCGTGGCGTCCGGGTTTTCCTCCGCCACCGCACGGTCCCTCACCGCCCCGGCGTACGCGGCTCTCACCGATCCCTGTGTGCCGGACCCGCTGCGCGAGAACGCGCCTCTGGCTGCCGCGGTCCTCCGGGAATGCCGGTCCGGGAATACCGGCCAGGGCCCTGCGGCGCCGCACCACCGGGTACGGAACCGCCCGGCGCAAGGCGCCGCGGGCCCGGCCATGGCAACGGGGCCCGCGGCGCCTTGCGCCGGGCGGTGCCTCGCCGTCGTGGGAGCGCGGGAACCGCCGCCCGGCTCCGGCCCGTGCCGGGGCGCGGTTCGACCTGCCGCCTCGCCACTGTTCACCCGCCGACGGTTCGGGGGATGCGCGGTTTCCGCCCCGCCCGACCCCGAGAGGGTAAATGGAACAGTAATCAAGAGGATAATTTCATGGATAAATCCGGGATACGATGAGAACCGGGGAGGTGAGCGATGCCCACACAGGAAGAGCTGTTCGCGGCCGTGGACGCGCTGCTGCGGGGCGAGCCGGAGATGCCGCCGCCTGAGGAGCGCGCCCGGCTGCGCGAGGCGGCCGGCGTCACCCAGGCCAGGCTCGCGCAGACCCTGCAGACGACGACGCAGACGGTGAAGAACTGGGAGGCCGGCCGGTCCGAGCCGCGCCCGCCGCGCCGCCAGGCGTATCTGCGGCTGCTGGAGGGATGGGCGGAGAAGTACCCCGCCCCCGGCCGGGAGCGGCAGCCGGACGGCTCCGGCCCCGCGGGGAACGGGACGGACGAGGCGGACGAGACGGCCGAGGTGCCGTCCGTCGGCGGGACCGCCGAGCCGGCCGCCGCGCCGCCGGACCCCCCGGCCCCCGGCGACACGACCGGACCCGCTCCCGCCTCCCGGAGGCCCCCGGAGGAGGACACCGGCCGGACGCGCCCGGCGCGCACACCCGGGACGGCCTCCGCGTCGCACCGCCCGGCGAGGGAAAACCCCCCTCCGAAGGGGAAGAGTTCCTCGGCGGCCTCCCCGAGGATGGCCGCCCCCGCCGAGGTGTCCGCCGATCCCCGGTTCTCCCACGGGCCGCTGGCCGTCGTCGACGGGGACGGCAGTGCGTACTGCGTCGGCGGGCTGGTGCTGCACTGCCCCGCCACCACGGTCCCGGAGCTGGTGGAGTGGACCCTGGCGGAGGCGAGGCTGGGCGCACCCCGGCTCCACCCCTCGGGGAAGGACGCCGACCCCCTGGTCGTGCTCACCGCGTCGGCCGCGCGGCGGCTCGGGCTGCCCGAGCGGCTGGAGGACCGGCGGGGGCTGCGGCTCCCGGACAACCACCCGGTGGTCAAGGCGATCACGAAGGCGAAGTGGCAGCTCACCAGGCGCGGCTTCGGTCCGTGGGCCCGCGTCTACCGCCCCGCCGCGGGGGGCCGCCGGCAGTGCGTGCAACTGGCGGTCCTGCCGTGGGACGCCCTGGACTCCCGGGCCTGGGGCGCCACCGACCGGATGCACCCGGCAGAGATCGCCCGCGTCCTCGGCGCCTACGCGGAGCGGGTGATCACCCCGCGCGGCTCGGCGGCCGTGTGCGGGCTGGAACTGATGACCGCGCTGCGTCCGCCGACCCGCGCGGTGCGGGACGAGTCCACGGGCGGATGGACCTCCGGGCCGGTGCCCGGCTCGCTGACCGCCCCGGTCGATCCCGCCCCGCCCGAGGCGCCGGACGAGCACCCCGTCGTCGCCGCCCTCCACCCCCGCGGCCATCAGCGCACCCCCGACCAGGTGCTGGACGAGGAGGCGTACGAGTGGATCCGGGATCCGCGGCTGCTCACCGACGCCGAGTGCGCGAGGAGGTACGCGGTGGGCATCGACGTGAACACCGCGTTCCTCGCCGCCGCCAACCGCCTGCCCGTCGGCCTGGGGGCGCCCGTCCACGTCGAGCGGCCCGTGTTCGACAGGAAGACGCCCGGGGCGTGGCTGGTGGACCTGTCCGGCATCGAGCTGGACCCGCGCCTGCCGTCGCCGTTCACCCCGCACGGCGCCCGGCCCGAGGGACCGGCCTGGTACGCCACCCCGACCGTCGCCTACGCGGCCGAGCTCGTCGACACCTACCGGCTCCCGGTGAGCATCCGGCCGATCGAGGCGTGGCTCCGCCCCGAGTCCGGCCCGTACCTCGACCCCTGGTACAGGCGTCTGGCCGAGGCGTACAAGGCGACGATGGCGGACCTCGGAGTGGTGAGCGGCATGGACGAGGCCGAGTTCCTGGCGGCGATGGAGCACCACAAGCAGGCCGACCCGGGCATGGCCGCGGTGCTGTCGGCGATCAAGTCGACGGTCAAGGGCGGCATCGGCAAGCTCCGCGAACGCCCCCAGGGCGCCCACTACAAGCCTGGGGAGCCGTGGCCGGCGCTGGAGCGTCCCACCTGGCGCCCGGACATCCGCGCCGCCGTCGTCTCCGCCGCCCGGGTCAACATGCACCGCAAGATCCTCAAGACCGCGCTGGCCGCCCAGCACGCCCCGGACCCGGTCGGCCACCTGATGCTCGCGGAGGACGCGCTGCTCCCGGTGGCGGTGCTGTCGGACTGCGCCGTCTACTTCTCCGACGGCCCCGGCCCGCTCGACGTCCTGCCCCGCACCGGGGACGGCAGGCCGGCACCAGGCGCCTTCCGTCTCGGCGTCAGCCCGGGAATGGTCAAGCACGAAGGCACCCAGGAGATGCTGTGGGCGCTGGAACTGCTGGACGAGGGCCACAATCCGGCCCGGCACATCAAGGGCGCCGACGCCGCCCTCGACGGGGAGTAGGGGCACGCCCGGCGGGCGTGCCCGGGAAGGCCCCGGCCGCCGGTGCGGCCGGGGCCGACGCTTCCCGGCCCCCGGGCCGGGGACCTCCCCGGAGGCGCGGAGGCGTCCTACTGCGGGGGCGTGGGGGTGTCGGGGCTCTGGAACATCGCCTGTACGTCGAGCTCCAGCTTGACCGTGGGACCGACGACGGCGATGCCGCGTGCCAGCATGCTGCGCCAGTTGAGGGTGTAGTCCTCCCGGTGCAGCTCGGTCCTGGCCAGGGCGGCGCAGCGCAGTTCGGTCCCGTAACCGCCGTTGATGGCACCGAGGTAGTCGGTGTCGAGGGACACGGACCGGGTGATTCCATGCATGGTCAGCGACCCGTGGATCGTCCACTGCGCTCCGGTGCGGTGCGCGAAGCGGGTGCTGGCGAAGTGGATGTAGGGGTAGTTGGCGACGTCGAGGAAGTCGGCGGAACGCAGGTGGTTGTCGCGGGTGTTGTTGCCCGTGTTGATGCTGGCGGCGTCGATGGTCACCTCGACGCGCGAGTCCTCCATGCGGTCCGCCACGTTGATGACGCCGTCGAACCGTTCGAAGCGGCCGTGGACGTTCGCCATGCCCACGTGCCGGGCTATGAAGCGGATCGCGGTGTGCGGAGGGTCGAACAGCCAGGTGCCCGGGGCGGGAAGCTGCACGTGCGGCGACGGCTGGAGCTGCACGCGCCCGATCGAGACGTGCTCCCCGGCGACGACGTCCACCGTGTGGTGGGCCGGGAGCAGGCTGTTCACGACCATCCGGACGGTGTACCGGTCGGGGGGCAGGGCGGCGGAGAACAGGCCGTACGGATCGGTCATGGCCTTCATCACCTGCTCACCGGTTCTGGCGGACAGCACGGTGATCTCCGCGTTTCCCAGCGGCAGTCCGACGGGATCCGCGACCTCACAGCTGATCAGACCGGCTCCCGGGGGGAGCGAGGTGGGGGGCCTCACCCCGGAGTCGCGGTTCTTGGAGCGGATGCGCTTGAGCAGCGCAAAACCCATGGTGCTCAGCCTTTCATATGTTGCTTTCGTGCCGACCCGGGCCGACGGACACCGGGGTCGTGGGAGTCCCGTCGCAACAGATGCCGGTGTGACGCCCCTGGTGGTGGGGGGAGGGCGCGCTGGGGCGGGTTCCCGCGATCACCCTAAAGGATCAAGCGGCAGGGCCCCGAAGCCCGTACCGGTCACGGCACTGGGAGAGGATCCCAAGGTCCCGTATGCGGTCACAAACCCGGACACCCGCGTGCCGCCCCTCCACAGCCGCCGACTGAGGGGGTGACACCCGGGCGAGACGCCCCCGGCCGGCGCTGTCCCGGCCGCCGGCACCGGCGTGGTGCCGACCCGGCGAGCCGCCGCGCCGGTTCGGTGGTGGAGCCGGACACGTCGGCATCCGGCCAGGGCCAACGGGGCCGGCGGGTGAGGGTTTTGACCCGGCGGAGGACGAGGGCGGTCTCCGTCGTCCGGGCGGGCCGGTGCCCTCGCACCGCGGAAATCCGACACCGGGGCCCGCGCCGCCCCCGATTTCCCTCCCGCGCCCCCGCGTCCGGACGGACCGTGGCCCCGGCCGACCGGTACGGACACGGCGAGGCGGGCGCCTCCCGCTCCAGCGGGAGGCGCCCGCCTCATGTGACGCGCCGGATCAGCCGACCCGGGCGGCCGGGTCCTTGCCGGTCTCCGGGGCAGGGCCGGAGGGAGTGTCCGAGGGGGTGTCCGGGGCCGGGACGGCGGCGCCGGCCTCCTCGGCGAGCCGCTCCATGCCGCTGGTGGTCTTCAGCGGCTTCTCCTTGATGAACACGACGGCGACCAGGGCGAGCAGCGCGAAGGGCGTCGCGATGAGGAACAGGTCCGCGGTGGCGACCCCGTAGGCGTTCTCCACGATCTCCCGCATCGGAGCCGGCAGGGCGGTCATGTCGGGGACGCTGCCCTCTCCGCCGCCGGGGGCCTCGTCCGCGCCGGCGGGGACGCCCGCCTTCCGCAGGCCCTCGGTCATCTCGGACGTGACCCGGTTGGCCAGGATCGCGCCGAGCACGCTGGTGCCGATCGTGCCGCCCATGCTGCGGAAGAAGGACAGGACGGAGGTCGCGGCGCCCAGTTCGGCGGCGGGGACGTCGTTCTGCGCGGCCAGCACCAGATTCTGCATCAGCAGGCCGACACCGATGCCGAGCACCGCCATGTAGACGCTGAGCAGGCCGAAGCCCGTGCCGGCGTCGATGGTGGAGAGCAGTCCGAGCCCGGCGGTCATGACGACCCCGCCCACCACCAGGTACACCTTCCACTTGCCGGTGGCGCTGATGACCTGCCCGGCGACCGTGGACGAGACCAGCAGGCCCAGGATCATCGGCAGGCTCATCAGGCCGGCGATCGTCGGGGACTTGCCCAGGGAGATCTGGAAGTACTGGGAGAGGAAGACGGTGCCGCCGAACATGGCCACACCGACCAGCAGGCTGGCGACGGTGGTCAGCGTCACGGTGCGGTTGCGGAAGATGTCCAGCGGGATGACCGGTTCGGGGGCCCGCGACTCGACGTAGACCGCGGCGATCAGCAGTGCCACGCCACCGGCGACCAGGGCGGCGGTCTGCCAGGAGGCCCAGTCGAACTCGTTCCCGGCCAGCGAGACCCAGATGAGCAGCGCGCAGACGCCCGCGACGATCAGGAAGGCGCCCAGGTAGTCGATCTTCGCCTCGCGGCGGACGGTGGGCAGCTTCAGGGTGCGCTGCAGCAGCACGATCGCCAGCAGCGCGAACGGCACGCCGATGAAGAAGCACCAGCGCCAGCCGAGCCAGGAGGTGTCCACCAGGACACCGCCGATCAGCGGTCCGGCCACGGTGCCGACGGCGAAGACGGCGCCGAAGATGCCCGCGTACTTGCCCAGTCTGCGGGGCGGGATGACGGCGGCCATCACGACCTGCGCCAGGGCGGTCAGACCGCCCGCGCCGATGCCCTGGATCACCCGGCTGAAGATCAGCAGTTCGACGCCCTGGGAGAACCCGGCCAGCAGCGAGCCGACCACGAACATGCCCAGGGAGAGCTGGAGCAGCAGCTTCTTGTTGTAGAGGTCGGACAGCTTGCCCCACAGCGGCACGGTCGCCGTCATGGCCAGCAGTTCGGAGGTGACGACCCAGGTGTAGGAGGACTGGCTGGCCCCCAGGTCGGTGATGATCCGGGGCAGCGCGTTGGCCACCACGGTGCCTGCCAGGATGGCGACGAACATGCCGGCCATCAGTCCGGACATGGCCTGGAGGATCTGCCGGTTGGTCATGGCGGTCGGTGGCGCCTGCTCGGGCGCCTGTGATGTGGTCACAACATCCTTCTCGGGTTCTTCAGAGCTCGGTGGGTGGTGTGGTGGTACGCGCCGGTGCGGGGGTGCGGCGCGTACGGGGAGGCGTGGGGGGTGTGGGGCGCTCCGGGCCGGGCGGGGACGAGGGGGTCAGCGCCGTCCGGTCTCTTCGGGGGGCACCGACAGTCCGGCGGCGAGGTGCGCGAACACCTGCCGGAAGACGGCGGTGAAGGCGAGCCGGTCCTGCCGGGCGCACCAGTACTCGACGGCGACCCGGACGGCGGCGCCGCCGACGGCGGCCAGCAGGCGCGGGTACAGGTCCGGCACCGCCCTCGGCTGCCCGTCCCCGGACGCGGAGCGCGCCGGGGACGGGCAGCCGCAGCGGGAGCGCGGGCCGGCGCCGATGCGCTCGGCGAGCGCTTCGGCCAGGTCGAGTTCGTCGGCCAGGTGGGCGGCGAGGCTGCGGGTGAGCAGATGCGGGGATCTGTGCAGCACCCCGGCGTGGAGGTCCCACACCTCGTGCCGCTGCTCGATCTCCGCCAGCTCCGCCGCCATGGCGTCGCGCAGCGCCTCCAGTGGGGAGGCGTCGGCCGGAGCTTCGAGCACACCGCGCCGGACCCGCGCGCCCGACTCCGCGTCGATCATGACGAAGGCGTCGTCGCGGGAGTCGAAGTAGTTGAAGAACGTCCGAGGGGAGACGCCGGCCGCCTCGCTGATGGCTTCGACGGTGACGTTCTCCGCTCCGTGCTCGGCGGCGAGCCGTACCGCCGCCTCGGCGAGGGCGGCGCGGGTGGCCTGCTTCTTGCGTTCCCGCAGTCCACTCTCCGCGGCCTTCTTCTCCAACACATCTTGCATGGTATGCAAATATGCACACCCTGCAAAATTGTTTTCGGCCGTTCACCTGTTCGCCCGTCCGACGGTCGCGTCCCGCTTCCCGGGCGGCGGAGGGGGTCACGGCCCGGAGCCGGACGGGCGGGCCGGACGGAATGTCAGTGGCGTGCGTCACAGTTGTTCGGAGAGCGGGCGCCGGCCGGAAAACCGGGCGACCGCCGAGCGCGACCTCGACGCGAGGGGGCAAGTCCCATGACGTACGCGTACGCGATCCAGGCGGAGGGCCTGGCCAAACGGTTCAAGGAGACCCGGGCGCTGGACGGGGTGGACCTGGCCGCCCGCACCGGGACGGTGCTGGGCCTGCTCGGGCCCAACGGGGCGGGCAAGACCACCGCCGTGCGGATCTTCGCCACACTGCTCCGGCCGGACGCCGGGCGGGCCGAAGTCGCCGGTCACGACGTGGTCCGCGAGGCCGGAGTCGTACGCTCGCTCATCGGCCTGACGGGCCAGTACGCGGCGGTCGACGAGAACCTGACCGGCACGGAGAACCTGCTGCTGATCGGACGGCTCCTGGGAATACCCAGGCGCGAGGCGAAGGCGCGGGCGGCCGAACTGCTGTCGCGGTTCGGACTGGCGGACGCGGCGGGACGCGCGGCGAAGACGTTCTCGGGCGGCATGCGGCGCAGGCTGGACCTGGCGGCGAGCCTGGTGGGCAGGCCCCGCATCCTCTTCCTCGACGAGCCGACGACCGGGCTCGACCCGCGCAGCCGGGGCGAGCTGTGGGACATGCTGCGCGGCTTGGTGGCCGAGGGCGTCACCGCGCTGCTGACCACGCAGTACCTGAACGAGGCGGATGTGCTCGCCGACCGGATCGTGGTGATCGACAAGGGACGGGTCATCGCCGAGGGCACGCCCGACGCACTGAAATCGCAGGTGGGCGGACAGGTGCTTCAACTGCGACCGGTGCGGGAGCGCGACCTGGCGGCCGCGCACACCCTGGTGGCGCAGACCGCCGGACCGCAGACCCGGATCGAGGGCGAGGTGATCACGGCACCGGTCAACGGCCCCGAACTGATGCCCGCCGTCGTCCGCCGCCTGGACGGATCCGGCATCCCGGTCGGTGAGCTGACACTGCGCCGCTCCTCACTGGACGAGGTCTTCCTGGCCCTGACAGGACACCGCACCGGGCCGGACGGAGAGCGGCCCGGAGCGGACGCCGGAGCCGACGGCGGCGAGACCGAGAAGGCGGTGAGCACACCATGACGACCACGACGGCAGACGCCCCCCTCACCACGAGCGGCCGGGTCCGCCCGGCGGCCGGACTGCGGCAGACCGCCACCATGGCGTGGCGAAGCCTCGTCGCGATCAAGCACAATCCGCTGGAACTCGTCGACTACAGCATCACGCCGATCATGTTCGTGTTCCTCTTCACGTACGTGCTCGGCGGCCAGATGGCGGGATCGCCCGGTGCCTATCTGGAGTACGCGCTGCCGGGGATCATCGTCCAGAACACCCTGTTCATGACCACCTACACGGCGATGGCGCTCAACACCGACCTCACCAAGGGCGTCTTCGACCGGCTGCGCAGCCTGCCGATAGCCCGTTCCGCCCCGCTGATCGGCCGGATCGCCGCCGACCTGACCAAACACCTGTGGGCGATGCTCCTGATGCTCGCCCTCGGCCTGGCCCTGGGCTTCCGCATCACCGGGGGCCTCGGCGGCCTCCTCGCGGCCGCACTGCTGCTCATCGCGTTCGCGGCGGCGGTGTCCTGGTGCGCGGTGCTGATCGGCATGCTCGCGGGCGACGCGGAGAAGGTCCAGGCGTTCGGGTTCACCCTCATCTTCCCGATCACCTTCACCAGCAGTGCCTTCGTCCGCGTCGACACCATGCCCGGCTGGCTCCAGGCATGGGTGGACGTCAACCCGGTCACCCACCTGTCGGACGCGTTCCGCGGTCTGCTGCTGGGCGGGGAGGTGGGCCGGCCGCTGCTGTGGTCGCTGCTCTGGGCGGCGGGGATAGCGGCGGCCTTCTACCCGCCGGCGATGCGGGCGTACCGGGCCAGGGCATGAGGCGCCGGAGGCTCCGGCCGCGGCCGGGAGCGGGCAGGTCCCGCTCCCGGCCGCCGGGAGCTGCGGCGTCCGACGACGGTCGGACGTGCGGTGGGGTCCGGTCGGGCCGCCGGCCGCGCGGGGTTCAGCGGGAAGGCGGGACGAACTCGGGCTGGTCGAGCAGGCGCAGCCAGCTCCCGTCGGGCTGGCGGCGGACCACCTGCGCGCGGGCCCCGGCCCCGTCCCTCGGCGGGGTCGAGGTGAGGGCGATGTCACCGCTGATCAGCGTGGGCAGCGGCTCCTCCGGTTCGAAGCGGGGACGGTGGGCCAGCACCTTCTCCCACAGCGCGCGGATCGCTTCCCGGCCCACGGTCCGCTCACCGGGCGGGTAGGCCATCACCGCGTTCTCCTCGTAGAGCGCGGCGACCCCGGCCGCGTCCCCGGCGTTGGACCGCTCGACGAACAGGCGGGTGATGTCCTCGGGCCGCATGGCCTTCTCGTACTCGGGCATGGCTTCCTCCTCGTCTCAAGCCCTTCACGCCCCAGCCTGGCCGCCCGCTGTTCAGAAGTCCAAGAGATGGATCTTCTGGCTCTCAGAAGCAGGAGTTATGGAGCCGGAGCGCTCGGAGCCACACGCGGGAAGCCGGCCGCCATCGACCACCCGCGAACGCCTCACCGCCGGAACCTGCTGGAGAGGGCCCGGACGGCGTCCGCGCCGGGCTCCGCCGGCCGCGTTTCCGGTCGTACCTCGATGCCCAGCTTCTCCTTGATCTTCTTCTCGATCTCGTCGGCGAGGCCGGGGTTGTCGCGGAGGAAGTCGCGGGCGTTCTCCTTGCCCTGGCCGAGCTGGTCGCCCTCGTAGGTGTACCAGGCGCCGGACTTGCGGATGAGACCGTGCTGGACGCCCATGTCGATCAGCCCGCCCTCGCGGCTGATGCCCACGCCGTAGAGGATGTCGAACTCGGCCTGCTTGAACGGCGGGGCGATCTTGTTCTTGGCGACCTTGACGCGGGTGCGGTTGCCGACCGCCTCGGTGCCGTCCTTGAGGGTCTCGATGCGGCGGATGTCCAGCCGCACCGAGGCGTAGAACTTCAGCGCCCGGCCACCGGTGGTGGTCTCCGGAGGGCCGTAGCCGAACACGGCTCCGATCTTCTCGCGGAGCTGGTTGATGAAGATGGTCGTGGTCTTGGACTGGCTGAGCGCACCGGTGATCTTCCGCAGCGCCTGACTCATCAGCCGGGCCTGGAGACCGACGTGGGAGTCGCCCATCTCACCCTCGATCTCCGCCCGCGGCACCAGGGCGGCCACCGAGTCGATCACGATCAGGTCCAGCGCGCCGGAGCGGATCAGCATGTCGGTGATCTCCAGCGCCTGCTCGCCGTTGTCCGGCTGCGACAGGATCAGGGAGTCCACGTCCACGCCCAGCTTCTTGGCGTACTCCGGGTCCAGCGCGTGCTCGGCGTCCACGAACGCCACCGTGCCGCCCATCTTCTGGGCGTTGGCCACCGCGTGGAGGGTCAGGGTCGTCTTGCCCGAGGACTCCGGCCCGTAGACCTCCACCACCCGGCCGCGCGGGAGGCCGCCGACGCCCAGCGCCACATCGAGGGCGATGGAGCCGGTCGGGATCACCTCGATGGGGGTCCGCACGTCGTCACCGAGACGCATGGCGGAACCCTTGCCGAACCGCTTCTCGATCTGTGCGAGCGCGGCGTCGAGCGCCTTCTCGCGGTCCTGTTCCTTCACGGGAGTCCACCTCGGTGGGTTGGGGTGCGCCGTCGCGGCCGGCGGCCCGTCGGTCAGAAGGGAAGCTCGCCCTCCGCGTGGGCGTGCCGTTCGCCGTCGCCCCGGGCGAACGGGTCGTCGGCGGGCGGACGGGCGCCGGAGCGGTCGCCGACGAGGGCGCTCGTGCGCGAGGCCCTGGTGACCTTCGCGGTGGCGAACCGCAGCGAGGGGCCGATCTCGTCGACCTCGCACTCGACCACGGTGCGCTTCTCGCCCTCACGGGTCTCGTACGTCCGCTGGCGCAGCCGCCCCTGGACGATGACGCGGGTGCCGCGTACCAGGGATTCGGCGACGTGCTCCGCCTCCTGACGCCAGGTCGAGCAGCGCAGGAACAGCGTGTCGGCGTCCTTCCAGGTGTTGCTCTGCCGGTCGAAGGCACGGGGCGTGGAGGCGACGGTGAAGTGCGTGACCGCGTCGCCGGACGGGGTGATGCGGATTTCCGGGTCGTCGGTCAGGTTGCCGACGACGGTGATGACGGTCTCACCGATCATGGTGGTCCCCTGGGAAGGCCGACCGGTCCGGGAGGACCGGGTGTGGCTGGTGGTGTGTCGTTCGCGGTTCGGGAAGGAGGGCCGCCCGGCTCTCCGGGGCGCTGCTCCCCGGGGCTCTCCGGGGCTCTCCGGGGCTCTCCGGTCACCGGCCGGAAGCCGGGGCCGTCGGGCCCACCGTGCTCGGCGTCCATCGGTCGGGCCCGGTGGGGCTCGCCGCGGGGAGCCGTGCGGGAGGGGCGGCGGCCGTCACGTCCGGCCGCCGTCGAGGGCGAGCAGCCGGGGCAGGTCGATCTCGCCGGTGCGCCAGGCCTGGGCGACCTGTTCGGTTCCGCCGGGCACCGGCCGGAGGCTGAACGAACGGGGCGCGGGCGCCGGAACCGAGGCCAGTCCCGGGATCACCTCGCCGGTGTCCGGGTCGGTGACCGGCTCCGGCCAGGCCGCGAGCCGGGCGATGAACTGCTTTCGCCAGCTGGCGCGCACCCGGACGAGCGTCTCCACCTCACCCGGGTGGTTCTCGGAGACCCAGACGGTGAAGGCGTGCTCGTCGGCGACCACGACCGCCGGCTTGGGGTCGATGAGCGTGATGGTGGCGATCGGGGTGCCGTCCGGCAGGGTCACCCGGATCGACTTGAGGGCGAACTCGGCGCGGGCCGCGCGCAGTCCGTCGAGGACCTCGCGGCGGGTGGCCTGGTACTGGGCCTCCACCGCGTCCCGCAGCACCCTGAGCACGGCGACCCTGGTGGCCTGCTCCTTGAGGTTCATGCGACCGCGTCCTCCCGCTCGACCTCCTTGGCGGCCCCCTTCCTCGCCGCGGTGCCGCGGCGCACGATGAGTTCGCCCAGGGTGGTCGCCCCTCCGGCGGGATCCAGGACGGCGGCGGCGAGCAGGTTGTGCCGGCGCGCCTCCTCGTAGAGGTCGCGGAGGTCCTCGTAGGTGATGTCCGGAGCGGTGGCGGCCGTGAAGTAGTCGGACGCGCTCCGGGTGGGCTTGCCGGCGTTGAGCCAGTCCAGGACGGAACCGGCGAACTCCACGCCCGGTTTGCGGATCACGAGCCCGGACAGCGACTTCGCCCGGGACTTGGAGATCACCAGGGTGTTCTCGTGGTCGAGGTCGCCGACGATGTCGAACTCGTACTCGATGCCCTCCCGCTGCTCGGGCTTGAGGCCGACCTTGCGGGGCACCTTGCGTCCGCGTTCGTCGGTCTCCACGACGTACTCGGTCTTGGTGCGCATGGTGATGACGAGGTGGCCGGGGTAGGCGAGCAGGGCGTCGATCATGGCCCGCTCCATGGGGCGGGCCTCCTTCCAGGCGGCGAAGCTGCTGCCCGCCCCGAAGCGCTTCGCGGCGTTGTCGACCTGTTCGAGCATGCCGCCCGCACCGGACCAGAAGTGCGAGAGCGAGTCGACGATCATGACGTCGTAGCCGTCGTGCGCGGCCACGGCGAGCACGTCGATGAGCGCGGTGGGCTCGAAGGACGTGAGCTGGAGGGTGTCGAAGGCGAACTCGTCGGCGTACTTGGAAGCGCTGCCGTGTTCGGTGTCGACGAGGGCGACCCGCTCGCCGAGCGCGGTGCCCGTGACGAGCGCGGTGTAGGTCTTCCCCGAGCCGGTGGGCCCGGTGAGCGCGATGCGGGCCTTGGCCTGTTCCTTGGTGGCGGGGGCGAAGGTGAAGGTGTTCACGCCATTCTCCTCTGGCGCATCCGACGGCGGTTCGGGGTGGGCTCGGGGGCGGCGGGACGCGGTCCTCGCCCGGCGAGACGTGCACCCACTGGGCCGAAGTCTCAGTTCGAACCTCAGTTCGAATACTGTCCGGAACATCACGCTAGGCACGGATGAGGAGAAAAATCAACCCTTAACGGGAGAAAAAACCGGTTGCTCCGTCGCCCGCACGGAGGCCCGGAGGGGGCCCGCTTTCGCCGCGGCGGGCCGATGGCGGGCCGTGTTCCGCGGGCCGGGCGCCGGCGTCCGGCTGCGGGATCCGGCTGCGGGATCCGGCGACCGCCGGGGCGCCGGACCCCGGCCCGGATCGTCCGCCGACGGCCCGGCCGCCCCCGCCGGACCGTCCGGCCCGGCTGTCCGCGGTGACCGTGTGCGCGCACGAGGGGGACCGGGCGGCCGCTCACCGGCGGGCCGGCCGCGGGTGCGGGAGCGTCCCGCCGGTGAGGGCCGTCCGGCTCAGGCGAGGGAGCAGGCGCTGCCGCTGAGCGTGAAGGAGGCCGGGGCGGTGTTCGAGCCGCCCCGGCCGGCGAGGAAGCCGAGGGTGACGGAGCCGCCCGCCGGAATGCTCTTCGTGTAGGACGCCGGGGTCACGCGCACCGATGCCCCGTCCTGCGCGGGCGTGCCGCCCCACATGTTCCTGATGACCTGGCCGTCGGCGAGGGCGAAGGCGAGGGTCCAGTCGTCGATGGCGGAGGCGCCGGTGTTGCGGATGACGATCTCGCCCTGGAAGCCGCTTCCCCAGTCCCCCACGACCTTGTAGCCGACGGAGCAGGTGCCCGGCGTGCCGCCGGTGCCGCCGCCGAAGACGGTGGCCTCGCGGGCGGTCCGCGCGATGCCGTCGGGGCCGTGGAAGATGCGCTCGCCCCAGGAGCTGAGACGGCTGGGGTCGAAGTCGATCGCCAGGTCGAGGACCGGGTCGGTGTTGCCGCTCCAGGACCATGCCAGGTAGCCGAGGTCGAGCCGCTCGGCGGCGGCCATCATGGCGTCCTCGTCGGGGTCGCCCCACTGGTCGGCGGGTCCGCCGAACTCGCCGATGACGATGGGCAGCCGGGCGTCGACGAAGGCGTCGAGGTAGTCGTCGACCTTCTCGGCGGTGTTGTAGACGCTGTACATGTGGATCGAGAAGATCAGGTTGCCGGTGGGGTCGGCCTCGTAGACCGTCCGCGCGTCGGCGCGCATGACGCCCTGCCAGTCCTGGCCCCAGTTGGGGGCGTCGATCATGATGGTGTGCCGGAACCCGGCGTCGCGCAGCTTCCGCACGGCCTCGACGGTGGGCTGGGTCCAGCCCGCGGGGTCGGTGTTCCCCCAGGGCTCGTTGCCGATGTTGACGATGACGTAGTCCTCTTCACCGGCGAGCACGTCCCGCAGGCCGATCCAGTAGTCGGCCGCCTGGTCCAGCGAGGAGGCCGCCGGCTCCTCGCCGTAGCCGGTGGTGTCGTGCACCTCCAGGACGCAGATCAGCCGGTTCTCCTTGCACTGGTCGATGACGCCGGCCACGTCCTCCGGGCCGTTCTCGGTCCAGCGGTGGCCGTTGGAGAGGACGACCCGGACGGTGTTGGCGCCCAGTTCCTTGATGTCGGCGAGCGACTGCGTCTCATCCGGGTACCAGGTGTGGGCGTGGTTGACGCCGCGCATGACGAAGTCGTTGCCGTTGGCTTCGAGCAGCCGGCCGTTGCTGATGTGGAGGCCGGTGGCCTGCGCCCCGCCCTCCTCGGCATGGGCGGCCGGGCTCGGGCCGCCCATGCCGAGGAGGGCGGCCAGCCCGGCTAACAGGGCGGTCGGGATTTTCCTTCTTCTCACTGCGACTCCGGAAACGAGCGGAAACCGACGTGGGTTTCTGATGGATTTTGGGAGCGCTCCCATGCTTCTGGCTTTGTCCTTGCCACGTCAAGACAGCGCGCGCCGGGGATCGCTCCGGCCGTTCCGGCGTCCCGTGCGGAGCCGCCGGCGGGACACGGACGCCCGGGCGGGGCGTCGGCCATCGCGGCGGGGCGGCCCCGGAGGCGCCCACGGGGTCCGCCCCTTCTGCGGGCACATACGCCACAGGGACCTGACGAGCACCCCTGGAGTCAGGTCCCTGTGGTGTCTTCCGCCGGCCGGTGGCGGCCCGCCGGCGTCAGGCGGCCGGGGCCGGGTAGGTCGGGTACTCCACCCCGGAGACGTACTGGACGACGCGGATGACCTGGCAGGAGTAGCCGAACTCGTTGTCGTACCACAGGTAGAGGATCGCGTTGTCGCCCTCGACCTTGGTGGCGCCGGCGTCGACGATCGAGGCGTGGCGCGAGCCGATGAAGTCGCTCGAAACCGCGTCGGGGGCGCTGATGAAGTCGATCTGGCGCTTGAGCGGCGAGGTCAGCGACACGTTGCGGAGGTAGTCGAGGACCTCCTCGCGGGTGGTCTCGCGGGCGAGCTGCAGGTTGAGGATCGCGATCGAGACGTCCGGCACCGGGACGCGGATCGAGCTGCCGGTGATCTTCGCGTCGAGGTCGGGCAGTGCCTTGGCGACGGCGGACGCGGCACCGGTCTCGGTGATGACCATGTTGAGCGGCGCGGAACGCCCGCGACGGTCGGCCTTGTGGTAGTTGTCCAGCAGGTTCTGGTCGTTGGTGAACGAGTGGACGGTTTCCACGTGGCCGCGCAGGACGCCGTACTCGTCCGCCATCGCCTTCAGCGGCGGGACGATGGCGTTGGTGGTGCAGGAGGCGCAGGACAGGATCCGCTCGTCCGGCTTGATCGTCTCGTGGTTGACGCCGTGGACGATGTTGGGGACGTCGCCCTTGCCCGGAGCGGTCAGGACGACCTTGTCGATGCCGGGGCGGAGGTGCTTCGACAGGCCCTCGCGGTCGCGCCACTTGCCGGTGTTGTCGATGAGGATGGCGTTCTTGATCCCGTACGCCGTGTAGTCCACCGTCGTCGGATCGTCGGAGTAGATCACCCTGATCTCGTTGCCGTTGGCGACGATCGTGCTGTTCGCCTCGTCGACGGTGATCGTGCCCTGGAACTGGCCGTGGATGGAGTCGCGGCGCAGCAGCGAGGCACGCTTGACGAGGTCCTGGCCGGCGGCCCTGCGGACGACGATGGCGCGCAGCCGCAGGCCGTTGCCGGAGCCGGTCTTCTCGATGAGCAGGCGGGCGAGGAGGCGGCCGATGCGGCCGAACCCGTAGAGGACGACGTCGCGCGGTTCGCGGCGCTCGATCTTGTTCGCGCCGGTGGCGCCGGCGACGGCCTCGGCGGTGAACTCCTCCACCGTCAGCCCGCGGTCGTCGGCCTTGTACGTCGCGGCGAGCATGCCGATGTCGATCTGGGACGGGCCCAGGTCGAGCGTGGTGAGCGCCTGCAGGAACGGCATCGTCTCGGTGACCGAGAGTTCCTCGCCGGCGATCTGCCGGGCGAAGCGGTGGGTCTTGAGGATGCTGACGACCGACTTGTTCACCAGGGAGCGGCTGTGGAGCAGGACTGTGACGTCCCGCTCCCGGTGCAGCTTCCCGATGATCGGGATCATCGACTCCGCGATCTCCTCGCGGTTCTTCCAACTGGTGAACGAGTCCACGGTGGTAGTCACAGGTTCATCTTTCGAGCTAGGCGGTGCTCATATGTTAACCACCCGTCCGTTCGGTCATCGAAGGGGTGTCCTCTGAGCGGGGCACCGTGTCCGGACCCGCGGCCGCGGCGGGGAGTGGAACGCCGGACCGCCCGCGGCGCGCCGGCCGCCCGGCGTCGGGGACCGGGGCGTCGGGGACCGGAGCGGTGGAGGCCGGAGCGACGGGGCGGGTGATCAGTCCGGCCGGCGTTCGATCAGGAGACGGTGGGACTCCTGCAGCCCCTCGGGCAGGTCGTCCGGGCGGAACCACCTCGCCTCCAGGATCTCGAAGGGATCGATCCGGAGAGTGCCGCCGACGAGCCGGGCCTCGTAGGCCACCTCGACCCGCAGCCGGTACCCGCTCCTGAGGCGGACGAGTTCACCGACGCGGACGTCGAGCCCGGTCTCCTCGCGCACCTCGCGGACGACCGTCTCCTCGAAGGGCTCCCCCTTGTCGGCGTACCCCGTCGGGAGGCCCCACGGGCGGTCCTTCCGCCACAGGCGGTGCCTGAGGAGGAGGACGTTGCCGTCCGCGTCGCGCACGACGCCGGTGACGCCGACCATGAACTTCGCATGCGCAAGCCACTGGATGCGCCACTGCAGCGGTCCCCGGAGGAGATGCCAGAGCCGGGCGACGAGCTTCTTCACGCCGTTCCTTCGGTAGAGGGCTCCGTCACACCCACCGGATTTCCCGGTGCGGTGACCGACGGCACCGTGAGCCGTCGCCGTCCATGGTCGGCGACGGCCGCGGCGGAACCGGCCACCGGCAGCGGCACCCCGGCCCGGACACGGCCGCCCGTACGCGCCGTGAGCCGACCCCGCGCACCCGGCGGGGACCTTCGGGGGACCGGGACGGAAGGCGCGCGGCGCGGGACGGGCGCACCGCGCGCCGGGGACCGTCATCCCACGGCGGGGCCGGTCGGTCGACGGCCGGGGACCGCCGTGTTGTTCGCGGCGTCCGGGGCGTGGGCGAACTCGCCGGAAGAGGGACGGATGCTCATGGTTCCCCCTCGGGGAACCGGTCGGACGAGTGGTGCGCGGGGGTTCTCGATGCGCTGGTCCGACGCCCGGGGAAGGGAGAGGGGTGCGCGGGACCGGCCGCGCCGTCGGCGGCCCGCGGACGGTCGAGGCGTCACGGTGCGGGCATACGGGGGCAGAGGCCGGCACGGTGGAAAGGAGCACACGCCATGGCGACCGCACAGCGCATGGTGGTCATCGGGGCGAACGCGGCGGGCATGTCGGCCGCCTCGCGGGCGCGCCGACTCAAGGGGCCCGGGGAACTGGAGATCGTCGCTCTCGAACGGGGCGGCCACTCCTCCTACTCCGCGTGCGGCATCCCGTACTGGGTCGGCGGCGACGTGGCCGACGCCGGCGACCTGATCGCGCGGACCCCCCGGGAGCACCGCGAGCGGGACATCGACCTGCGGCTGTACACCGAGGTCACCGAGCTGGACCCGGACGGCGGACGGGTCCGCGTCCGCGAACGCGGCGGAACCTCCGAAAAATGGCTGGGATACGACCACCTGGTCATCGCCACCGGCGCCCGCCCGCTGCGCCCCCCGCTGCCGGGCATCGATGCGCCGGGCGTGCACGGCGTGCAGAGCCTGGACGACGGCCGTGCGCTGCTGGACGCCCTGGAGGCCGCCGAGGCGGCGGACACGGCGGACGGTCCGCGCCGCGCGGTCGTCGTCGGCGCCGGCTACATCGGAGTGGAGATGGCCGAGGCGCTGACCCGCCGCGGGTACCGGGTGACGGTGCTGGACAGGGCCGAGCAGCCGATGACCACGCTCGACCCCGACATGGGCCGGCTGGTCCGCGAGGCGATGCGCGGCATGGGCATCGACGTGATCACCGGCGCCACCGTCACCGCCGTCCGCACCGGTGAGGACGGCCGGGCGCGGGCGGTCGCCACCGAGGACGCCGAGTACGAGGCCGACATCGTGGTCCTCGGACTCGGGGTACGGCCCGAGACCGGACTCGCGGGCGAGGCGGGACTGCCGCTGGGGGAGTCCGGGGGCCTGCTGACGGACCTGGCGATGCGGGTGCGGGGGCGGGAGAACGTCTGGGCGGGCGGCGACTGCGTCGAGGTCCTCGACCTCGTCTCGGGCCGTACCCGGCATGTGGCGCTGGGCACGCACGCGAACAAGCACGGCCAGGTCATCGGCACGAACATCGGCGGCGGCTACGCCACTTTCCCGGGGGTCGTGGGCACGGCGGTCAGCAAGGTCTGCGATCTCGAGATCGCCCGGACCGGCCTGCTGGAGAACGAGGCCGAGGCGATCGGACTGCGGTTCGTGACCGCGACGGTCGAGTCGACCAGCCGCGCCGGCTACTACCCGGGCGCCGCACCGATGCGCGTGAAGATGCTCGCCGAGCGCCGCACCGGCCGCCTGCTGGGCGTGCAGATCGTCGGACGCGAGGGAGCGGGCAAGCGGGTGGACACGGCCGCGGTCGCACTGTCCGCGGGGATGACCGTCGAGCGGATGACGACCCTGGACCTGGGGTACGCGCCGCCGTTCTCGCCGCTGTGGGACCCGGTCCTGGTGGCGGCGCGGAAGGCGTCCGCCGAGGTGCGCCGGACCGGCCCGCACTGACGGCGCCGGCCGGTCCGGATGCTTCCTCCCCCCGTGGTGCCGCCGAACGGGCGATCCGGCGGGCGGGAGCAACCCGCCCGCCGGGAGCGGCGGCTCACGGAGTCCCGCACCCGCAGTCGGCAAAGGCGCCGAGGCTCTCCCAGAAGCCGAGGTTGTGCGTGCGGTGGTAGTCGACGGGCCCGATGCGGTCCGGCGCCAGCGACTGCGTGTACGGCGGGGAGCCGGCGGCCGGACGGTGGGGACGCCAGGGGGGCAGGCCGGTGCCGCGGGGCCGGCCGGTGCGGGCGAAGGCCGCCCAGTAGTCGGTCATCGTGGCCGACAGACGCCGCTGCGCGGGGGTGAACAGCGGCTCGGCCGCCTCGTCCTCGAACAGGTAGGGGATGTCGCCGGCGTGGTACGCGCCGAAGTCGAAGCGGCCCGGCAGCGGCAGGTACATGGGGGCGTCGCGGTCGGCGAACTCGTAGGCGTACACGGGGACGTGCCGCGCCAGCACGGTGTGCTGGGCATGTGTGCCGAGCGCCCACATCCGGTCGGTGACGACGGTCGCCCAGGCGAGCGCGGGGGAGGGGAAGCCGGCCGGCGGGTACTCGGCCCGCACGGCCGCCGCGTCGTCGCCGAACGCGGTGCGCAGGGCCCGGTCGTAGTCGGCCTCGGTGAAGGGCTTGCCCACCGCGTCGTACAGCATGCCGACGAAGAGGCGGTGCTCGTCGAGCGTCGCGCCGGACAGCACGGGGACGCGGTGGAAGCGACCCGCGCTCAGCGCCGCGGGGGGCAGTTCGGGGAGAGTGCTGTTGCCGTACCTGAACACCTGGAAGGCGTTCATGATGTGCGGCACCCGCAGGATCGTCTTGACGGGAAGGCCGCGCAGACAGGCGAGGGTGCGCGCGGAGTCGTCGTGCCGGCAGCCCAGGGACGAGGTCATCTCGGCGGTGATGGCCTCCATCTCGCGCCCGGTCCGCCACACGTACCAGGGATATCCGGGCACGTCCGGCCCCATGGCGCCCGCGGGCATGTCCATCACGGCCTCACTGCTCGCCATGATCGCCCGATGGAACAGGCCCCTGGAACCGGGGGAGGTCAGATGCCCGGCGATGGCCGACGCGCCGAACGACACCCCGGCCACGGTGACGTTCCCCGGGTCGCCGCCGAACGCCGCGGCGTTGCGCCGCACCCACTCCAGGGCCGCCCGCTGGTCCTGGAGGGCGAAGGTGCCCGATCCCTCCAGCCCCGGGAGCGCGAGACCGCCGAAGACGCCGAGGCGGTAGTTGACCGTGACGACGACCAGGCCGCGCTCGGCCAGGCGACGCCCGTCGAACAGGGAGCCGCCGCCCACCGCTCCGTCGCCGTGGAACCACACGAGCACGGGTGCCGCCCGCCGCGCGGCCGAGGCCGGCGGCGTCGTGACGTTCAGAACCAGGCAGTCCTCGTTCGTGCTGGAGATCCGCGCGTACTGCGAGGGCACCTGCGGGCACAGCGGACCCGGCCGGGTGGCGTCCCTGACTCCCCGCCACGGGCGGACCGGCCGGGGCGGCGCCCAGCGGTGCCGGCCGGTGGGAGGGCCGGCGTAGGGGATGCCGAGGAAGATCCGGTGCGCGCCCGAGCGGACGCCGCGGACCGTACCCGTGTCGGTGCGGACCGTCACTCCGCCGGCGGCGGTGCCGTTCCGGGCGTCGTCGGTCGCGGGGACGGCGGTGGTGAGGGTGGTGATCGCCAGAGCGGTGGCCGCCATGGCGGCCACCCGGCGCATGGCTCTGCGCTTCGTCATGGCCGATGCCTTCCTCCCGGCCGCCGGCGCCCCGCCCGGCAGGGGCCGCAGGTGACCCGACCGGACGCGGGCCCGGACGCGGATCGGCCGCCGGCGTGCGGCATCCCGCCCCCACCGCCCCGGTGGCCGCGGTGGGAGAGAGGAACCGTCTCGCGGCCGATGTGAGCCGGCGGCGGGGAGACGCAGGTCACATCCGTTCGCGTCACAGGGGAACGGGCTGCCTCGTCTCGGGGGTGTGACCACCGAGACGAGCACGGAGGAGCATCCCGTGGACGCGAGACTGAACTACTTCGCCGACCCGATCGGCGGAAAGGTCCTCAAGAACCTCATGGCAGCGGGCAGGACGTTCAAGGAGTCGTCGCTGCCGACCGCCACCCAGGAGCTGGTGGCGCTGCGCGTGAGCCAGATCAACGGCTGCGCCGTCTGCGTCGACATGCACACCAAGGAGGCCGCCGCGGCCGGGGAGACCCCGGTGCGGCTCAACCTGGTCGCGGCGTGGCGGGAGGCCACGGTCTTCACCGAGGCCGAGCGCGCCGCGCTGGCGCTGGCCGAGGAAGGCACCCGGGTCGCCGACGGGGCGGGCGGGGTCGGCGACGAGGTGTGGGCGTACGCCGCCGAGCACTACGACGAGGAGCAGCTCACCGCCCTGGTGATCCTGGTCTCCTTCATGAACGCGGTGAACCGGCTGAACGTCATCGCCCGGCAGCCGGCCGGAGACTACAAGGCCGGGCAGTTCCACTGAGCGGCATGAGCGGCGGGCCCGGGGGCGGGGCGGTGCCCCGTCCCGCCCCCGGACCGGACGGTCACCGGAGGACGCCCGCGCCGGCGAATACGGCGGGGGAAGGCAGCAGGGGAAGAGGAGTCGGCGTGAGCAAGGCGGAGGAGTTCGAGGAACTGCGGCCCCTGCTGTTCTCGATCGCCTACCGGATCCTGGGCAGCGTGGGGGAGGCCGAGGACGCGGTGCAGGAGACATGGCTGCGCTTCGACGGCTCGACCACCCGGCCCGCGTCGACCAAGGCCTTCCTGTCGGCCGCGGTGACGCGGATCTCGATCGACGTGCTGCGCTCCGCACGGGTGCGGCGGGAGCAGTACGTGGGCCCGTGGCTCCCCGAGCCGCTGCTGAGCGACCCGTACCAGGATCCGGCACGGGCGGCGGAGCTGGCCGACTCGGTGTCGATGGCGGCGCTGCTGCTCCTGGAGCGGCTCAGCCCGCCGGAGCGGGCGGTGTTCGTACTGCGGGAGGTGTTCGCCTTCGGGTTCGGCGAGATCGCCGCGGCGGTGGGGCGGTCTGAGGCGGCGTGCCGGCAACTGCTGGTGCGGGCGCGGCGGCACATGGAGGCCGGACGGCCGAGGTTCGAAGCGGACCGGCAGGAGCGGCAGGAGCTGGCGGAGCGGTTCTTCGACGCCCTCCGCGAGGGGGACGTCGACGCCCTGCGGGAACTGCTCGCCGCCGACGCGTCGGTGGTCGGGGACGGTGGCGGCAGGACCCCGCAGCTGGCCAGGGCCGTCTTCGGCGCCGACAAGGTGGCCCGGCTCCTGGCGTCCTTCTTCCTCCGGACGGCCGGGGTCGGTGTGACGTTCGAGCCGCACGAGATCAACGGCCAGCCGGGCGCGATCTTCCGCGACCGGGACGGCAGGGTCCTCCACATCCTCGCTCTCGACGTGCTCGACGGGCGGATCCGGACCATCCGCTCGGTCATCAACCCCGACAAGCTCGGCCACCTCGGCCCGGTCGCCGACGCCTGGGCCATCGACCGCGAGGTGAGGCGGGCCCGCCGGCGGTCGGACTGATCCGGAGGAACGGCCCGCCCACCGGCACCCCGCGGCGGGGGCGGGCCGCCCGTCCACACCATGCGCGGACCCTCGGCGCCGAGAGTCCGCGCCGCGGGGTGCCGCGGTCCCGCCCCCGCCGGTGCCGAGCCGCACCCACCGGCGAGGTGGCCCTCGCGACGCCGGTCCGGTACGGCTGCGCAGCCCATCGCCCGGCAATCGCCGGTGTGACCTGCCCCTCAAGGTTTCTCACAAGGTTCGCCAGAGGAAGAGGAACACACGGTCGCCGACCGGATCCGCGCCCTCAGGCTCCGCATGATCCGTCAGGACCTCTCCGACCCCGCGTCGGCCGCCCGTCCCGTCTATCAGGTCGCCGCCCACTGGGGCATGACGGATCCGGCCCACGCGAGCAAGGTGTTCCGTGCCGCCTTCGGGTTCACGCCCTCCGAACACCGTCGCCGGGCACTCGAAGGCCACGCAGTGCACTGAGTCTTTTCAGCGTTGCCGTTCCAGGGTGAGTTCGCCGTTGGGCGGGCGGCGTTCGGCGGTGGTGACCCGGTCTCCGGCTCCGGTGTAGGCCATGTCGGCGAGGACCGGGACTCCTTGGCGTTCACGGATTCGGATGATCTTGTGGGTGCGGGCCGGGGGCACCGCCCGGCCGGAGGCCGGGGGAGGTCAGGTCGTGGGTTTGGCCCGGCAGTGCCGGCGACAGCCAGAGGATCTCTCCGGCGGGATCGGTGGCGACCTGCATGTTCACGCCGTGCCGCTGGTGCTTGGAGGAGTAGTCGGCCCGTCCGTCGCCGATCCGGTCGCGCTCGGCGGGGGTGTCGTCCACCAGGGCGTGGTCGGGGTCGGTCTCCCGCAGTGTTTTCAGCGGTCCCGGCGCTGTGTCCGCCAGGTGCCGGACGGCGGTGGTGACGTGGGCGTGGGCGGTGCCGGCCGACAGCCTCAGCCCCTCCGCCGCCTGCGAACCTCACCCTGAAACGATCAGTAAATCAGCGAGGAAACCTTTCAAGCATGCGGCCATACTCATCATCTATGTGATTCTTGATCTCGGAAGAGAAATTACGGTAAATGTGCGAGTCAATCGCACCTCGTCTAGCCCATAGAGCCGCAAGGGCCATGCCAACCTCGTACTCTGCAACCAAGAGAAGTTCCCCATCCGCAAGAGCTTGCTCCACCGATTCGTCCACACGCGGATCATCCCAGAAAGTTACATCCAGGAGGGCGTCCACCTTCCATCCAAAATCATCGTTTTCATCAACTAGGATCTTTCGAAGGGCCTCTGCCCTCGAGTCCCACAGAAGAGGGGTGGAGCGATTCACGGCTTCAACGAACTGCACGGGCGGAGCATATCCATGGTCTTCGATATAGTGAACGATCATGGTGGGGGCAGAGTAAACCTTTCCATCCGCGGAGTAGATATGCAATTCACCATTGCCTTGCATGGGTTCGCCTGAGCTGCAGAATTCGCACTCGTGGACGCCCGGGGAAACACTTCTAGGCTTTTTCAGCTCAACCTTGAGAGCGTCAAGAACCTCTGCGGACACCCCTCCTTCTTCGGCAGGGATCCCCAATTCAAGTCCAAGCCATCCAATATTCAACATGGAAATCGGATAGTTGCCGTAAGAGTATTCCGAAAGATCAACGTATTCAGTCACTTCCAAACCCCGGTCTCCGGCGTGTCGCCCGGTGAATATTACCCATATTCGGCTGCAGGGGCTCACTCAAAAGCGTGAGAGAATCAAATGCTGTCGACTCGTCTCGATACTTCACGGGAAGTCCAGTATGGGAGTTTGTGCCTAGCGGGATGAGGGTGCAGTTGGGGATACTGTCTCCAGGGCCGAATGTTTCAACTGGTTCACTGAGAAAACCTCTGTGAGCCTCTACACCAAGTACAACAAGTGGAACGGCAGTTCCTGGGTCAACGACGGCAAGTACCACAAGATCTCCGCGACGGGGAACGGCTCCAACGTGGCCGACGTCCGCATCTTCCTGTGCGAGGTCGGCTACCCCAGCACCTGCGTGCTCATCAAGTAGCCGGTTCGAGTGGTCGGCTGCCTCCGGCGGACGACTGGCGCCGGACGCCACGGGGCTTGGGGCCTGCCCGTGGCGTCCGGCTTCCGCACGGGGGAATACCGCGTCACCGTGTCCCCGGCCGAGACCGCCTGCCGCGATGACCACGGCACGCCGGTCCGGAAGTGGTCGGTCTTCCGGAGGCGCCGGCAGACGGCCGGCCACTTCGTCCTGCTCAGCCGGGCCCCCAGCGTCATGTGCCTCGACGTCCTGCCCAAGCCGGGCGTGCGCGAGGCCGGCGACGTCGACCGGCCGAGAGCCGCCCCGGACCGGCACGCGCCTCGCGTGTGACGCGCGGAAGCGCCCGGCGTCGGCGCGGGAGTGTCCCGCGTGTTTCCGCCGCGGCGGAAACACGCGGGGGCCCCGGCTCGGCGATCCGGTACGGGTTCAGGCGGGCACGGGCGGCCTCTCCCGGCCGGCCGTGTCGAGCAGCAGCCTCGCGGCCACCGCCGCCCCGTCGGCGCGGACCGCGCCGGCCACGGCCCTCGCCCGGGCACGGGTCCCGGGGAGCAGGGCGGTTTCGAGGGCGGCAGACAGGGACTCGAAGGTCGGAACCGGGCCGTCGTGCGCCGCGCCGATGCCCAGCTCGGCCACCCGCCCCGCCCAGTACGGCTGGTCCGCCGCCTGGGGGACCACCACCTGGGGTGCGCCGGCCCGGGCGGCCGTCGTCGTGGTGCCCGCGCCGCCGTGGTGCACGACGGCGGCCACCCGGCCGAACAGCGCCTGCTGGTTGACCTCACCGACGGCGAAGCAGTCGTCCCGGCCGTCGATCGGGGCCAGGTCGGCCCAGCCGCGGGCCACGATCACGCGGCGGCCCTGTGCGCGGACCGCCTCGACGGCCACCCGGGCGGCGTCCGTCGCGGCGCGCAGGGGCATGCTGCCGAAGCCCACGTACACCGGAGGCGCTCCGGCGTCCAGGAACGCCGTCAGCTCGTCCGGCAGGGGGCGCTCGTCGGGCCGGATCCACGCGCCGGTCTGGACGACGCCGAGGTCCGGCATCCCCTGCCACGGGTCCAGGACCGGGTCCGTCGCCAGCCACGGCCGGTCGCCGATGACGTAGGCGCGGACGTCGTCCACCGGAGGCAGGCCGGCCGCCGCCCGGTTGGTGTTGAGGGCCTCGCCGAACAGCGCGTGGATGCTCCGGGCGTCCAGGTCCCACAGCACCCGGTTGTCGGTCTCTCCCGGCGGGAACGGCCGTCCCGGGTACGCCAGCGGCGGGCGGTGCGGCGACGGCAGGGTGATCTGCTGGAAGGTCACGGATACGGAGGGGATGCCCAGCTTCTCGGCCACCGACAGCGCACCAGCCGCGGCCGGCATCATGCCGGTCGCCACCAGCACGTCGCACCCCTCGGCCGCCGCGGTCACCGCGTCGAACTGGGCGGCGATCAGTTCCGCCGAGCGCTGGGGCAGGGACGCCGGCCGCGGCGGCGCCCCGGTCGTCAGCGCCCGCGCCGGCCGGCCGACCGGCACCGGCGACGCGCCGGCACCGGCCAGCAGCTCCGCGAACTCCTCGTCCGGCGGCGCGCACACCCGTACCTCCGCGCCGAGCTCCCGCAACCGCACCGCGAGTCCCGCCAGCGGTTCGACGTCCCCGCGCGACCCGTAAGTCGACAAAACCACGCGCATTAAGAGAATCCCCCATTTCAGCAAGTTCTGGCTTGCCGGGCGATTCTCCGGCACGGATCGGGGCTTGTGGCAAGCCCCCCTGTGCGCTATACGTTGAGAGTGGCAGGGAACGCGTGAGTTCCCTGCCTTTGTTTTTCGGTCTCCGCTTTTTCGCTCTTGGCTTTCGCCGCCCACCCCGGGCGGGCGGCCCTCCCGCCGGAGCCGTGCGAGCGGCGGCGCGCCGCGCACGTCCGGTCCGCGGGCTCCTGGGCCCGCGATCCGGACGGCCGGCTCGTTCGAGCCGGTGGAGGGATGCGGAGGCCTCAGACGGAGGCCCGGGGGTGTTCCGGGCCGAGGTAGTGCACGCCGGTCCGTTCGGCGTGCGGGGCGAGCAGGCCCCGCAGTTCCTCCGCCGCCGCCCTGAGGAGGGGGCCGTCGTGGGCGGCCCGGAGGGTTTCGAGGACGAAGGCGACGCGGGTGGAGTCCTCGGTGACACGGGTGCGGTGGGCGTCGCGGTGGTTCCAGTGGCGGGTCAGGACGCCGGCGGCGTCCGCGTAGACGACCTCGCCGGGCCTGGGGTTCTCGGTGGTGCCGGGTTCGCCGAGCGGGGTGAAGGTCTCGGTGCCGTCCGCGTGGCGGATGTCGACGTCGCCGGTGACGCGGTCCAGGTCGAAGGCTCCGGCGGGCAGGCCGTGGCGGACGGAGACGGCGTTGTAGGAGTCGACGGCCGGGTTGATGCGCGGCAGGGCGCCCTTCTTGGCGAGGCGGCGGCCGAGCGCGTCGACGCTGGGGCGGACGCGCCGGGGATTGGTGCCGAAGGAGCGGTAGGCGGCATGCCAGGCCCCGATGCGCGGGTCGGTCTCGTCGGCGGGCTGCCAGGTGCCGTCGGCGAGCCGCTGCTCCAGGTCCTCCAGCGCGGCGGCGGTGCCGGGCCAGTCCTCGTGGCCGCGCAGGCCGGTGGCGGTGACGAGGGCGATGAGCGTGCCGGGGAAGGCGTCCGCGACGGCGGGGGCGATGCGGAAGGCGGTCATGGGCGGGATTCCGTTTCCTGCGTGGGCGGGTGCGGGGGCGGGGCGCGTGCGGGCGGGTCAGGGCTTCCAGGGGCCGATGCGGTCCAGGCGCTGCCGCTGCCGGCGTGCGGCGGACGCGTCGAGACCCTGGCCGCGTGCGGTGAGACGGTCGGCGACGGCGGCGCGGTGCTCGACGGGCTTGTGGTCGTCGTACTTGAACTTGGCGACCACGCCGGCGACTTCCAGGCGCAGGCCGCGGATGCCGGACAGCATCCGGCCGTAGGGGGGCCGGCCGACGACAACGAGGGCATGATCGCCCGCGGGCTGGAAGTGGGCGAGTTGACGGCGCAGGAGTTCGGCCTTGGCCTCGGGATCGTCGACGACGTGGGCACGGCAGGTGAACCGCACCGCCGCGTAGTAGCTGGTGGGCACGCCGTCGGTGGGCGGGGTGCCGGCCGGGGCGCGCCAGGGGCCGGGGACGAAGGCGTGGTCGCCGATGACGGTGAGGACGACGTTCGGGTCGTGCTCGATCGCCCCCCACACCGGGTTGGGCCGGGCGAGGTGGATCAGGAGGTCGCGGTCGTCGCGGGCGAAGTGGGTGGGGACGACGGTGGGCGGGTGGCCGGGCAGGCCGTTGACGCAGAGCTGCCCGAAGTCGTGGCCTTCGGCGATCCAGGCCTGCCATTCGGCGTCGTCCAGAGCGGCGTCCCAGGGGTGGACCAGCATGCTGCTCTCCTTGCTCCGGTGGTTGGTCCGGCGGGTGTTCCGACGGGTCGTTCCGGTGGGGTCGGGCTGCGGTTCAGGCGAGGGCGAGGAGACTGACGGCGACGGCGGCGGTGCCCAGGCCGACGAGCTGCCCGCGGTGGACGCGTTCGGCGAGCACGCCGCGGGCGAGCAGGACCGTGCCGGCCGGGTAGAGGGCGGTGATCACGGCGACGACGGCGAGGTCCCCGCTGCGGACGGCGAGCAGGAACAGCAGGTTCGCCACCGAGTCCAGCACGCCCGCGGTGGCCGACACCGCGTACGCGGGCCGCTCCGGTCCCAGTCTGCGGTGCATCAGCCCGGCCGCGGCCAGGGTGACGGCCGAGGAGACCGCCCGGCCCACGATCAGCGGGGCCACCCCGCTGTCGGACGGCGCCTGGTGGAGGAAGACGAGCTGGAGGGCGATGGCGGCGCCCGCGCCGAAGGCCGACAGCAGGGCGGTACGGGAGGGGCGCGCCGACCCGGCGCCGTGCCCGGCGCTGACCAGTACCACCGCCACCAGCGCGAGCGGCAGGCCCAGCAGCCCGGCCGGACCCAGGTGCTCGCCCTGCACCAGCCCCACCCCCACCGGCAGTACGGCGGACACCAGGGCGGTCACGGGCGACAGCACGTTCATCGGACCGATCGCCAGGGTGCGGTAGAGCAGGGCGAACGCGGCGGCCGAGGCGACTCCGGAGGCGGCACCCCAGCCCAGGGCCCCGGCGCCGAACGAGGCACCGAGCAGCGGCCACAGCAGCAGCTCGACCGCGAGGCTGGCCGGAGCCGCGACCATCACGGTCCGCAGGACGTGGGCCTGCCGGGCGCCGAGGCCGCCGAGGAAGTCGGCGCACCCGTAGGCGAGTGAGCTGCCCAGGGCCAGCAGCAGAGCGATCACGGCACGATCCCTTAGCATTCAGTGGAACGACCAAACCGTACAACAGAACGACCGGACGCCGTCAATCAAACGACCGGACGGTGCATTCGAATGATCCTTCTGTGAGGATGGTGATCAGGTGGCCGAGACAGCCGCGGCCCTGCGGACGGTCGCGCACAACGTCCGGGCGGCCCGCACCCGCGCGGGCCTGTCCCTGGAGGAACTCAGCCGGCGCGCCCAAGTCAGCAAGGGTGCCCTGGTGGGACTGGAGAAAGCCCAGGGCAACCCCAACCTGGCCACCCTGGTCCGGTTGGCCGACACCCTCGGCATCTCGGTGTCCGCCCTGATGCAGGGGCCGCCCGAGGGCCGCGTCCGCGTCGTGGCCGCCGACGCCGTCGCCCCGCTGTGGACGGGAGAACGGGGCAGCGAGGCCCGGCTCATGCTGACGACCTCGGGACCGGCCCCCGTCGAGGTCTGGCGCTGGCGGCTGGAGCCGGGCGAGGAGTACCCCAGCCACCCCCACCAGGCCGGGGTCGTGGAGACCGTCAGCGTCACCTCCGGCCGGATGACCCTGGTCGTCGACGGTGCCGAGCACACCGTCGAAGCCGGCCAGACCGCCACCTTCGACGGCGACACCTCCCACACCTACCGCGGTGCGGGCACCGGGACCTGCCACCTGATCATGACCGTCCACCTGCCGCCGGGCCCCGCCTCCGCGGGCTGACCCGCGCGGCGACCGCGGAACGACCGGGCGGGGGCCCCGGCGGCGGGCGGCCCGGGCGGATTGAAGTCGGCCGGGATCGCGGCACGGCAGCGGCAGAGGGCGGCGCCGCCCGGCGCGCGGTCCCGTCGCCGCGCGGTACGCTCCGCGCTCCCCACGCCGCGGGCGCGGAGCGTGCCGGAAGGCGGCCGGCCGGCAGCGGCGTACGTCCGCCAGCACGGCCTCGGTGCCGCGCACCACGGCCTCGCCGGACATCACGGCGGCCGGACGCCGCTTCCCCCGGCACCCGGCCTCGGCGGGAATCCGGCCCGCCGCCCACGCCGCGTCCGGCTACCGCGGACGCGGCAGGAACCGCGGAGGTACCGCGGACGCGGTGGCCGCCCGATCGTCCACGAGCGGGATCCGCCCGCGTCGGCGTCCGGCTGGGGTGCGCATGGGCGAAGGACGGTTCGGCGTTCGTGCCGGTGCCGGGGACTGGGCGATCGCCGTCGGCGTGGCGGCGGCGCTGCTGGTCACCGGGCTGTCCGGGCAGCGCTCCGCCGAGGGCCCCGATCTGCTCGGCTGCGCGCCGCTGGCGTCCGGCGGCCCGGCGCTGGCAGCCGGACGGCGGGCTCCGGTTCCCCTTCTGGCCGTCACCGGGCTGTGCGCGGTGGGCAACGGGCGGCCGGGTCCGGCGTGCCTGCCGTCGCGTACCCGTTCGCGGTCCACACGGCCGTACGGGCGGGGCACCGCGCCGTCGCGGTGGCGGAGGCCGCCCCCCGCCGGCGCCGTCGCGGGGCTGGAGGAGCTGACCGGCCGCGAGCGCGAGGCCGTCGCCCCGGTCGCACGGGGCCTGTCCGACGACGAGATCGCGGCCCGGACGGTGATCAGCCCGCTGACCGCGAAGACCCACGTCAACCGGGCCGTGACCAAACTCCGTGCCCGTGACCGGGCCCAGCCCGTGGTCTTCGCCCACGAGTCCGGCCTGGTGACCCCGCGACCCCTGACCTCCGGGCTTCGTGCGCAGGCCCGCCCGCGTCGGCCCGCCCCGGCGCACTCCGGTCCGGCCGCGGCACTCACACCGTGCGCCGCAGCGCGGTCTCGACGGCGTCGACCAGCGGATCGCCCTCGGACCGCGGGTGCCGTGCGAGGCCGAGCTCGACGTCCGGCAGGGCGGGGAGGGCGTCCGCGGCCTGGCAGGCCATGGCCGGTTCGAGGTTCGCGGGCATGAGCGCCGCGACGCCGAGCCCGGCCCGCAGCGCGGCGAGCACACCGGCCAGGCTGTTGCTTTCGAAGACCACCCGCCAGGGCCGGTCGGCGCGTTCCAGGGTTTCCAGCACCGACGTACGCCAGGAGCACGTGTTGGAGAACAGCACCACCGGCAGCGGATCGGCCGCCACGTCCACGCCCTGGCCGACCGCCCAGACCAGCGGGCGGCGTACGGTCCAGCGCGGCGGTCCGGGCACGGCCGGCACCTCGTTGAGCACGAGGTGGACACGGCCCGCGTCGTAGGCCTCCCGCATCGCGGCGTCGGGCAGGCTGAGCACCTCCAGGACCGCGCCGGGGTGCAGCCGGGCCAGGTCGGCGAGGACCTGCGGAAGCCGGGACGCGGCGAGGTCTTCGAGCAGCCCGACACCGCAGCGGCCGGTGAGCGTGCGCCCGGTCTCGGCGAGTGCCTGCGCGGAGAGCGAGAGGATGCGCTCGGCGTACGGCAGGAGTTCCTCGCCCGCCCGGGTCGGCGAGACACCGGATGCTGACCGGTGGAGCAGTGGACGGCCGACGGCCCTCTCCAGCCTGCGCACCTGCTGGCTGAGAGCGGGCTGGGTATGTCCGAGCGCGGTCGCGGCACGGCTGATGCTGCCCGCCCGCACGATGGCGACGAAGGACCGCAGCAAGGCGATTTCGAGATCCCCGGCCATAAGGATTCATTATGTCGGCGACAGCGGATTGGCCACTACCTATGGCCCGGCGGACGATCCAGCATCATGTGAGTGACCGGATACCGACAGGTGCTCGCCGTCCCGGGGATGCCATCGCTGCTGGGCGTCTCCTTTCTCGCCCGTACCGCGATCACGGCCGACGTGATGGCACTGATGACGTATGCCGTGCTGGGCCTGGACATGAACTACGCGGCGGCCGGCGGTGTCGCGGCGGCTCTCACCGCCGGGTCGGCACTGGGCGGACCGCTGCTCGGCAGCGTGATCGACCGACGGGGCCTGCGCCCGGCGCTGCTGGTGACCGTCGTGGCGCAGGCCGTGTTCTGGCTGAGCGTGCCGATCCTGCGGTACGGGGCCCTGGTGGGCGCCGCCTTCGCGGCGGGTCTGCTGATGGTGCCGGCCCAGCCGGTGACCAGGCAGGCGATCGCCGCGATGACGACGTCGGAACAGCGCCGGGCCGCGTTCGCGCTGGAGTCGGTGCAGGGCGAGCTGTCGTACATGACGGGTCCGGCGATCGTGATCCTGTGCGCCGCGACGGCGTCCCCCGATGTGGTGGTGTGGGGGGTCGGCGCCGCGATCGTGGCCGGTGGAACCGGGATCGCCCTGCTCGACCCGCCGCTGCGTGCCGGGGACGAGGCGGACGCCGGTGCGGCCGGACGGCCCCCGCGCCGGGAGTGGCTGGGTGTGGGCATGATCGCCGTGCTGACGATGGCGTTCGGCACCACGACGCTGCTCGGCGGTGTCGATCTCGCCATCGTCGCCACCCTCGAAGAGGCGGGCCAGGTGTCCTGGGCCGCCTTGGTCGTGGTCGCGCTCGGCGTGGCCTCCGTCGTCGGCGGGCTGGTGTACGGCTCCCTGTCCCGGCCGCTGCCCACATGGCTGCTGCTCGGCTCGCTCGGGATCGTGACGATTCCCGCCGGGCTCGCCCACGACTGGCCCTGGTTGTGCGTGGCCGTTGTCGGCACCGGGTTCCTCGCCGCGCCGACCCTTTCCGCGGTGGCCGACGCGGTGAGCCGACTGGCGCCGGCCGGCGTGCGGGGCGAGGCGACAGGTCTGCAGTCCTCGGCGCAGAGCGCGGGATTCGCGCTCGGATCCCCGCTCGCCGGGGTGGCGATCGACGCCTCCGTACCGGCGGGCGGCTTCGCGGTCGCCGGGTTGGCCGGCCTCGCCGCCGCGCTGACCGGATGCCTGCTGTCCCGCCGCATGGAAGTGGGCGGGGCTGTACCGACGCCGACCCGAGCAGGCCGTCGAGGACGGCCGGTTCGACGAGGCGGAAGGCGAGACCGCCCACGGGAGCGAGTACGGCGCACAACCAGTGGCGGGGCGCCCGGGCGCGCGCCGGACCGGCTGTCAGGGGAGCGGTGAGCAGCGCACCGACGGCCAGGAAGACGGTCGCCTCTCCCCAGTGGCGGAGTTCCAGGCCCAGCCGGAGCCCTTCTCCCGGCGCCACCGTCGCGATGACGGCCCCGGCCACCGCCCGGACGTCCCCCGTCCGCGCCGTACCGTCCGTCCGGCCCATCCCAGCAGCGGCCCTCCGGCCGGCCCCGCCGCCACCCACACGGCGGCGGTCCCGAGCCCCCGGCGCCGAAGGTGTTCCCGAGCGCGGATGCCGCGTAGCAGCCGCCGCAGGTGGCGAGCATCATCAGAGCCCCGCTCCGGACGGCGAGCGGCCGGGAGGGGATCAGCGCGCCGGCCGCGGCGGCCCAGACGATCCAGGTGGACGACGAGTTGGCCGCCCGCTCCAGCAGGGGTGTCGTGCCGTGCGGGCTGTACGTCGCCCAGCCGAGCAGCAGTCCGGAGGCCGCGGTCGCGGCACGGCTGGGGGAAGGGCCACGGCGGCTTCGCCGGTGTGGCGTACGGCGGGCCGGACTCACCCCGTGCCCTGGGCCCACTTCCGGCGGACCCAGTCCGGGGGCAGGCAGCGGCAGCGCCCGTCCGTCCACCGCTGGAGCAGGCGGTCGAGCTCGTCGACGTCCAGGCCCTCGCAAAGCTTCAGGTCGACCACCATCGGCGTGCCGAAGAGGTGGGCGTTCGCCAGCATCGCGCGATCGGTGTCCGGGGCGGGCTCCTGCGCGTCGGCCCGTGCCAGGGCGCGGTCGCTCGGCTGCGAGGGCCGCGGATGCCGCAGCGGGCCGCCGTCCGGCGGGGCCGGATGCCGGCCGTCCGCGGCGACGCAGAAGATCGGGGTCGAGCCCAGTCCCGGGCGGAACTCGGCGCCGGTCACCTCGGACCAGGGCACCGACATCCGGAACCCGCCGCCCCGCCACGACGGGTCGTACTCGACGCCCCAGGCGCTCAGCCGCATGGCGTTCCGGGGCCCGTGCTGAAGCACTCGCCAGGCGAGCAGGTCGGTGATGCCGTCGACCAGCCACCACGCACCCCAGCAGATCAGCACCGCTCCGGATGCCGCCAGCAGCCCCCCGGCCACGGTCCGCAGCGGGCCTTCGCCGTCGGCGCGCAACAGGACCACCAGGCTGACGACCGCGACGACCAGGGGCGTCAGACCACGGAGCGTCTTGCGCACGCCCGGCATGGGGGACTTGCGGCGGTGAACCAGCGTCACGGCGTCCGCGTCCGATGCGGCCATCCCCACCTCCACGCGCGGCCCGACGCCATTCTGATGGCGACACGGGCGCGGACGACATCCCTCCGGAAAACCGGCCGGCGGCCGTGCCGTCCCCGCCCCCGGGCGCGCGGCCCGCCGGACGTGCCGGGGTGATCGGCGGAGCCGGCGCTCAGGGCTGTGCCGCGGCGACCTTCAGACCGAACCCGATCAGGACGACGCCGGTGACGCGGTCCATGGCCCGGCGCACGGCGGGCCTCTGGAAGAAGGCGCGGGCCCTGGCCAGCAGCATCACGTAGCCGCCGAGCCACACGGCGGTCAGCGCCGCGTGGACGAGGACCAGCAGTGCCATGCCGGTGTGGGGGGAGAGCCCGGACGGGGCCAGTGTCGGCAGCAGGCCGGTGTAGAAGACGGCGATCTTGGGGTTGAGCACGTTGCCGACCAGGCCGGTCCGCCAGGGATTGCCGGCAGGGGCGTCGGGGAGGGCGCCCACGTCCTGGGCCCCGCCTCGCCGGCTGTGGACCAGTGCCTGGACGCCGAGGAGGATCAGGTAGACGGCCCCCGCCAGCTTGACCGCGGTGTACGCGGCGGCGGAGGCGGCCAGGAGCGCGGCGAGGCCCGCGACGGTGAGAACGCCCCAGACGAGCAGCCCCCCGGTGATGCCGCCGACCGTCCGCAGCCCGTCCTGCCACCCGGAGGAGACCGCCCGCTTCGTCACGATGGCCATGTCCGGCCCGGGCACCATGGTCAGCACGGCGAGCACGCCGATCGCGGTGAGGGACTGTATGAGCATGTCCTGCAGTCTCACATCCCGTGGTGCGGGACGGCGCCGGGAGGGCGGGCGAACGGCGGAGCCGCGTCACGTCCTGCGGCGGAGGACGGCGGAGGTGAGGGCGCAGGCGAGGGCGAGCAGCAGCAGGACGGCGACGGACGGGTTGACGTAGTCGGGGATGACGACGGAGTAGTCGCGGCCGTCCGACGCCTCGCACACGAGCCGCAGCGGAACGAAGTCGCCTCTGCGGCCCATCAGGGACGGCGTCCCTTCGGGGCGTTCCCGTTCGCACGCGCGGGCCTGCTCCTGGTCCTCGAGGAACAGGACGTGGAGGCACCCCCACAGGTAGAGGGCGAGTGCCGCGGCGGACGCCGCCAGGGACGCGTCCCGCCACACGGCGGGCGGGGTGTACTGCCGGAGGGCCCGGCGCGTGAACCGTGAGCAGAGGTACGCGCCGAGCCCCAGTACAGCCGTCGTGCCGGCGGTCAGGACGGGAAGCAGCACTGCGAAGTCGTGCCCCTGCCAGGGGCCGGATGTCGTGGTCATGACCTGCCGGGGACGCGAACGGTACGGGCATGCCCCTCGAAGATGTCACGGACCGGCGTCCCGTGGCCATGTACCGGACACGGTCCGGCCACCGATCCCCGGCGGCCCCCCTCCGCCCCGTGCCGCGTTCCCCTGCCCCTCAGCGAACCGCCGGGCCCGCCCGCCGTCCGGCGGCCCGCCCCCCGGCGCCGGTGGACGATTCACGGTTCCGGTCCTGCGGCAGCTCACTTTTTACGGCACCGGACGGGCCGTGCGAGACAAAAACGAGCCATTTGGAGGACTGTGGGGTTATGTCCGACCATGGGCGCGGCCCCGGCGATCCCGGGCATCAGTTCGAAGAGAGGCGCACCACCCCATGCACGTCACCGGAACCGTCCCGCAGTCGGCTCCGGCCCCGCAGGAGATCCCCGCGGCCCCCACCACCGCCCCCGTACCCGCCGAAGACCCCACCGGCAGCCACGGCAGGCACGCCCGCCGCTTCGGGCTGCCCGTGGCCACCGCCCTGGTCATGGGCAACATCATCGGCGGCGGCATCTTCCTGCTCCCGGCCTCCGTCGCCCCCTACGGCACGATCAGCCTGGTCGCCTTCGGCATCCTGACCGTCGGCGCCATCGCCCTCGCCCTGGTCTTCGGCAGACTCGCCGAACGCAACCCGAGCACCGGCGGGCCCTACGTCTACGCCCGCGAGGCCTTCGGCGACTTCGCCGGCTTCCTCGCGGCCTGGGCGTACTGGATCACCACCTGGGTGTCGAACGCGGCGCTCGCCGTCGCCGCCGTCGGTTACCTCGACGTGCTGATCCCGGTCGGCGACCACCGCTGGACCGCGTGCCTGGCCGCGCTCGTCCTGCAGTGGCTGCCGGCGCTCGCCAACTTCGCGGGCACCCGCTACGTGGGCGCCGTCCAGCTCGTCTCCACCGTGCTGAAGTTCGCGCCGCTGCTGCTCGTCGCGGTCGGCGGACTGTTCTTCTTCGACCCGGACAACCTCGGCCCGTTCCAGGCGGGCGGCGGCAGCGCGATCGGAGCGGTGTCCGCCTCCGCCGCCATCCTCCTCTTCTCCTACCTGGGCGTGGAATCCGCCGCCGTCAGCGCGGGCGAGGTCAGGGACGCCCGGCGCAACGTGGGACGCGCCACCGTCATCGGCACCGTCGGCGCGGCGCTCGTCTACCTGCTGGGCACGCTGGCCGTCTTCGGCACGGTCGCCCACGACCGTCTGGTGGAGTCCACCGCGCCCTTCTCCGACGCCGTGAACGCCATGTTCGGCGGCAGCTGGGGCGGCTGGGCCGTCGCGCTCGCCGCGCTGGTGTCGATGACCGGCTGCCTCAACGGGTGGACGCTGCTGAGCGCGCAGACCCCGTACGCCGCGGCGCGGGACGGCCTGTTCCCCGCCGCCTTCGCGCGCAGGCGGCGGGGCGTCCCCACCGTCGGCGTCGGCGTCACCGTCGTCCTCGCCTCGCTGCTCACCGTCTACAACTACACGTCGGGTTCGGCGAAGGTCTTCGAGATCCTGGTCCTGGTCACCACGTTCACCGCGACCGTGCCCTACCTGCTGGCCACCGCCGCGCAGATCTTCCACCTCCTGTCGGGGCGGCGCGAGAAGGTCGACCGGGCGCGCCTGGTACGGGACGCCGCGGTCGCGGCCGTCGCGGCGGCCTTCTCCCTCTGGCTGGTCGCGGGCGCCGGGTACACGGCGGTGTACCAGGGCGTGCTGTTCCTGTTCGCGGGGGTCGTCGTCTACGCGGTGATGGCCGCCCGGCGGCAGCGGACGGCCTGACCGGCGGCCGCACCACCGCCCGGCCGCTCCGGCGGTGACGGCACCGTGCCGTCACCGCCGGAGGCGGCCTTCTTCCTGCGCCGAGCCGGCTCTTCCGGACGGGGGCCGGCCGGGGGTCCGCCCGGTGTGACCGGTCACACCGGGCGGCGTCGCGGACCGGCGGCGGCCGGGTCCGACTCCAGCACGTCGCGGAGGTCCGGGACGGCGGCCGCGGCCTCGTACGCCGCCCGCTTCGCCTCCCACGGAACCGGGCCGGAGACGGCCAGGACCCGGCGCGCCCGGCGCAGGAGCGGGTCGCGCCCCGGCGCCCCGGGGCGGAGCCGCTCCACCAGGCCGGGAACGTCCCTGCCCAGCACGCCGTGGAAGGCGTCCCCGGCGTGGAAGCCGTCCAGGAACCAGTACCGCAGCGAGTCGACCACCCCCACCGGCTCCCCGACGGCCTCCAGCCGCGGCCGGTACGCCTCCCAGAGCCTCTCGCGGGTCTCGTCGTACGCGTCGACGAACACGGCGAACTCCCCGGTCAGCGACGGTTCGCCGAACAGGTCCATCAGGCCCAGGACCACACGGATGGCCCCGGCGTCGCCGAGCTCGGGCGTCTCCATCGCGATGCCCGCCCAAGCCTGCGCGAAGACGCGCTGGTCCGGCCGCCGGCCGAGGACGTCCGGATCGCTCCAGACCCCGTCGGCGTCCTGCCACGCACCCTGCGCGACGAGCCAGCGGCGCGCGCACTCCCTGTCGTCGGGCTCGTCGGGCTCTCCGTCGCCGAGATTCACGCCGTGATCGTACGGGTGCCCGGCCCGGCCCGCGCGAGCGGGCCGTCAGCCGGCCGTGAGGGGCCGCGACGGGGAGCCGATCCCCCGGTCGGCGGCCCAGGACGCGAGCGGGCGCAGCCCCTCCTCGGAGGGCGAGCCGGGTTCGGCGGTGCAGACGGTGAGGGTCAGGCCCGGTTCGGCGGCCATCTCCAGGCCCTCGTAGGCGAGGGTGAGGTCGCCGACCACCGGGTGGTGGAACCGCTTCACGCCGGTGCCGTGGTGGCGGACGTCATGGGCGCCCCAGCGGGTGCGGAAGGCGTCGCTCCGGGTGGACGGCTCGCCGTGCTCGCGGCCGCACAGCTCGGCGCGGAGCGGATCATCGCCATGAGCCGCCATGAGCCGTCACGAACCGCGGCAGAAACTCGCCCTGGAGTACGGGGCGACCGGCATCGTCACCGAGCGCGGCGACGAGGGCGTGGCCCGGATCAGGGAACTCACGGACGGGCTGGGCGCCCACTCGGTGAGTGAGGCGGTCGGCACCCAGGAGTCGATGTGGCAGGCCATCCGGGGTGTGACCCAGATACGCGTCAAAGGGGCAATGAGTTGATCTTGAAGCCCTGACGGGCAGCCTGAGTGCCCCGGAGAGACCACAGCCTCGTACGAGGGTGATGCTCTTGGCCTTTGCTCCCCTGGGTGGGCACAGTCCCGTTAGCGTGCCGCCGACTACGCGATGTGAAGGGCGGGGCCGCGGTGGCGAAGCGGTGGGTCCGGTACGTGATGCCGGTGATGGTCGATGAGGCGGATGACCACGCTGTCCTGGCTGCCGTACAGCCCGGCCCAGCCGCGGTACGTGCGCAGGGCGGGAGCGTCGTCGGTCCACTCGCCGGTGACGGCCGGGCCGCCCTCTTCGAACTGGAGGACCGCGAGGTACCGGGTGGGCTCCGGCCGGTCCGCCGTACGCGGGGCGGGAACGTCCCTGGCCTTCAGGGCGGCGAAGTCGGCGTGCGCGGCCTCGACGGCTTCGGGGTACGCCTCGCGCTTGGCGTGTCCGGCGAGCGCCCGGTGGATGCTGGCGACGGAGGGGTTCTGTCCCTTGCGCTTGCCGGTGGGGGTGATCAGGTCGGGCTGGATCTGCTCGGCGGACTCGCCGCCCGCCCGCGCGGCGGCGGTGCACGGTGTGGAGCATGTCGGCGGTGATGACCGGGGGTCGGCCGCTGTGCTTGCCCTTGCGGGCCGCGGTGTCGAGCCCCTCCAGCGTCGACTCCCGGATGTTCCCCCGTTCGGTCTCCGCCATCGCCGCGAAGAATGCGAACAGCAGCTTGCCGGGGCCGGTGGGGCCGTGGATGCCGGGCAGGGGCCCGGCGAGCATCTCCAGGACCAGGCCGTGGGCGGTGGGGTGGCCCGCAAGGCGTCGAGCCGGGAGTCGTCGTCCTGCCCAGGGGCGGAGCAAGGGGCGCGGGTGGTGCCGTCTCTTACGCCGGCCTCCGCGCCGGTTCTCGTGATCGTCACGGACTCATGGCAGGCCGAGCCCTCCACGGTCCGCGCACGCGTGGAACTCGTCCACGGTCAGCGTCGGATGCGCAGGGCTTGGCGGCATGGGGGAGGACGGTCCGGCCCCGCGTACCTCGGTGATCTTTGGGGTGGGGTCTCGTCGCAGCCGTGTGTCCCGTGGAGGCGGGCCCGGAGAACGTCACTCGATGTGGGTCGTTGCCCTGCCTGCCGGCCAGGGCTGCTGATACTCGATGAGTCGGCCTGCCGTGCCGGGTCGTGTCGGCGGTTGGGTGCGAACAACAACTTTGTTCAGGAAGCAGCGCCGGGTATGCGGCCCGAAGAAGGGAGTGTCTTGTCGCATACTCGGCGCTGACCGGCAGGGTTACGCCGTCGTGGCTGCTGTCCCGGTGGCTTCGACTGCGGACTTGAAGTCAGGGTGGACCCCGATTTGATCAAGCCACACGCTCATCGAGTTGTAGCAATTGAACCTTTCGATCTTTCCGTCACGGAGGTACCAGAGGTCCGCCGCCGGCACGTCGATCCGGTTCCCGGTCGGTGGGATTTCGCCGGCTGGAGTCGGAAACCCTCCGAGATGCGTGCCCTGGATTCGCAACTCGACGGCGACGACATCACCGAACGCATGTACCTCGAGCAGCTCACGGTGTACATCGGGGAACGAGCGGGCGAGGCCCGCGATCACCTGAGGAATCTGCTCTCCGCGGAAACTCTGCGAGGTCGACATGTCGTTGAACGACCCGTCCTCGGTGAACAAGGTCAGGAAACCGTCACCGTCGAGAACGTTCCCTTCCGCGAGCCGGTAAGCCTCGCGAACGGTCTTTTCGTTACTTTCCATTCCTGTTCTCCTTTGAGTTCGCAACACGCTCACGATCCGCGCTTGTCTTTGATTGACCCTTCCCGGCCGTCGTAACGGTAACCGTTACGACGGATTGTCGCAACCTTCACTGTTGCGACTGCACTGTCGTAACATGGAGCGTTGCGACCGGAGGAGGGATCATGAGCGCCAACAGCAGGCTGACCATTGCCGCCCATGCGCTGGCCTGGATCGGTCTCTACCAGCGCCAGGGCCACGAGGTCGCCACCTCCGAGAAGATCGCAGCCAGCGCGAACACCAACCCCGTGGTGATCAGGCGGCTGCTCGGCGAGCTGCGCAGGGCCGGGCTCGTGGAGTCCCGGCGGGGCGCGGGCGCGGGCTGGTCGCTGGCGCGCGAGCTGGGGTCGATCACCCTGCTCGACGTGTACGAGGCAGTGGAACCCGGCCCGCTGTTCGCGATGCACCGCACCACCCCGGACCAGGGATGCGTGGTGGGGCACGGCATCCAGCCGGCAATGCGGGGCATCTACCAGGACATCGAGGAGACCCTGAGACACGAACTGGCCCGCGTCACGCTCGAGAAGGTGCTCAGGGACGTACTCGCGGCGCCTCGCCAGCCTCTCTGATCAGCTGGGCGACCCCGGGTGAACCGTAGGGTTCGGCGTGGGTTCTGCCCACCGGGCGGAGTGACGTGAGCGTGGAGATGGAATCCCGCGCCGAACGCGTTGGATCCGCCGCCGGAACAGACGGCGGGCGCAGGCCGAGCTCACCGCGGACCAGCCCGTGCTCGTCCAGCGGCTCTACGACGACGAGCGGGAGAAGACCGTCCAGCAGATCCCCGGCAGATTCGGCGTGCCCCGTTTCACGGTGCACGGGCACCTCGACAAGCCCAGACCGTCCCCCGCCAGGCCCAGAAGGCTGCGACCGCCCACCCAGCCGGACAGCCGGACAGACCATCAGCTGCCGCACTTCCTCAGGCCCCGGGTTCCTCCGGTGACGTCGGCGGCTCGGCCGGCGTCGGCATGGGCGGCCGGAGGAGGACGGCACGGGCCGCGGAGGGGGCGAACAGGCTGGTGACGGGTGCGCAGAGGCCCAGTACGGAGCGGAAGGCGGTTCCCACCACCGGGTCACCGGGGTAGCGCCGCAGGTACCAGCCGGCGCCGCGGTCCGCCGGCCCGGAGGCCGGGGCACTGCCCACCGCGCCCGGCATCGAGCGGTCCGACCCGGCGGAGATGCCCCATGCCTGCCGGGACGCCGCGAGGAGCGCTTTCCGCACGCGCCGCGTCGTGGGGATCCGGCGCGGCCTCCCTGCGGATCGACGCCTCGGCGATCCGCCGGGCCTCCCCCTGGTCGTACGCCACGCCGACCCGCTTGCGGACCAGGCCCCGGTGGTGCTTGGCGGTCCGCTTCGCCCGGTACACCGGCAGCGTGCCCTCCGGCAGCTCCACCTGCCGCCGCACGAACTCCACCACCTGCTCCGGCACGTCCTCCAGCACCGAAAAGCACCCCATGCGCTGATACGACTTCAGCGTCAGCAACAAGGCCGGCAGATGCTCATCCCCGTCCGTCGCCCCGGCCGCCCACTTCAGCTCGTCACGAGCCGGCGAGAGCAGATGCAGCTCATGCGCGGTGATCAGCCGTTTGAACCGCGGATACGCGGTCCGCTCGATCGAGGTCACAACCCACCCCAGGCCCCAAGACGATGGTCAACATCACCACCGACGACGTTGAGCCGAACGGGTGACGGGCCGGACGCTCACGGCTTCAAGATCAACTCATTGCCCCTTTGACGCGTATCCGGGTCACACCCCCATCCGCTCCGCCCGCCCCGGCGGGCACGTCGGCTACGTCGGCGTCTCCCACGACGTCGCGCTGGACGGCCAGGAGCTGTTCTTCTCCCACGTCCACCTCCACGGCGGACCCGCCCCGGTACGCCAGTACCTGCCGCGGCTGATCGGCCTGGTCTGGAACCGGACCATCGACCCCGGCAAGGTCTTCGACCTCGACCTGCCCCTCGACCGGGCCGCCGAGGCCTACCGGGCCATGGACGAACGCCGCGCCATCAAGGCCCTGCTGCGCGTCTGAACTCCATGAGGCGCCGCCGGGCGGCGCTGCGCGGCGAACACGCCCCGGGCGAGGAACCGGCTCGGCCGCGCCACCGTCCCGCGCCCGCCGCGCCGGCGCCCCGCCGCACGGGGCGGCGGCG
>NZ_BAAATJ010000019.1:0-125338 GCF_039533345.1 Streptomyces glaucosporus | reverse complement strand
CCCGGAGGAGGTTCATCGTTCGACTTGCATGTGTTAAGCACGCCGCCAGCGTTCGTCCTGAGCCAGGATCAAACTCTCCGTGAATGTCTTCCCCCGCGCGCCGCAGCGGGCGGGGCATTCGCCAAGAGCGGCACCGCCGGGAGGAATCATCCCGGGGTGCACAGCGTCCTCGCTGTGTGTTTCAAAGGAACCTCGTACCCGAAGTCCCCGCCAAAACGGCGGGTTCGGGACGGGGCATCAACATATCTGGCGTTGACTTTTGGCACGCTGTTGAGTTCTCAAGGAACGGACGCTTCCTTCGGCTCCCCTTCCGGGGCTCCTCCGGGCGCTTCCCTTCGGTGTCTCCGACTCTATCAGATCCCTTTTCGGTCTCCGATCCCCGGCCGGCGGGTTCCTGCCTTTTTCTGCCGCGCCGTTTCCGGCGCTTTCCCCACCGTAGCGGATTTCCTGTCCGGCGCCCAATCGGGCCGGTCCGGAAAAGAAATGCGGCAGGCCGCACTTCACCCCCGGAAAAGGGGGTTCACGCTGTATGAGTGGTCGCCACCGGACGTGGCAGAAGGGCCGCCAGGAAACCGTTCCGGCCCCTGACAACTCGAAGAACCCTACGGATCGACCCCAGGGCTGTCAAACCGGCGGGAGGGGGCGGTCAGTCCAGGTCGCTGAGGCGGCCGTCCGCGTCCGGCTGGGTGTCCTCCACCCGGCGCAGGAGGCGCGTCAGCAGCTCCCCCAGCGTGCCGCGCTCCTCGTTCGAGAGGTCCTGGAGCAGGTCCTCCTCGAAGGCGGAGGCCATCCTCATCACCTGGAGCCACTTCTCGCGCCCCTCGTCCGTCAGCTCCACGATGACCCGGACGCGGTTGCTCTCGTCCCGTTCCCGGGTGATCAGGCCGGCGGCGGCCATGCGGTCCATGCGGTGGGTCATGGCGGCCGGGGTGAGTCCCAGGCGTTTGGCGAGGGCCCCGGGGCCGAGCCGGTAGGGCCGGCCCGCCATCACCAGCTCCTTCAGCACCTCCCACTCCGCCTGGGTGAGACCCAGGGTGGCGAGCTGGCGCCCGTAGGCGACGCTCATGCGGCGGTCGAGGCGACTGAGCGCGTTGACGACCTTCTCCACCTGGGGATCCAGGTCGCCGTACTCACGCTGGTAGATGGCGATCTGCTCGTCCAGCGTGGGCTCGTGGCCCCGATCGGGCGAGGGCTGCTCGGGCATGGCCGGAGTATGACACGAAACTCATTCACATCGAAGACTTTCCCTGTGTACTGTTTAGCATCGAACTTTAGTTTCGAAGGGTGAGGGCTGTCCCATCCTTCGGTTCTTCGATCAGTCAGACACAGAGGTAGGTGAGTGTGACCACCACGACGGGCACAGCGCTGCGCCGGATCCAGACGGGGAACGCACTGAGCGCGTTCGGCAACGGCTTCACCGTCCCGTTCCTGTTCATCTACGTGGCGCAGGTACGGGGCCTCGGCGCGAGTACCGCCGGAGTGGTGCTCGCCCTCTTCGCCGTGGCCGCGCTGGTCGTACTGCCCTTCACCGGGCGTGCGATCGACCGGAGGGGGCCGCTGCCCGTCGCCGTCGCGGGGACGCTTCTCGCCTCCGCCGGTTCGCTCGGCATCGCGCTGTCGAGCGGTGTGGCGTCGATCTTCGCGTCCGCCGTCGTCTTCGGCGCCGGCCTCGCCGTGATCCAGCCCGCGCTCGCCACGATGATCGTGTGGTGCTCCACGACGGCGACGCGGTCACGTGCCTTCGCCACCCAGTTCTTCCTCAACAACCTCGGGCTCGGCATCGGCGGCCTGCTGGGCGGGATGGTCGTGGATCCGGAGCGGCCCGCGTCGTTCCTGCTCCTGTTCGGGATCGAGTCGGCCATGTACGTGCTCCTGGGCGTGACCGTGGCGACCGTGCGGATGCCGAAGGGGTCGCACGCCGGAGGCGGCGTCGGGCGAGTCGAGGAGGGCGCCCCGGAGCCGGGCGGCCGCCCGTCGATCCTGGCCGACCGGGCGATGGTGACGCTGTGCGTGCTCGGGTTCGTGACGTTCTTCGCCTGCTACGGGCAGTTCGAGTCGGGTCTGTCCGCGTACGCGGTCGAGGTCTCGCGGGTCTCCCCGGCGACGCTGGGCGCCGCGCTCGCCGCGAACACCGCCGTGATCGTGCTGGCGCAGTTCGCCGTGCTGAGGATCGTGGAACGGCGGCGGCGCAGCCGGGTGATCGCGGTGGTCGGGCTCATCTGGGCGGTGGCGTGGCTGGCGGCCGGGGTGTCCGGGCTGGTGGCCGAGCGGCATGCGCAGGCCGTCGCCGCGCTGATCGCCACGTACGCGCTGTTCGGCCTCGGCGAGGCGATGCTGTCGCCGACCGTGGCACCACTGGTGGCGGACCTGGCGCCGCCCCGGATGGTGGGCCGGTACAACTCCGCCTTCGCGCTGGTGAAGCAGCTGGCCCTGGCGATCGGCCCGGCGGTGGGCGGTCCGATGGCCGCCACCCTCCACGTGCCGTACATCGTGATGCTGGTGCTGTGCTCCCTCGGCATCACCGTGCTGGCCCTGCTGCTGGGACGCCGGCTGACCGCCGCGCAGGACGATCCGCTGCGGACCGTGGTGGTCGCCTCCTCCAAGCCGGCCGGACCGGCCGGCGCGGGCGAGCCGTCCCGGACGGCCGTCCCCGTTCAGACCGCCTGATCCGGAACGGCCTCGGGCAGGACGAACTCGCACCACACCGCCTTGCCGCCGCCGGGGGTGCGCCGGGAGCCCCAGGCGGAGGCGATGGTCGCGACGATGGAGATGCCGCGGCCGTTCTCGTCCGCGGGGTCCGCCCGGCGGCGGCGCGGCAGGTGGTCGTCGCCGTCGGTCACCTCGATGATCAGGCGGCGGTCGGTGCGGCGCAGGCGCAGGCACATCGGCGGGGTGCCGTGCTGGAGGGAGTTGGCCACCAGTTCGCTGGCGGCCAGTACGCCCAGGTCGTGCAGGTCCGCGGGGAAGCGCCAGCTCGTCAGGACGCCGGAGGCGAAGGCGCGGGCCCGCGGGGCGGCCTCGACGCCGCCGAGGAGGTCGAGCGCGGCGTTGTGGAACAGCTCGGCCTCGTGGCCCGCGCGGACCGGGTGCTGGAGGACGAGCAGGGCCACGTCGTCGTCGTGCGCGGCGGTGATGCCCAGGGCGCGCTGGAGCCGGTCGCAGACGACCTGCGGACCGCCGGCGGCCCCGGCGAAGGCGCGTTCCAGCGCCTCGATGCCCTGGTCGATGTCGGCGTCGCGCCGCTCCACCAGGCCGTCGGTGTAGAGCACGGCGGAGGAGCCCGGACCGAAGGGGACCGAGGCGGAGGTGTGCAGCCAGCCGCCGGTGCCCAGCGGGGGGCCGGTGGACGCGTCGGCGCGGTGGACCGTGCCGTCCGGGTCGCGGACGAGGATCGGCAGGTGGCCGGCGGAGGCGTACGCCAGGCGGCCCTCGTTGGGGTCGTGGACGGCGTAGAGGCAGGTGGCGATCTGGTTGGGGTCGATCTCGGAGGCGAGCCCGTCCAGGAGCTGGAGCACCTCGTGGGGCGGCAGGTCCAGGCGGGCGTACGCGCGGACGGCGGTGCGGAGCTGTCCCATGACGGCGGCCGCCCGCACTCCCCGGCCCATCACGTCCCCGATGACCAGCGCGGTGCGGCCCGCGCCCAGGGTGATGACGTCGTACCAGTCGCCGCCGACGGCCGCCTCGGTGCCGCCCGGCCGGTACGTGGCGGCCACCCGCAGGTCGTCGGGCTGTTCGAGCTGCTGCGGCAGGAGGCTGCGCTGGAGGGTGACGGCGGCCTCGCGCTGCCGCCGTTCGCTGGCGCGCAGCCGTTCGGCGGCCTCGACCTGGTCGGTCACCTCGGCGGCGAAGACGAGGATGCCGCGCTGCGGCTCGGGGTCCGCCAGCTCGATGGGAGTGCAGGTGAAGGTGTAGTAGCCCGGGCGTTTGCGGCCGGGGGCGCCGGGGACCCGGCGGGACTTGACCGTGCGGGGCCTGCCGCTGCGCAGGACCTGGTCCATCAGGGGGAGCAGGCCCAGTTCGGCCAGCTCCGGGAGGGCCTCGCGGGCGGGCGCGCCAGGGCTCCGCGGGCCGAAGGCGGCCGCATAGGCGCCGTTGACGAACGCGACGCGGTGGTCGGGGCCGTGGACCAGGGCGACCAGGGCCGGAAGGTGTCCGAGCAGGTCGTGGGCGGACAGGGCTTCGATGCTGCGTCTCGCCCCGCCGTCGGCCGGAGCGGGCGAGTCGCCGTGCTTCCCCTGCCCGTCCCGCTCTTCCCTGGCCGCCGGGACGGCGGCGGGGGAGGCGGCCGGCGCCTTGCGCTGCCGTCGCACCGCCCGGGCGGCGGTGCGTCGCTGTGTGCCGGGCAGCCGAGCGCTCCAGCGCGTGAAGTTCACTGCGTGCGGTCCGATCCGATTCCGATGCGTGTGCTGTGCCTGTGCTTGTCCTGCCTGCTGTGCCCGCCGTGTCCACCGCGCCCGCCGGCGGCTCCCCCGCCGACACGGGCCCACCCATGGTCACACGACCAGTGTGACCGACGGCACCGACATCCGTCAGGGTCCTTCGGGATGGCGGCCGGTGCCCGCGGCGAGTTCGAACTCGGCGCGCGGGTGCTCCAGTGAGCCGAGCGAGACGATCTCACGTTTGAACAGCCCGGCCAGCGTCCACTCCGCGAGGATGCGCGTCTTGCGGTTGGCCGTCGGCACCCGGCTCAGGTGGTACGCGCGGTGCAGGAGCCAGGCGGGGTAGCCCCTGAGCTTACGGCCGTAGACGTGGGCGACGCCCTTGTGGAGGCCGAGGGATGCGACGGAGCCCGCGTAGGCGTGCCGGTACTCCTCGGGCTCCTCCCCGCGCATCGATGCCACCAGGTTGTCGGCCAGCAGGCGGGCCTGGCGCACCGCGTGCTGGGCGTTGGGGGCGCACTCCCGGGGCTGTTCTCCCCCGGGGTCTCCGGCCGTCAGGTCCGGGACGGCGGCCGCGTCGCCGGCGGCCCAGGCGTGGTCGACGCCGTCGACGCGCAGGGTGGCGGAGCAGCGCAGCCTGCCGCGTTCGTCGCGCGGAAGGTCGGTCGCGGCGAGGAGGGGGTGGGGTTTGACGCCCGCGGTCCACACGAGGGTGCGGCAGGGGTGCTGGGATCCGTCGCTGAGCCGGGCCACGCGGTTCTCGCAGGAGTCCAGGCGGGTCTCCAGACGTACGTCGATGTTGCGGCGGCGCAGTTCGCGCACGGTGTAGCGGCCCATCGCCTCGCCGACCTCGGGGAGGATGCGGTCGGTCGCCTCGACGAGGATCCACTTCTGGTCCCGGGGGCGGATGTTGTGGTAGTAGCGGCAGGCGTAGCGGGCCATGTCCTCCAGCTCCGCGAGGGCCTCGACGCCCGCGTAGCCGCCGCCGACGAAGACGAAGGTGAGGGCGGCGGCGCGGACGTCGGGATCGCGGGTGGAGGAGGCGATGTCGAGTTGTTCGAGGACGTGGTTGCGCAGCCCGATGGCCTCCTCGACCGTCTTGAAACCGATGCCGTGCTCGGCGAGTCCGGGAACCGGAAGGGTGCGGGAGACGGAGCCGGGGGCGAGGACGAGTTCGTCGTAGGGGATCTCGACGGGTCCGGAGCCCGCCTGCTCGGTGGCGAGGGTCTCGACGGTGGCCACGCGCCGGGCGTGGTCGATGGCCCTGGCCTCGCCGGTCACGACCCTGCAGTGGGGCAGGACGCGGCGCAGGGGCACCACGACGTGGCGGGGTGAGATGGAGCCGGCGGCCGCCTCGGGCAGGAAGGGCTGGTACGTCATGTAGGAGTCCGGGGCGAGTACGACGACCTGTACGCCGCCCCGCCCCTCCCGCGCGCGCCTCAGCTCTTTCCTCAGGCGCCGCTGGAGGCGCAGGGCGGTGTACATGCCGACGTAGCCTCCGCCGACCACGAGAATGCGCGCGGGTTCCTTCGTCACCTGTCCATGACGCACCCGCGGACGGAGGTTTGTCCACAGGCCCGGGGGATCGTATGACCGGAGGAGGACTCGCTTCCGGGGTGTGCGATTCCCTTGAGGGCATGGCATCGCCGCTGGTCACCGGGGTTTGCCGGCCGTTTCCGGGAGGCGGTGGGGGAGGCGAGGGAAATGTGCTCCGTTCGGGTCCGGAGGTGGCGGAACAACCCCCTACTCCCGCCGCCCGGGGTCAACTATGTTCGTAGGGCGTCGGGGCGTAGTCCGACCGTGCTCCGACGGCAAGGGCGGGGAGTCTCCGGGGGGAGACTGCCATTACCGGGGGAATACAACATGCATATTCAGGGCATTCAGGGCTCTCATTGGTCGACCGCCGCCGTGGATCCGTCCGTGGGTGACGGCGCGGCGGACGCGGTCGGCGGCGGGAGCGCCGGGGGAGGCGGGCGCACCACTCCGCTGCGGGTCGACGCCCAGCGCAATCTGGAGCACGTGCTGCGGGCCGCCCGCGAGGTCTTCGGCGAGTCGGGGTACGGCGCCCCGATGGAGGACGTTGCGCGTCGTGCGCGGGTCGGGGTCGGCACGGTCTACCGGCGTTTCCCCAGCAAGGACGTACTGGTGAGGCGGATAGCCGAGGAGGAGACCGCGCGGCTGACCGAGCAGGCGCGGGCGGCGTTGCGGCAGGAGGAGGAGCCGTGGCCGGCGCTCTCCAGGTTCCTGCGCGCCTCGGTGGCCTCGGGAGCCGGTCGGCTGCTGCCTCCGCGGATACTCCGGGTCGGCTCGTTCGCCGGTGGGGAAGCCGGGACGGCGGGCGCCGTCTCCGGGGAGGCGCACACGGCGGGGAGCGACGGCCACGGGCAGCCGGGGCTGCGGCTGGTGGACGACCGGCACGTCGCGGAGGCGGAGTCGGCTCAGTCCGCCCGGAGGGACTCCGAGGACGACGCGGGAGTCGCCGAACTGCTCGATGTGGTCGGCCGGTTGGTGGAGCGGGCGCAGAACGCCGGTGAGCTGCGGTCGGATGTGACGGTCGCGGACGTGCTGCTGGTGATAGCGACGGCGGCTCCTTCCCTGCCGAATCCGGCGCAGCAGGCGGCGGCCTCGGAGCGGCTGCTGGACATCCTGCTGGAGGGGCTCAGGCCCCGGGCGGCGAAGCCCGCCGGGGTCTGAGGGCCCGGGCGGCCCGGCGGCCGACGGAGGCGGTCGGGCACCTGATCCGGTCCGGTTTCCAGGGCGATTTTCGGTCATGTTCGAAACGTCGCCGTCGGACCTCCCGATACCTCCCCTACCTCATGAGTGCATTGCCTGCGCACCGTTTTGCGATTCATCGCCCCGGATGAGTGATTGAGGCGCACGCCGAAGATCGCGCGGTCACCGCTGTGCCACGCTGTGCCGGTGTTCACTGGGAACGGTGCGTACGGGGGTGCTCGCTTTGGGTGTTGAGGGACGGGAGGGGCCCGCCGGTCCGGAGGGCCTGGACGGGACGGACGCCCCGGGGAGGGCCGCGCCCGGTGCCGCTTCCCCCCGCCCCGCGGTCTCCGGGCCCGGCTCGGCCCGGCCGGGACGTGCCGCGACGGCGCAGCGGGCGGGGGCGCCTCGGCGGGCGGATGCGGGAGAAAGGCCCCCGAGCGACGCGGAGCTGGTCTCGCGGGTGCACGGTGGCGACACCGGCGCGTACGAGGAGCTCCACCGGCGGCACGCCGGCGCCGTCCTCCGCTACGTCCGCCGCTGCTGCCGGGACGGGGCCGCCGCCGGCGACCTGGCGGACGAGGTCTTCGCACGGACCCTGCCCGCCCTTCCCGACGGCCCGGACTCCGGCACGGCGGTGCGCGTCCACCTGCTGACGGCCGTCCGGGCAGTGGCGGCGGGCTGGGGGAGGACGGGCGGCTGGGAGCGGCTGGCCGAGGGCTTCGCGGTGTTCGCGGTGTCGGCCGATTCCTCGGGGAACGACGGCTGTTCCGAGCCTGACTTCCAGTCGAACTGCCAGTCGGACTGCCAGTCGGACTTCGAGCCGGACGCCGATGCGCGGGCCATGCGGGAGGCCGAACGGTCGACGGTGGTGCGTGCCTTCCGAGGCCTGCCCGAGCGGTGGCAGACGGCGCTGTGGCACACCGTGGTCGAGGGCGAGTCGCCGCAGGACGTGGCTCCGCTGCTGGGCCTGACCGCGGACGCCGCGGCGATGCTGGTGTACCGGGCGCGGGAGGGTCTGCGGCAGGCGTACCTCCAGGCGCACGTCGGCCGGTCGCGGACGGCGTCCGGCGACTGCGCGCGCCACGCCGCCCGGCTGGGGACGTACGCCCGAGGGGCCCTGCGGGCGCGGCTGGACCTGGGGCTTCGCCGGCATCTGGAGCTGTGCGCCGACTGCCGGTCGGCGGCGCTGGGGACGAAGGAGGTCTGCGACCGGCTGCGCCGCCTGCTGCCGGTGGCGGTCGTCGGGTGGGGTGCGGACGTGTACTCCGGTACGGAGGGCGGTGTCGTGGAGGCCTCCGCCGGTACCGTCGCGGGCGTCTCCGCCGACCCGTTCCCCGACACCGCTTCCGGTACAGCCCCGGGCGCCTTCGCGGGTGTTCTCACCGATGCCGGGGCCCGGGGGCGTACCGCTGTCCCGGCGGCGCGTGCCGGGGAGCCGGTGGACACCGGGAGTGCTGTGGGACCGGTGGGGCTGATGGGTCCCGTCGGTCCGGCGGGCGCGGGCGGCGCGGCCGCAAGCGGCTCCGCGGTGTTCGACGGTCTGGGCGCCACGGCCAAGGCGGGTGTCACGGCCGGGGTGATGGCCGCCGCCGTGGCCACCGCGCTGACCCTGGCGCTGATCGCGGACGGCCAGCGGCCCCGCGGCCCGCAGCCGGAGTCGCGTCCTCCGGCGACGAGCGGGCCCGAGGCGTCCGGGGCCTCCGGGACGGAGGCGGCGGACGCGAAGGCGGGAAGTTCGAAGACGCTGACCGTGACGCCGTCGGAGTCGGCAAGGGGTTCCGCGGAACGCGGGCCGGCCCCCGAGGCCGGTGCCGGATCCGGCGCCGGGCCGGTACCGGTGCTCCCCGGTTCCGGTTCCCCGTCCGCGCCGGGGGCCGCGCCACGGGCCGGGCAGGAGCCCCCACCGGGGACAGGCCCGTCCTTCCCCGGCGCCGTCCCGCCGACCGGGCAGCCGCCCGCGCCGACGCCCCCGGATTCGCCGGCGCCGTCCTCCTCCGCCGTCCACCGGCTCGACCGGCTGCCCCGGCACGCCGCCGGAGCGGACAGGCCCACCGTGCGCGGCGGTGAGAGCGACTGGATGTGGAAGCGCTCCGGCCTGTGGATCGCCGGACGGGACCGGGGTTCCGGTGTGACGGTGCGCGCCCGTTCCGTCCTGACGGTCGATCTGGGCGGCTCCTGCACGGCGCTCGACGCCCTCGTCGGGGTGGACGATCTGACGGCGATCCCGGCCGCGGTCCGCTTCTCCGTCTACGGCGACGGCGTCCGGCTGTGGCAGTCGGACATGGTCCGCCGGGGCGACGCCCCGGTGCCGGTCCATGTCTCCCTCACCGGTCGCAGGACGCTCCGGCTGGTGGTCGAGCCGCGCACCGCTCTGGACGCGGTGGCGCTGGCGGACTGGGCCCAGGCGCGGATCACCTGCGGCTGAGCGGGTCCCCGCGTTCCCCCGCCTCGGCCCGCGCCCCGCCGGATGTCCCGCATCCGTCCCGCGCCCCGCCGGATGTCCCGCATCCGTCCCGCGTCCGCCGGAGGGGCCCCGCCCCGTGCCCGTACCTCATGTCCCCGCCCCGTGTCCGTACCTCATGTCCGTGCCCCGTGTCCTCGCCGGACGCCCTCCGCCCCGCGCCTGCCCCACGTCCCGCCCAGGGGACACGGCTCACAGGCTCGGGCGTTGCGGCACTCCCCCGGCCACCGCGCGCTGGCGCGGTGCGGCCGTGCCCGTCCAGCAGCTTCCGCGGCGGGCCAGCAGCCGGCGCAGCCAGACCTCGGTGGAGACCAGTTCCGCCAGCCCGTCCAGCGGCAGCGGCTCGCCCCCGGCCGCCGCGCGCAGCGCCTTGCGCACGACGCGGGCCTCGACCAGACCGGCGTCGGCGAGCAGGGGCGCGTCGAAGAGGTCGACGAGGTCGTCGACCCGGGATCGCAGTCCGGTTCGTACGGCCGCCACCTGCGTCGCCTGGGAGGGGGTGCCCCAGCCGGGCGGCAGGTCGTGGATGCCCGCCCCCGCCAGGACGGCCCGCAGTACGGACGCCCGTGCCCCCGGCTGGACGCGCAGGGCCTCCGGCAGCGCGCGGCAGGCCCGTACGACCTGGTTGTCCAGGAAGGGCGCGTGCAGCCGCTGGCTGCGTACCTCCGCGGCCTGTTCGAGGACCCGGTGGTCGGCCGCCAGCCGGGCGAGCGCGGCCCGCGCCCGCCGCTCCCCGGGGCGTGTGCCGGTCTCTCCGGGCACCGGGCGGAGGGCCGCCCGCTCCAGACGAATCGATACTTCGGCGAGCACCTCTCCCGTCAGCCAGCGAGCGGCGGGCCCGGGGCGGCACCAGGCGAGGGCGGCCAGTGAGGCGTCGAGCGCTCCGGGCGCGCCGTCCGGCCCGGTGTTCCAGGCGATGTCGCGTTCCCGAAGCCGCCGTGCGGCCTCCAGCATTCCGTCCCGGTAGGGGGTGCGGGCCAGTCTGCGGGCCGCCCGGTAGACGGTGAGCGGGACGAGCACCGCCCGTCCGGGCGCTCCCTCGGCCCGGGCGAGTGCCGTGACCGGCCGCAGCAGGTGGCGGCGGCGCCGGTCGAGCAGCAGGTCGGCCAGCCGGGCCGGGTGGGCGTCGAGGACCTGGCGGGCGCCGTAGCCGGCCAGGTGGTCCGCGCTGCCGGCGGCCAGCCGTCTGCGGTGCCGCTCGGCGGTGATCAGCGAGGGTCCGGGCTCGTCGGTCAGCGGGCCGTCGAGGAGCGACCCGCCGTCCGGGCCGGCGTAGGGCAGGGCTTCCTCGCCCGCGGCGACGACGACGTGGTGGAGCCGGGGGTTCTCGGCGATGCCGCGGGCGCGTTCCAGTTCGGCCTCGCGGCCCGAACGGGGTCCGAGGGTCAGGTCGTTGAAGGTGACGGCGAGGAGCCGCTCGCCCGCCGACGTCCCCGGTGTGCCGTGGACGGTGCCGGGCACTCCGGGCAGTCCGGCGGCCAGCAGTGCGAGCGTCGCCGACGCGCTGCCGCCGGAGAGGTCGGCGCCGATGCCGGGCGCGGGTCCCCTCAGCGGGCGGCCCGCGCGGCGCTGTGCCGGTCCCATGCCGGGGATCGGCCCGGGGTCGAGGCTGTCGAGGTCGGGTACGGGCGCGTGGCGCGGGGCGGCCAGCCGCACCCGCACGGCCTCCACCAGTGCCTCGCGCACGCCCGTGACCGCGTCGTCCGCGTCCACCGGGGGCGCGGCGACGACGGTGGGGGCGGCGGGTTCGTAGCCGACGGTCTCGCGGCTGCGGCCGTCGCGCATGATCAGCGCGTGTCCGGGCGGTACGCGGTGCACGCCGGTGTAGGGGGTGCCGTCGCCCAGGGCCTCGGGCGCGTCGGGGCAGGCGAGCAGGGCGGCGAGGTGGCCGACGTCGAGCTGTGCCTCGATCAGGTCGGCGAGCGGCAGCGCGGCGGTGGCGTAGGCGGTGCCGCCCGCCCAGGGGGTGTGGAAGACGGGCCGGGCCCCGGCGAGGTCGGTGGTGACGGTGACGCGGCGTCCGATGCGGACCACGGCGGTGTAGCTGCCGGGCCAGGCGGTCAGGTGGCGGAGGGCTCCGCCGCGGGCGGCGTACAGGGCGGTGCGCAGTTCGTCGTCGGACGCGCCGCAGCAGCCCAGCACCGCCAGTCTGTTGCCGCTGTCGGCCTCGACGAGGCGGACCTCGTCGGGCCGCCAGTCGCCGACGGCCCACAGCGGGTCGGGGCCGTCCCACAGCAGCCGTGCGCCGACCGGCTGGATGGTGTGCCCGGGCCGGGCCGCGGTGGCGCTCGCGCCGTGCGCGTTGTCTGCGGCCCATCCGACCAACCACCGCATCGCCGCCTCCGCATGGGCCATCGAGCTGTCGTCGGCGGACGCGGGCTGCCGGGGCCGCCGTCGTTTGCGGACCATGCTGCCACGGGATGGGCGTGCAAGAGGCGCACGGGAGCGCGGACGCGCGGGCGTCGGCGTCGCGCCGCGACGCCGTGCCGGTTGCCGGAACTTCCGTCGTGGACAACGGCATTCGGCCAAATATCCGCTGTGGGGTATGCCGTGCGAAACATTGCCGGCAGTCCGGGAGGCAGCGCCGCCTCCCGGACCGGACCGCCGCCCGCGGGGAATGGAACGGCGGTGTTCCCCCAGCCCACTGTTTCCTGCGCAGTGGACCGACCCACGCGATACCCATGGAAGCGCTTCCCCTCCGCGCCGCACAGAGCGCACGGCCAGGCGCATCGGCACACGCCCGGAGCACGCGCCGGGGGAGCATGCGCGGCGTACTTCCGGGCGGTCCGCGCGCTCGTCCGCGCACTGTCGTTCGCGCTTTCCTGTGCGGGGACGAATCCCGCCATCCCCGACGACGCCCCTTAACGGTAGGGATGCGGCGAACTACGCTGGGTTGACGAGCGCCCCGCGGGTGCGGTGCGGGGCGGCCGTCGGCTGTGTGTCAGGGGTGCGCATGTCCAGGGAGCCACGCGGGCCGAACGAGAAACTCGGCGCCGTTCTCGCCCTCGCGGGAATCAGCAACGCCGGCCTCGCCCGCCGGGTCAACGACCTCGGCGCGCAGAGGGGGTTGAACCTCCGCTACGACAAGACCTCGGTGGCCCGGTGGGTCTCCAAGGGCATGGTGCCGCAGGGGGTCGCCCCCCATCTGATCGCCGCCGCGATCGGCAGCAAGCTGGGGCGGCCCGTTCCCCTCCACGAGATCGGGCTGGCCGACGCCGATCCCGCGCCGGAGGTGGGCCTGGCCTTCCCCCGGGACGTGGGGGCGGCCGTGCGGTCGGCGACCGAGCTGTACCGGCTGGACCAGAGCGGGCGGCGGGGCAGCGGCGGCGTCTGGCAGTCGCTGGCGGGGTCGTTCTCGGTGAGCGCCTACGCGGTGCCCACCTCGCGCTGGCTGATCAAGCCGGCCGACAGCTCGGTGGCGCGGGACGCGGCGGCCCTGGTGAAGTCCCGGGACGAGAAGGCGGGTTCCGGTGCCGCGCCGCCTCCGCCGGTCCCGACGTCCCTGCGCGTCGGGCACAGCGACGTGGCGAAGCTCCGCGAGGCGGCGGAGGCGGCGCGGCGCTGGGACTCCAAGTACGGCGGGGGCGACTGGCGTTCGTCGATGGTGCCCGAGTGCCTGCGGGTGGACGCCACTCCGCTGCTGCTGGGCTCCTACAGCGACGAGGTGGGGCGCGCGCTGTTCGGCGCCACCGCCGAGCTGACGCGGCTGGCCGGGTGGATGGCCTTCGACACCGGCCAGCAGGAGGCCGCGCAGCGCTACTACATCCAGGCGCTGCGGCTGGCGCGGGCGGCGGCGGACGTGCCGCTGGGCGGGTACGTCCTGGCCTCGATGTCGCTCCAGGCGACGTACCGGGGGTTCGCCGACGAGGGCGTGGACCTGGCGCAGGCCGCGCTGGAGCGCAACCGGGGCCTGGCGACGGCCCGCACGATGAGCTTCTTCCACCTGGTGGAGGCGCGCGCCCAGGCCAAGGCGGGCGACGCGGCGGCCTGCGGTACGGCGCTGGCGGCGGCGGAGGGCTGGCTGGAGCGCTCGCGGGACGGCGACCCGGATCCCTCCTGGCTGGACTTCTACTCCTACGACCGGCTCGCCGCCGACGCCGCCGAGTGCTACCGCGACCTGAACGCGCCGCGCCAGGTGCGCCGGTTCACCGAGCAGGCGCTGTCGCGGCCGACGGAGGAGTTCGTCCGCTCGCACGGGCTGCGGCTGGTGGTGTCGGCCGTCGCGGAGCTGGAGTCGGGCAATCTGGACGCGGCCTGCGCCGCGGGCACCCGGGCGGTGGAGGTGGCGGGGCGGATCTCCTCGGCGCGGACGAAGGAGTACGTGCGGGACCTGCTGCACCGGCTGGAGCCGTACGGCGACGAGCCGCGCGTGGTGGAGCTGCGGGAGCGGGCCCGGCCTCTGCTGGCCGCGCCGGCGTGATCCCCGGCGCGGCGCGGACGGGTCCCGGCGGGATGCGGACGGTCCCAGTGGGGGCGGCAGCGGCCCCGGAGGGGGTCCGGGCGGATCGCCGGACGGGTCACACCGTGGGCCGTTCGGGGGTTGGCTGTCAGCGGTGCGGGCCATGATGGAAGGCGTGTCCACTGTCTCCACGGCTCCCTCCATGGTTTCCGCGAGGCGCGCGGCGTACGACTGCGACGTGCTGGTGGTCGGCGGCGGGATCGTCGGCCTGTCGGCGGCGTACGCGCTCACCCGGGCCCGGCCCGGCACGCGGGTGGTGGTCCTGGAGAAGGAGCCGGGTCCGGCCCGGCACCAGACGGGCCGCAACAGCGGGGTGATCCACAGCGGCGTGTACTACCGCCCCGGTTCGCTCAAGGCCCGGTTCGCGGTGCGGGGCTCGGCGGAGATGGTGAAGTTCTGCGCGGAGCACGGCATTCCGTACCAGGTGACGGGGAAGCTGATCGTCGCCACCGAGCGGGAGGAGCTGCCCCGGCTGCACGCGCTGGTGCAGCGCGGCCGGGAGAACGGCATTCCGGTGCGGGAGCTGGGCCCGGCCCAGATCGCCGAGTACGAGCCGCACGTCAGCGGGCTGGCGGCCATCCACGTCGGCACCACCGGGGTCTGCGACTTCGGCGCGGTGGCCGCCGAGCTGGCCCGGTTGGCGGCGGCGGCGGACGCGGAGGTCCGCTACGGCTCCGAGGTGGCCGCCGTGGACCGCCGCCCCGGGGTGGGCGTGGCCGTCCGTACGACGGCGGGTGCGGTGGTGCGGGCCCGCGCCATGGTCAACTGCGCGGGGCTGCACTGCGACCGGGTGGCCCGGCTGGCCGGCGACGCGCCACCGGTGCGGATCGTCCCCTTCCGGGGGGAGTACCACGAGCTGTCCCCGGCCCGTGCGGGACTGGTGCGGGGCCTGGTCTACCCGGTTCCGGACCCGGCGTTCCCGTTCCTGGGCGTCCACCTCACGCGCGGTGTGGACGGCTCGGTCCACATCGGCCCCAACGCCGTGCCGGCCCTGGCCCGCGAGGGCTACCGGTGGGCCGCCGTCCGCCCCCGCGACCTGGCCGGGGTGCTGGGCTGGCCCGGCACCTGGCACATCGCCCGCCGCCACTGGCGGTACGGCGCGGGCGAGGTGCGCCGCTCGCTGTCCAAGGCGGCCTTCACCGAGGCCGTGCGGCGGCTGCTGCCGGACGTGTCCGCCGACGACCTCGTCCCGGCCCCGGCGGGGGTGCGCGCCCAGGCGGTCGGGCGGGACGGGACGCTGGTGGACGACTTCCTGATCACCGAGGCCCCGCACACCGTCCACGTCCTCAACGCCCCCTCCCCGGCGGCGACGGCGTCCCTGCCGATCGGCCGCGAGGTGGCGCGGCGGGTGCTGGCGGCGCTGGACGCGGCACGCTGAGCCGGGCCGGTCCGGCGGGTGGGGAGCCGGGCGGCGCCGTGGAATGCCGGCGGTCTCCGGGATGTTCAACCGGCGCACAGCGTAATGGAGTTGGCATCCCGACCGCCTCGCACCCAAGGACCCCTCATGGCAGCCGTGCTCTCGGACGACCTGAAGAAGTACCTCGACGAATCGCGTGCCTTCGCGACCGTGGCGACGCTCATGCCCGACGGGCGGCCGCACCTGACCGTCGTGTGGATCAAGCGCGACGGCGACGACCTGCTGTTCTCCACCACCGCGGACCGGCAGCAGGGGAGGAACGTCGTCCGCGACCCGCGCGTCACCGTGATGATCAGCCCGCAGGAGAACCCGTACGTGTACGCGGAGGTCCGCGGCGACGCCACCGTCACGCCCGACGACTCCGAGGAGCTGCTGAACGAGCTGTCGGTGAAGTACACGGGCCGGGACTACGCCACGTTCAACCCGGCGTCGGAGAACGACGGGGAGCGCATCGTGGTGCGCGTCACCCCGGTCAGGGTCACCGGCCGGTTCTGAGGGCGGGGCTCGGCGGCGGGGCTCGGCGCCGGGGTTCGGCGGCGGGCACGGTCTCCGGCGGGAGTGGGGGCAGCCCCACCCCGTGTCCGGGAGCGGGCCGTATTACGGAGTCCCGGCCTCCGGCCGAGGATCGCCGTATGAGCGAACACCAGACCCGACGGGCCGTCCGGCGGACGGCCGCCGCCGTGGCCGTCGCCCTCTCGCTGTCCCTGGCGGCCGCGCCCGCGGCGGTGGCCGCCCCCACCGCTCCCGCCGCGACCGCCGCCCCGGGGAGCGCGCGGGCCGGGCACGGCGAACCCGCCCGGGGCACGCTGCTGTCCGTCACGCCCCTGCTGGGGAAGACGCCGGGCGAGCTGCGGGAACTCCTGTCCGCGAACGGGGTGGACGCCTCCGCCGTGCGCCACGGCGTCACCGCCCACCGTCTCCTCTACGCGACCGTCACCCCGGACGGGAAGCCCACCACCGCCTCGGCCCTGCTCGTCCTGCCCGACGGCGGCGGGACGCGGCTGGCCGCCGTCTCCGAGACGCACGGCACCACCGCCTACCGCGGGTACGTGCCCTCCACCGGGGAGAGCTTCTCCGCCCTCGCCGCCCTGCTCTACGCCTCCGGCGGGCGCGCCGCCGTCGCCCCGGACTACCTGGGGCTGGGCTCCGGCCCGGGCACCCACCCGTACGTGGACACCCGCTCCTCCGTCTCCGCCTCCCTGGACGCGCTGCGCGCCGCCCGGGACGCGGCCGCGCGGCACGGCAGGCGGCTCACCGGCGAGGTGTACGTCACCGGGTTCTCCCAGGGCGGGCAGGTCGCCATGGCGCTGGGCCGGGAGCTGGCCCGGGGCGCGGACCGGTCCTTCCGGCCGCGGGCGCTGGCACCGGTCGCCGGGCCGTACGACATCGGGGGCGTGGAGCTGCCCGCGATGTTCGACGGGCGGATCGACGGCGGGTCCGCGGTCTTCTACCTCACCTACTTCCTGGTCGCCCAGAACCGGCTGCACCCGCTCTACGACGACCCGCGCGAGGTGTTCCGCGCCCCGTACGCGGACCGCGTCGAGGAGCTGTTCGACAACGACCACCGCGACGAGGAGATCGCCGGCCTGCTGCCCGGGACGGTGGAGGAGCTGCTGACGGACGAGTGGTACGAGCGGCTGAAGCGTCCCACCGGCACGCTCGCGGAGGTGATCCGGCTCAACGACGGCGTCTGCGCGTGGAAGCCGCGCGTCCCCGTGCGGCTCCACACCTCCCGCGGCGACCGCGACGTGCCGGCCGCCAACGCCCGCTCCTGCGCGGAGGAGCTGGCCGGGCGCGGGGTGCGCGCCGAGGTGATCGACCACGGCGACACGGACCACTTCGGCACGTACACGGCGGCGATCGTCCACAACGCGCGCTGGTTCGCCCGCCTGGACCGGGACTGACCGGCCGCGTCCCCCCGGCCCCGCCCGTCCGCGCGTCCGCCGGCCGCCCGGCGGACGCGCGGACGGGCCGTACACTCGTATCCACTGTGTCCGAGAAAGCGCCAGAGAAGACGATTCCCGCGGGTCTCCCCGAGCCGGCCGCCGCGCCGGCCGTCGAGTCGGTTCCCGAACCAGCCGCCGAGCAGGCCGTCGAGCCGGCCTCCGAGCGTCGCCGGGGGAGCATGTTCCCCGACGGGACCGGCCCGTCCCCCAACCCGGCCGGGGAGCGCCACGAACGCCGCATCCGCAGCTTCCAGCCCCGCCGCAGCCGGGTCTCCCCCAACCAGCGCGACGCCCTGCTGCGGCTCTGGCCGAAGTGGGGCCTGGAGATCGACGGCGAGCGCGGGCTGGACCTCGACGCGCTCTTCGACACCCTCCCGCCGGGCTCGCCCGTGGTCCTGGAGATCGGCTTCGGGATGGGCGAGGCCACCGCGCAGATGGCCGCCGACGACCGCGGCACCGGCCTGCTGGCCGCCGACGTCCACACCCCCGGCCAGGGCAACCTCCTGCTGCTGGCCGAGAAGCTCGGGCTGACCAACGTCCGGGTCGCCAACGGGGACGCGATCATCCTGCTGCGCGAGATGCTCGCCCCGGGCAGCCTCGCCGGGGTCCGCGTCTTCTTCCCCGACCCGTGGCCCAAGAAGCGCCACCACAAGCGCCGCATCATCCAGCCCGAGTTCGTCGAGCTGGCCGCCTCCCGGCTGGCGCCGGGCGGGCTGCTGCACTGCGCCACCGACTGGGAGTCGTACGCGGAGCAGATGCTGGAGGTGCTCACCGGCTGCCCGGCGCTGGAGAACACCCAGCCGGACGGCGGCTACGCGCCCCGCCCCGACTTCCGGCCGATGACCCGCTTCGAGCAGCAGGGCCTGGAGAAGGGCCACGTCGTCCACGACCTGATCTTCCGCCGCGTCTCCTGAGGGGCGCGCCTCCCGGGAGACGCGCCCAGGCCGCCGGGCGTGCCCGTGGCCGACGCGTCCGCGACCGCCGGCGCGTCCGTCCCGTTCCGGGTCCGGACACGATCGGCCGGGCAGCCTCTGGCCCTCACCGCCCCGGATGTGCTTATGGTCCTGACGTGCACCGAGAGGTTTCCGTGGTCCCGGCAGGACGTACGCGTGTCCGTACGCGCCTCGTCGCGGCCGTGGGCACGGCCGCGCTGACGGTGCTGCTCGGGCTGTGCGGCGCGGTGATCCTGGGGCTCGTCCACCAGCAGACCGGATCCGACGGCTTCCTCGTCGGACTGGGCCTGGCCCTCCTGCCCGTTCCGCTGCTGCTCGCGGTGTTCGGCTGGCTCGACCGGGCCGCGCCCACACCCCGGCGGCACCTGCTCTTCGCCTTCGGCTGGGGCGCGTGCGCGGCCACGCTGGTGGCGATCACCGTGAACGGCTTCGCCACCGAGTGGCTGGCCTCCAGCGTCCTCCCCCGCGCCCCCGACCGGGCCGACGCGCTGGGCACCACCGTGATCGCGCCCGTCGTGGAGGAGACGGCGAAGGCCGGCGCGGTCCTGCTGCTGTACCTCCACCGGCCGCGGGACTTCGGCGGCATCGTCCACGGCGCCGTCGCCGGGGGCGTCGCCGCCACGGGCTTCGCCTTCACCGAGAACATCCTCTACCTGGGCCGGGCCTTCGGCGACGACCTGGCGTTCGGGCACTCCGGTCTGGAGTCGACCACGCTGGGCACGTTCCTCCAGCGCGCGGTGATGGCGCCCCTGGCGCACCCCCTCTTCACGGTGCTGGTGGGCATGGGCTTCGGCGCCGCGGCCCTGGTGGCCCGGCACCGGCGCGCGGCGCGTACGGCGCTGCCGCTGCTGGGCCTGGCCGCGGCGATCGCGCTGCACTCCGTGTGGAACGGCGCGGCGACCCGGCCGATGGAGGTCTTCCTCGCCGTCTACGGCCTGCTCATGGTGCCCGTGCTGGGCTTGGTGGCCGGGGTGGTGCTCTGGGCGCGCCGCCGCGTACTGCGCACCGTGCGCGCCACGCTCCCCCAGTACGCGGCGGCCGGCTGGCTCGCGGACCCCGAGCCGTCCGCCCTGGCCTGCCTGCGCACCCGCGCCCTCGCCCGCGACCTGGCGCGCCGCCGGTACGGGCGGCGGGCGGCCCGCGCGGTCGCCGAGTACCAGCGCGCGGCCGCGTGCCTGGCGCTGCTCCGCGCCCGCGCGGAGCGCGGGGCCCCGCCGCCGGGGTTCCTCGCCCACGAACGCGAGCTCCTGGGCACCCTCTGGCGCCGCCGCCCCCTGGCCTCCCCCGCCACGACGACGGCGGCCCGGGCCGCCCCGTACTCGGTGCATCGGCGCTGACTCCCCGTGCGCCCGTGTCGGTCCCTGCTGGTAGAACTGCCGTGACCCACCGTCCCAGCAGGGAGCGACTCCCATGGCCGATACCTCCGCCGCCCGGAACACGCCGGTTCCGGGCCTGTACGAGCAGTTGGTCACCGACCGGCTGGAGGAGCGCCTGCGGGCACTGCGGGACGGCGAGTGGCACGCCTTCGAGAAAAGGGTGGGCGAGCAGTCCTCGCCCCACGTCCTGGCCCGCCACATAGCAGAGGCCGCATACCGGGTGCTGGCGGAGCTGCCGCACGAGGACCGGGTCGCGGAGGCCAACCGGATACTCGACGTCCTGGGCGCCCGGGAGGGTGTCCAGGAGCTGGTCGAGCGGGTCGCCGAGGGTCCGCGGCAACTCGTCGCGGTCGTCCGGCAGGAGGCGAGGGGCGTCTACGAACTGCCCCGCCCCGCCACCCCGCTGTCCGACACGGCGCTGCTCACCAACGCCCCCGAGGACCCCAGCCTCGGGCACGAACTGCGGGCCGAGTTGGCGACGGCCGACCGTGTCGACCTGCTGTGCGCCTTCGTCAAGTGGCACGGGCTGCGGGTACTGGAGGACTCCCTGCGGCAGGCCGCCGAGCGGGGCGTCCCCATCCGGGTCGTCACCACCACGTACATCGGCGCCACGGAGCGGCATGCGCTGGACCGCCTGGTGCGCGAGTTCGGCGCCGAGGTGAAGGTCAACTACGAGCTGCGCTCCACCCGGCTGCACGCGAAGGCGTGGTTGTTCCGCCGCCGCAGCGGATTCGACACCGCCTACGTCGGCAGCTCCAACCTCTCCAAGGCGGCCCTGCTGGACGGTCTGGAGTGGAACGTCCGGCTGTCCTCGGTGGCGACGCCTGCGGTGCTGAGGAAGTTCGAGGCGACCTTCGACTCCTACTGGAACGATCCCGCCTTCGAGTCCTACGACCCCGACCGCGACGCCGAGCAGCTCGACGACGCGCTCCTCCAGGCCGGCGGCGGGGTACCGAAGGGCGAGGCGCACGGCATCAGCCTCTCCGGCCTGGAGGTGCGGCCGTACCCGCACCAGCAGGACATGCTGGAGCGGCTCCGCATCGAGCGCGAGGTCCACGACCGCCGCCGGAACCTGCTGGTCGCGGCCACCGGCACGGGCAAGACCGTGATGGCCGCCCTCGACTACCGGTCCCTGCGGCGCGAGCTCGGCCGGGACCTCACGCTGCTCTTCGTGGCCCACCGGCAGGAGATCCTCAAGCAGTCGCTGCGGACGTACCAGGACGTGCTGATCGACGGGAATTTCGGCGAGCTGTTCGTCGGCGGCACGATTCCCCGCGACTGGCGGCACGTGTTCGCCAGCGTCCAGTCGCTGTCGAAAGCCTCCTCCCTGGAGCGGCTGGCGCCGGACCACTTCGACGTCATCGTGATCGACGAGTTCCACCACGCCACGGCCGCGACCTACCGGCGCGTCATCGACCACTTCAAGCCCGTCGAGCTGCTGGGCCTGACGGCGACCCCGGAGCGCATGGACGGCCGCAACGTCCAGGACGAGTTCTTCGACGGCCGCATCGCCGCCGAGATGCGGCTGTGGGAGGCGCTGGAGAACGACCTGCTCTCCCCCTTCCACTACTTCGGCATCGCGGACGGCACCGACCTGGAGTCGGTCACCTGGAAGCGCGGCTCGTACGACACCGGGGAGCTGGACAACCTCTTCACCGGCAACCACGCCCGGGCCCGGCTCGTCGTGAAGGCCGTCGAGGAGAAGGTGGCCGACCCCCGGCGCATGAAGGCGCTGGGCTTCTGCGTGTCCGTCCGGCACGCCCATTTCATGGCGGAGTGCTTCCGGCAGGCGGGGATCGACGCCGTCGCCGTGGACGGGAGCACCCCCGCCCCGGACCGCGCCCGGGCGTTGGCGGACCTGCGGGACGGCAGGGTGCAGGCGGTGTTCTCCGTGGACCTGTTCAACGAGGGTGTCGACATCCCCGACGTCGACACCCTGCTGCTCCTGCGCCCCACCGCCAGCGCCACGGTCTTCCTCCAGCAGCTCGGGCGCGGGCTGCGCCGCACCCCGGACAAGGCGGTGCTCACCGTCCTGGACTTCATCGGCCAGCACCGCAGGGAGTTCCGTTTCGAGCCGCAGTTCCGCGCGCTCACCAACCTCGGCAGGACCCGGCTGCTCCGCCACATGGAGGAGGACTTCCCTCAGCTTCCCTCCGGCTGCCAGATCGTTCTCGACCGCCAGTCGAAGGAACGCATCCTGGCGAACATCAAGAGCAACATCAAAGTCAACTCCGCACGGCTCGCCGGTGAGGTCGCGTCCTACGCCGAGCCCCGGCTCGCCGCGTACCTCCGGGAGAGCGGCCGGGAACTGCGGGAGCTCTACCGGAACAACGGCTCCTGGACCGGGCTGCTGCGCCGCGCCCGCCTCCTGGCCGGCGCCGCACCGGAGGGAGAGGACGGCCTGCTGAAGCGCGCCTCGGTGTTCCTCCACGCGGACGATCCGAAGCGGGTGGACGCCTACACCCGCCTCCTGGGCGACGACGCACCCGGCTATGCATCGCTGTCCCCCGCGGACCAGGCGTATGCGCGGATGCTGTTCTTCACCCTCTGGCCGGACGGTGGCGGTTTCGGCAGTTACGCCGAGGGGCTGGAGTCCCTGCGCGGGCAGCACGCCTTCCGCGACGAGGTGCGCCAGATCCTGGCGTACAACCTGGAGCACACCGAGCACTACCCGATCCCGCTGAGCGGGGTGCACGCGGACCTTCCTCTCACCGTCCACGCGTACTACAACCGCGAGGAGATCCTGACCGCCCTGGGGCAGGTGGACGTGAACGGCTCCAAGCCCGTCAACTTCCGGGAGGGTGTGCGCTGGTGCGAGAACCTGCGCACCGACGCCCTGCTCATCACCCTGGAGAAGGACGAGAAGGACTTCTCGCCGCAGACGCGGTACAAGGACTACGCCCTGAGCCGGGACCACTTCCACTGGGAGTCCCAGGTGAGCACCTCCGAGACCTCTCCCGTGGGGCAGCGCTACCAGCGCCACAAGGAGCTGGGGAGCCACGTCCTGCTCTTCGCCCGCCGCTTCAAGACGACCGAGACCGGCCCCGGCCCCTGGATGCTGCTGGGCCCGGCCGAATACGTGTCGCACAAGGGCAGCCGTCCCATGGGCATCGTGTGGAAGCTGGCTCACGACCTTCCGGCGGACGTGTGGACGTACACGGCCGTCACTCGGGGTGCCTAGCAGCGCGCTCCAGTGCGCTTCTGAGAACCGCCTCGGCGGCGAAGTCGGCCCTGAGCCGATCTGCCACCTGGGCGATCCGTTCCAGCAGCCTCCGTACGAAGTCGTCGGCCCCGAGTGCCATCTCCCTCCAGAGAAGCGGAGAGGAGGAGACGGTGATGCGGTCGGCGATCTCGACGGTGATCAGGAAGGCCTCGTCGCCGCAGGCTTCGGGAGTCAGTTCGTGGACGGTGACGCCTTCCAGAAGGCCATGGCGTCGAGCTGTCTTGACGAGGAAGGAGAGGTCGCCCGAGTCCCGGTGCTCCGGTTCGGAGTCGCAGAACTCGGCGGTGATCTCCGCGAGCGCGGCGTCCGTCGGCTTCACCGGCCCGCCTCCGCCGGCGTCGTCTCGTAGCGCGTCTGGGCGTGGTCCAAGACGGTGTCCGGATCGTGGCCGTGAGCGCGGAGCCAGTGGAGGACGTCGGTGATCAGGTGGACGGCGGCCTCCCGCGCAGCGGCACCCGCCAGGGAGTCGGGTGCGCCTCCCTGGCTGCCGTAGAGAGTGAGGAGCGCCTCGGCCCTGGTGACGCGCTCTCCTCCGGTGTGACCGTTCGGGCTGGTCAGATCGGTGTCCAACTCGCACCACGTCACCTTGGAGTCCTCCCGCAGCACGACGCCCCAGGCGGCCGTCGCGGCGTCGAGCAGTGCCAGTCCGCGCCCCGACTCCTGGTCGTCCGATGCACTGATGAGGGTGGGAAGCGCACGGACGTCGGGGTCGCTCAGCTCGATGCGAAGGCGGGTCCGGTTCATGGAGACAGCGAGCGTGGCCGGCGTACCCGCTCCGACGTGCCTGATGACGTTGGTGACGAGTTCGCTGACGCAGAGCTGCGCCGTGTCGGCGAGCTCCGGCATTCCCCAGAGTTCCAGGTGCTTCCGCACAACGCGGCGCAGCCCTGCGACTTCTCGCGGATCCGCCAGGAAGGGAAGCTCCCATCGCTTCCTCGGCAGGCAGTGATTGAGACCCATGGACGCCGTCCCCCTCAAGTCCTCGCTCAAGTCCCGTCGGCTGAGTGACCGACCGAGTGCGCTGCGTAGCAGCGGGTGAGAGTATGGCACGGTAACTATCGCTGTGTAACTCTCACAAGAGACCTCACCCTGAGCCACTCGCCTGTGAACTACCTTTGGGCGACGGCGCCTTGGCGCACGCGGGATGAGCGGGCCCGGTGCCGGAACGAAGGGAGACGTGGCGGGCCATGGCTACGGGGCCGACGACGCGACGCCGACAACTGGGGGCCGGCCTGCGCAGACTGCGCAGGCAGAAGGGACTGTCGCTGGAAGAGGCCGGTGAACTGGTCGGCCTCTCCAAGGCGACGGTCAGCCGCTACGAGACCAAGGAAGGCTCGGTCAAGTGGGCCTTCGTCGATGCACTGTGCCGCGCATACGGCGCATCGGACGAAGAACGCGCCCATCTTGTCGACCTCGCCAAGAACGCCAAGGTCGAGGGCTGGTGGCAGTCGTACCTCGAAGCGATCCCCAGCCGGATGAACCTGTTCCTGACCCTGGAGAACGAATCGGTCCGGGAAGACCACTACTCGGCCGTCTACGTCCCCGGCCTGCTCCAGACCCGCCGCTATGCGGAGGCGCTGCACCGCACGGATCTCGCGTCCCTCGCCGAGGAGCATCTCCAGGCCAACCTCGATGTCCGCATGAAGCGGCAGGAGATCCTCACACGCCCCGATCCGCTCGAGTTGCGGGTCGTCCTGGACGAGGCCGTCGTCCGGCGTACCGGCCCGCCGGACGTCCACAGGGAGCAGTTGGAGCACCTCATCGAATGCGCGCACCAACCCAACATCGACCTGCGCGTCCTGCCGTTCGACAGAGGGTTCCGCTCCTCCGCCCTGAGTACGTTTCTCATCCTCGTGGGTACGGATCCGTCCTTGGACGTCGTGTACCAGGAGAGCCTGACCGTCTCCCTCTATCTGGAGAAGGACGCCGAGGTGGAGGAGTACCGCAAGGCGTTCGCCGATCTCCGGCAGCAGGCTCTGGAACCGGACGCCTCGATCGCCCTGCTCGACAAGCTGCGCAAGGAGCTGTGATGCCCTCCCCTCGTCCGACGCCGACCGACGGACTCCCCTCCGCCCGCTGGTTCAAGTCCTCCCACAGCGGTGGACAGGGACTGGAGTGCGTCGAGGCCGCCTTCCTCGCGGCCGGGCGGACCGCCGTCCGCGACAGCAAGGAGCCGGGCGGGCCGGTGCTGGTGTTCGCGGCGGACGCGTGGGAGGCGTTCCTCGGCGGGGTGAAGGGGCGCGACGGTCTCTGACGTCCGCCCCCCGAGCAGGCCCGGGAGACGGGGCCCCGAGGGCCGGGGCGGGCGGGCTCCGCGGCGCTGCCGCCGGGACGCGGCGGGCGGTTCCGAAAGCCCTTGACTTCAAGGGAACTTGAAGTGTGAGGGTGTGGACGAACGCGACGGACACATCCGTGACCAGCGAGGGAGAACCGCCATGCCCGTGCACCCCGACCCCACCCGCCCCGACTCCGGTGCCGCGCTCTTCAGCACCTGGGACGTGGGGACGCCCGAGCGGCAGCGCGCCGCCGTGGAGGCGATCGCCGCCACCTGGGAGAAGCGGCCCTGGCCGACGCCGGAGCTGCTGTCGTACAGCGTGTACGCCGGGACCGACGGCCGGACGCTGCTCCACTACTCCCAGTGGACGAGCCAGGAGGCGTACGACGCCTTCGTCCGCGATCACCGGCAGGAGCGGAACGACGAGATCGACGCCGCCGTGCCGGGGATCGAGCGGGTCGAGCTGCTGCGCACCCGGCTCTACCGCAGCTTCCCGCCGGAGCCGGAGGGCGAGCGGCCCGAGCCGGGGTGCGTGGTGATCGTGGACGTGACGTTCGAGGGGCCCGACGAGGAGCGGCAGCGGGCGTGGGTCGACGCCGTCGGCGAGGCGATCGCCACCGACGCCGGCCTGCCGTCCGGCGGCATCTCCGGCCACTTCCACCTGGGTCTGGACGGCACACGCGTCGTCAACTACGCGGAGTGGGAGAGCGAGCAGGCCCACATCGACGCGCTGAAGGCGCCCGGCGAGGGCATCGGCACGACGACTCCGCAGTGGCAGCGCGTTCAGAACTTCCCCGGGATGGTCCGCAGCGACGTCAGGCGTTACCACCTGCGGTTCGCCGGGGCGCGTCCCCTGGAATCGGCCGGGTCGCCGGTTCGTTGAGCCGTACGGCACACCACGCCGCCCGCCGACGAAGGGACCGACCCACCGTGGCCGCGAACACCGGGAACGACAGCGGAAACACCGGGAACGACAGCGCGAACGGCAGCGCGAACACCGGAGGCACCCCGCAGGACGCCCTGCTCTCCCTGCTCGCCGAGCGCGACCTGGGGGTGCTGGTCACCCTCAAGCGGGACGGCCGGCCGCAGCTGTCCAACGTGAACTACGCCTACGATCCCGGGCGGCAGCTCATCAGGGTCTCCGTCACCGCCGACCGGGCCAAGGCCCGCAACCTCGCCCGCGACCCCCGCGCGAGCTTCCACGTCACCAGCGAGGACGGCTGGGCCTGGACGGTGGTGGAGGGGCTGGCCGAGCTGACGCCCGTGGCGGCCGATCCGCACGACGCCACCGTCGAGGAGCTGGTCGAGGTCTACCGGGCGATCCGGGGCGAGCACCCCGACTGGGACGACTACCGCCGGGCCATGGTCGCCGACCGCCGGCTGGTGGTGCGGCTCACCGTGGGGCGCGCGTACGGGCAGCCGCGGCGCTGAGCCGCACGGCGCGGCCGGACCCCGGCGGCGGGCGGGAGGGCCGGCGGTGTACGGAAAGGCCGGCGGCCCTGGTGTCGGGGGGTGGTCACCAGGGCCGCCGGGGCACGGGGGTGTGCGGGCACTGCCCGGCCCGCATCCCGGAGGCGGCGGGCGGGGAGTGGGTCAGATGTTCTGGCCCTTGCTGCGCAGCCAGGTCAGCGGGTCGATCGGGTCGCCGCCGCCCGGGCGGACCTCCATGTGGAGGTGCGGGCCGGAGGAGTTGCCGGTGGAGCCGACGCGGCCGATCACGTCGCCGGTCGTCACCTTGCCGCTCGTCCTGGTCATGGACGACAGGTGGCAGTACCAGACCTCGGTGCCGTCGTCGAGCTTGAGGACGATGCGGTAGCCGTAGGAGCCTGCCCAGCCGGCCTCGACGATCTCGCCGCTGTGCACGGCCTTGACGGGGGTGCCGGAGGGGGCCGCGAAGTCCAGGCCGGTGTGGGTGCTGGACCACATCGAGCCGGACTGGCCGAAGGTGGAGGTCAGCTGGTACGAGGAGAGGGGGAGGGTGTAGCTGGCGGCGAGCTTGGCGAGGCGCTCGGCCTCGGCCCTCCGCTTGGCCGCCTCGGCCGCCTTGCGCTTGCGTTCGGCCTCCTCGTCGGCGGCCTTGTCCGCGGCTTCCTCGGCGGCCTCGTCCGCGGCCTGGGCGGCGGCGTCCTCGAGGGCAGCCTGGACGGCGTCCGTCTGCTGCTGGTCGGCCTGCTGGAGGATGCGCGCCCGCAGGGCCTCGCCGGCGTCCGCGGTCAGGGGGTCGGCGGCGACGTCCTCGGTCCCGGCGCCGAAGGCGGCCTGGGCGATCAGGGCCTCGGTCTCGCCGGCCTCTCCGCCGTCGGAGGATTCCGAGTCGCCCACCAGTCCGCCGATGCCGGGGATGTTCTCGGCGACGGCGCCCAGGTCGGGCATGGAGATCGCGGCCGGGGACTTCTCCTTGGCCGTGGCGATGCCGCCCGCGCCGACCGCGGCGATCATGCCGACGCCGAGGACGGCCCCGCTGCGCGCCATGCCGCCGCTGCGCTGCTTGACCACGCGGTGCCGGCCGCGGACCGGGCGTATGGAGTCCTCGGTGGGGTTCCACGCCGGGCGGTCCCCGTCCCCCTCCGGGCCGAACGGGACGAAACCGGCGGTGTGCGGGTCGTGCGAGACCCGGGGGGCCTCGGGGGCCTGGCTGCTGGACGCCACGGGGGCGCTCTCCTTTCCTTCCTTCTCGCCTACCGGGTTAGCTGACGGGTTCGGAGCAGGAAGGTCTCCTACGGGTCGTACACGCGGTACGGCCCGATTCACCCCAATTGGTGGTTCCCCGGTTCCCTGGGCCCGGCCTCCCGGTGCGGTGAGGCCGCGCGTTCAGGATTCGGCGACGGCGCACGGTGCCGCCTCTTACGGCGGCAGTGACGACCGCGCTGCGTTATCGAACGTTAATAGAGGGGCGCTCGGGATTCCAAGTCTCCCCTTTAAAGCGGAAGTAATTTCAGGGAGGACTTAACGGGTCAATAACTGCTCAATCCGGGCGAGTTGCCGCCGGAATTCCGCCGGAGACACGCGTCACACTTTCTGACGTTGTCTCAGATGTTATGCGGAGAGCTGCACGCCGCTCACGCACGGTCACCGCGCGGCGGGCGGGGTGGCGGGCTCGCGCATGACCGCCAGCATCGCCATGTCGTCGTCCGTGCCGCCCCCCGTGTACGCGCCGACGTCCTCGACGAGCGCGTCCAGGAGGGCGCCCGGACCGGTGAATCGCCGGCCGCGCAGCCGCGCCACCGGGTCGTAGAAGGCGCCCGCGGCGTTCCGCGCCTCGGTCAGCCCGTCCGTGTAGAGCAGCAGCAGGCTGCCGGGCGGGAAGGGCACCGGCTCCGCGTGGCCGCCCCCGACCGCCAGGTCCCCCAGTCCCAGCGGCAGGGCGTAGGAGTCCGGCTCCAGCAGCCGCGGGGACGCCCCGTCCGCGGGGAGCAGCAGGGGCGGCGGGTGGCCCCGGTTGACGATCCGCAGGGTGCCCGGCGCCCCGGCCGGGACCTCCGCCAGGACGGCCGTGACGAACCCCTCCAGCCGGCCGGCCCCGCCCCGCTGCCCCCTCTCCCGGACCAGGGAGTGCTCGATCCGGTCCGCGACCGAGCCCAGGTCCGGTTCCGTCTCGGCCGCCTCCCGGAAGGCGCCGAACACCACGGTGACCACGGCCACCGCGTCCAGCCCCTTGCCCCGGACGTCGCCCACCAGCATCCGCACCCCGTGCGGCGTCCGCTGCACGCCGTACATGTCACCGCCGATGAGGGCGTTCACCTGCGCGGCCTCGTAGCGCACCGCGAACCTCAGGTCCCCGATCCGGGAGGGCGGGACGGGCAGCACGGCGAGCTGGACGGCCTCCGCGACCCGGCGGACCGAGGCCAGCCGCAACTCGCTGTGGTGCAGGGCGTGGTGGACGGCCACGGCCAGCGCGCTGACGGCGGACATCGCGGTCACCCGCAGCACGCCCTCCACCACGGACAGCACGTTCGCCCACACCACCAGGAGGAGGACCAGCGCCGTCGCGACGGCCCCCGTGAGGACGGTGCCGCGGCCCGTCCACAGGGCGGCGGCGGCCATGGGGGCGGCGAACAGCGAGCCGACCAGCAGGCTGCTCGGTATCAGCAGGTCGACGATCACCCCGAGCGCGATCAGCACCAGGGGCAGCAGCCACGGCGGACGGCCGATGCCCGGAATGGAGCGGACGCGGGCCCTGCCCCCGTCGTCCGACGTCCCGTGCCATGCCTCGCCGTACACCTCTCCACTCTCCCCGAGGTCCGGCCGCCGGGCGAGCCGGACGCACCGGCCGGGTCACGGCCGTGCCGCGTGGTGCCCCGGGGGAGCCTGGGACCGCCCCCCGGCGGCTACGGGCGCGCGCCGGCCGCGCGCCGCACCCCGTACAGGGCGGCGCCGCCGGCCAGCACCGCCGCGCCCGAGACCACCGACGCGAACGGCAGGGACAGGGCGAGCGCCGCGCACCCGGCCAGTCCGAGCGCGGGCACGACCCGCGGCGGACGCCCCTCGGCGGGGGTGAGGGTCCAGGCGGAGGCGTTGGCCACCGCGTAGTAGACCAGCACGCAGAACGAGGAGAAGCCGATCGCCCCGCGCAGGTCCGCCGTGGCCGCCACCACCGCCACCACCGCGCCGACCGCCAGTTCGGCGCGGTGCGGCACCCCGGAGCGGGGGTGGACGGCGGCCAGGACGGGCGGCAGGTGCCGGTCGCGGGCCATCGCCAGGGTGGTGCGCGACACCCCGAGGATCAGGGACAGCAGCGACCCCAGCGCGGCCACCGCCGCGCCCGTCCGGACCACCGGCGCCAGTTCCGCCGCGCCCGCCGCGCGCACCGCGTCCGCCAGCGGCGCGGTCGCCGAGGCCAGGCCGCCGCCCAGCACGCCCAGCACGGCGACCGCGACGGCGGCGTAGACGGCCAGGGTGATGCCCAGGGCCAGCGGGATCGCCCGGGGGATGGTGCGGGCCGGGTCGCGGACCTCCTCCCCCAGCGTGGCGATGCGCGCGTACCCGGCGAAGGCGAAGAACAGCAGGCCCGCCGCCTGGAGCACCCCGCCGGGCGAGACGTCCCCGCCGCCGGTCCCCAGCCGCGCCGGGTCCGCCTCCCCGGAGGTCAGGCAGGCGACCACCACGGCGGCCAGCACCGCCAGGACGACGGCCACGATCGCGCGGGTCAGCCAGGCGGCCTTCTGCACACCGGCGTAGTTGACGGCGGTCAGCGCCACCACCGCGGCCACCGCCACGGCGTGCGCCTGCCCGGGCCACGCGTACAGGCCCACCGTCAGGGCCATCGCCGCGCACGAGGCGGTCTTGCCGACCACGAACCCCCAGCCGGCGAGGTGGCCCCAGAACTCGCCCAGCCGTTCGCGGCCGTAGACGTAGGTGCCTCCGGAGGCCGGGTAGCGGGCGGCCAGCCGGGCCGAGGAGGTCGCGTTGCAGTACGCCACGACCGCCGCCGGGACCAGGGCGAGCAGCAGTCCGGACCCGGCCGCGCGCGCCGCGGGGGCGAGGGCGGCGAAGACGCCCGCGCCGATCATCGAGCCCAGGCCGATCACCACCGCGTCAAAGGTGCCCAGGCGCCGCCTCAGCCGCGGGGCCGCGTCCGGACCGCGCCGCCCGTCCGCCGGCTCCTGCGCGCGCTTCCCGCCGTCCCGCCGTCCCCCGGCGCCGCCGGACGGCGGCGGCACGGCGCTCTCCGGGGGGTTCACCCGGCCACCCCGGCATCGGATCCGGCGCCGGTTCCGGCACCGGTCCCGGCGTCGATCTCGGCGATCAGCGCCTCGACCCGCCCGCGGATCTCGTCGCGGATGGGGCGGACGGCCTCGACACCCCGGCCCGCGGGGTCGTCCAGCTTCCAGTCGAGGTAACGCTTGCCGGGGAAGACGGGGCAGGCGTCGCCGCAGCCCATGGTGATCACGTAGTCGGAGGCCCGGACGGCCTCGGTGGTGAGGACCTCGGGCACCCGGGCCGACATGTCGACCCCGGCCTCCCGCATGGCCTCCACCGCGGCCGGGTTGACCCGGTCGGCCGGGGCGGAGCCGGCGGAGCGGACCTCGATCCGGTCGCCGGCCAGGTGGGTCAGCCAGGCGGCGGCCATCTGGGAGCGTCCGGCGTTGTGGACGCAGACGAACAGCACGGACGGCTTGTCGGGCATCGGCGAACCTCTCGTGTCGTCGGCCGGGGCCCGCGGAAGAAGGGGGTGACACCGCCCCGGCCGCATGAAAGTATCAGCCCATGCTGACTTCAGTCGATACTGATCTGTTGCGGGCTCTCGCCGACCCGCTCAGATTCAAGATCGTGACCCTGCTCGCCACCGAGACGCTGTGCACCACACACCTGGTGGCCGAGACGGGGGCGAAGCAGACCAACCTCTCCAACCACCTGCGGGTGCTGCGCGAGGCCGGCATCGTCGAGACCGAGCCCTGCGGCCGGTACACCTACTACCGGCTGCGCCCGGACGTCATCGAGTGCCTCGGACGCGGCCTCGACACCCTGGCCCGCACCGCCCGCGCCGCCCGCGCCACCGAGACCAAGAGGCCCTGCCCGTGAGCACCGCCGACCGGGCCGCGCCCGGACGCACCGGCAGACCGGCGGACGAGACCGCCGGCGTCGTCGCCGGACTCTCCACCCTGGACCGCTTCCTGGCGGTGTGGATCCTGCTGGCCATGGCCGCCGGCCTCGGACTGGGACGCCTCGTCCCCGGCCTGAACGACGCCTTGAGCAGGATCGAGACCGGCGGGATCTCCCTGCCGATCGCGCTCGGCCTGCTGGTGATGATGTACCCGGTGCTGGCCAAGGTCCGCTACGACCGGCTCGACGCCGTCACCGGCGACCGCGGGCTGATGATCTCCTCCCTGGTGCTCAACTGGCTCGTCGGGCCGGCGGTGATGTTCGCCCTGGCCTGGATCTTCCTGCCCGACCTGCCCGAGTACCGCACCGGGCTGATCGTCGTCGGGCTGGCCCGCTGCATCGCCATGGTGATCATCTGGAACGACCTGGCCTGCGGCGACCGCGAGGCCGCCGCCGTCCTCGTCGCCCTCAACAGCCTCTTCCAGGTCCTCGCCTTCGGCCTGCTCGGCTGGTTCTACCTCGATCTGCTCCCCGGCCGGCTGGGCCTGGGCGACGGCGAGCGGCTGGACATCTCCGTGCGGGAGATCGCCCTCAACACCGTGATCTTCCTCGGGATCCCGCTGCTGGCCGGGTTCCTCACCCGCCGCCTCGGCGAGCGGCGCATGGGCCGCGAAGCCTACGAGCAGCGCTTCCTGCCCCGCATCGGCCCCTGGGCGCTGTACGGGCTGCTGTTCACCATCGTGCTCCTCTTCGCCCTCCAGGGAGAGACGATCACCTCCCGGCCGCTGGACGTGGCCCGGATCGCGGTGCCGCTGCTGGTGTACTTCGCGCTGATGTTCTCCGGCTCCTTCGCCCTGGGCAAGGCCGTCGGCCTGCCCTACGACCGCACCGCCACCCTCGCCTTCACCGCCGCGGGCAACAACTTCGAACTGGCCATCGCGGTCGCCGTCGCCACCTTCGGCGTCACCTCCGGCCAGGCCCTGGCCGGCGTCGTCGGCCCGCTGATCGAGGTCCCCGTCCTCGTCGCCCTGGTCCACGTCTCCCTCGCGTGGCGGAAGGGGTTCGGCCCCGCCCGGACCCGCCCCTGAACCCCGGCGCCGCCGGACGCTCCGGGGGCGAGCGTCCGGCGGCGTCACAGGGGCGTCACCGCGGACGGGACGCCGGGCCGTCAGGGGTCCAGGGGGCGGCCCAGGTAGGGCGCCACGAGCCGGCGGAAGCCGGACGACGGGCCCAGCCCCAGCTCGCTGCGGATCATCCGCCGGAAGAACTCGTAGTGCCGCAGGGCCTCCGCGACATTGCCCTCCGCCAGGTGGACGTCCACGACGTGGCGGTGCGCGCTCTCGCGCAGCGGCTCGGCCTCCACCGCCATCATCGCGGACTCCATGGCCGCGGCGAGCTGACCGCCGTCGCGCAGGTGCCGGCTCACGGCCTCCAGCGCGTGCAGCCGGGTCTGGCGGAAGTGCTCCCGGGCGACCAGCAGCCAGTCCTCGGTCCAGTCGGGCAGCAGGTCCTCGTTCAGTTCGGCCAGGACCGGCAGCGGCACCGGACCGGGGTCGCGCGACGCCACGAGGGACGCGGCGTGCCCCTCGGCCTCGTGGAGGTCGACGCCGACCGCCGGGGCGAGCGCCAGGCAGTTGCCGCCCGCGTCGACCAGCCTGCTCGGCCCGCTGCTCCGGGACAGCCGCCACAGGGTCGAGCGCAGGCTCGCGCCCGCGCGCCCGACGGGCAGGTCCGGCCAGAGCGTCGAGGCCACGGACCCCCTGGTCGCCCCTTCGGGATGCAGCGCCAGCAGGGCCAGCAGCCGCTGCACGGAAGGGCTGAGGACCACTCTCCGGGACCGGATCTCCATGCGGAAGCGGCCCAGCAGGGCGAGACGGGCCTCCCACTCCGCCGTGTCGGCGTGCGGCGGCCGGGTGGTGAGCACGAAGGAGGACGTCATGGGACTTCTCTCCGCATGGGACTTCTCCGCGGGGAACGGCGCGGCCGGCTTCCACAGGTCCGCGGACGGACGGGGTTCCCGCCGCCCGGCGCGTCACACACCCCGGGCGCCCCCGCCCGCCTCCGTCCCGCTCCCGCCCCGCCCTCGCCCCGCCCGGTGGAGACGGAACGGTGACGGGCCCCTCCTAGCGTCCGAAGGGCGGAACGCACGGCGGCCCGGCACCGCGAACGGCGCACGCCCGCGCTCCGCCGACGACCGAGAACCGTCCTCGTCCGGAAAGCGAGAGCACAGATGTTCCGACACACCCAGCGGCTGCAGTTCGACGCCAAGCCCGAGAAGCCGGACCCGGTCTACGCCCACAAGCTCCAGGAACTCGTCGGCGGCGCGTACGGCGAGATGACCGTGATGGTCCAGTACATGTTCCAGGGCTGGAACTGCCGCGTCAAAGGCAAGTACAAGGACATGATCATGGACGTGGCCACCGAGGAGATCGGCCACGTCGAGATGCTCGCCACCATGATCGCCCGCCTGATGGAGGGCGCCCCCGCCACCGCCACCACCCAGGTCGCCGTCTCCGACCCCGCCGTGGGCGCCGTCATGGGCGGCATGGACCCGCAGCAGGCGATCATCGCGGGCGGCGCCGCGCTCCCGTCGGACAGCAACGGCTACCCCTGGAACGGGCGTTACGCGACGGCCAGCGGCAACCTGCTGGCCGACTTCTACGCCAACGTCGCCGCCGAGGCGCAGAGCCGGCTCCAGACCGCGCGGCTGTACAACATGACCGACGACCCCGGCGTGAAGGACATGCTCCGCTTCAACCTCGCCCGGGACACCTACCACCAGAACCTGTGGCTCGCGGCCATCGAGCAGCTCCGCGAGGACAACCTGGAGGACGTCGTCGTCCCCGGCAGCCTCGCGGACGAGGAGCACCGCGAGCACGCCGCGGCCCTGTGGCACCTCTCCGACGGCGAGGCCGCCGCCGCGGGCCTGTGGGCGTCCGGCCCGACCCCGGACGGCGACCACGAGTTCGGCGTGCTCGCCGACGCCCAGCCCCTGGGCGACAAGGCGTCGCCCCCGCCCCCCGACCCCAAGCTGTTCGCCACCTACGACGGCAGCATGGGGGACCCCAAGAGCCCGGCGCTGGGCACCGAGACCGGTCTGAAGGGCAAGCTCAGGAACGCGCTCTCGCCCGACGAGTGAGGCGGCCGCGGGCCCTTCCCGGCGCGGGAGGGGCCCGCCCGTCCGCCGACCCGTCCGCCCGCCCGGAGGAAGCGAGAAGACCATGGGCACACGCACGGGCACACGGGATTCCGCACGGGATCCCTCGCAGGGCCCCGCACGGGATTCCGCACAGAGCCCCGCACGGGACTCCGCACCGGATTCCGCACGGGGGACGGCGAGCGGGGCGGCCCCGGCGGCGGCCGTCCGGGGGCGCCCCCGCCCCGTCACCATGACGCTCCTGGCCCTGTACGCCGCGGCGGCGGCCGTCGGCCTGGTCGCCGGCGGAACGGCCGAGCGCCTGTCGGCACTCGCCCTGCTCGCCGCCGTCGTCCTCAGGCCGGTGCCATACCTCCGCGCGGCGCGGGAGACGCGTGGAGCACGGGGGACGCGGTCGGTGCGGAAGGCACGGGGGGACGTCCCGCCGGCCGCCGCCCGGACCCGGGCAGCGGGGAGCGGAGGGGCGTCCGATGCTTGACCCCCGTCAGCACCAGAAGGCTCCCCCGCCCGCACCGCCGTCCGCCGCCTTGGACCCGGCCCCGCCCCCGGCCCCCGCCGCGACGGGCACGGACACCGTTCAGCGCCCGGACCGCCCGGACCGCCCGGACACCGGCGCGGAGCGGTGGACGGGCCCGCGGCGGCACCCCGGCCCGTGGGCCGTGGCCGCGATGCTCGGCCCGGCGTTCGTGGTGTCGGTGGCCTACGTCGACCCGGGGAACTTCGCCACCAACATGACCGCGGGCGCCCGCTACGGCACCCTGCTGCTGTGGGTGATCGCCCTGGCCAACGTGGTGGCGATCTTCGTCCAGTACCTGGCCTGCAAGGTCGGCGTCGCCACCGGCCGCGACCTGCCGGAGCTGTGCCGCGAGCACACCCCCCGGCCGCTGTGCCGGGTGCTGTGGGTCCAGGCCGAACTGGTGGCCATGGCCACCGACCTGGCCGAGTTCGTCGGCGGCGCGGTGGCCCTGTACCTGCTGTTCGGCATCCCCCTGGTGCCCGCCGCGTTCATCGTCGGGGCCGCGTCCCTGGTGCTGCTGACGCTCGCCCCCGAGGGCAGGCGGCGCTTCGAGTTGGTGATCACCGGCTTCCTGCTGGTCATCCTCGCCGGGTTCCTCTACCAGAGCCTGCGGACCGGCTCCTGGAGCGGGGCGTTCGGCGGCCTGCGGCCCAGGTTCGCCGACACGCGGAGCATCCTGCTGACCACCGGCATGGTCGGGGCCACGGTGATGCCGCACGTGATCTACCTCCACTCCTCCCTGAGCCGCCGGTACGGCCGCACCTCGCCGGAACGCAAACGGCTGGTGCTGCGTGCGAACCGCACGGCGATCCTCGTCGCCCTGGGCACCGCGGGCGTGGTCAACGCGACCATGCTCACCGTCGCCGCCGCGGCCTTCCACGGGGAGGGGTCCCCGGGATCCGCCGCCCACGAGACCCTCGAACAGTTCCACCACGGCCTGGGGGCCGCGATCGGCCCCGGCGCGGCGCTGGCGTTCGCGCTGGCCCTGCTGGCGTCGGGCCTGGCCTCGTCGGGCGTCGGGACCTACGCGGGGCAGGTCATCATGCGGGGCTTCCTGCGGCGCCGGATCCCGCTGACGCTGCGGCGCCTGATCACGATGGGCCCGCCCCTGACCGTGCTCGCCCTGGGCGTCGACCCCACCCAGGCGCTGGTGCTCAGCCAGGTGGTGCTCTCCTTCGGCATCCCCTTCGCCCTGATCCCGCTGGTCGTCTTCACCGCGCGGCGACGCGTCATGGGCGCCCTGGTGAACCGCCCCGTCACCACCGTCCTGGGCACGGCCGCGGCCGCGGCGATCACCGGCCTCAACCTCTTCCTGGTCCAGGACGTGCTCCTGGGCTGAGCCCCGGCCCCGTCCACGACGGGGCCGGGGCACCTCACGGGGAACGCCCTGCAGGGGCCGGCACGGGGACGATCACACTGCCGTTCACGGAACGGTCCGGAGGGAATTCCCCGGAAGGGGAACGAATCGCGGGCGAATACGCCGGACATCCCCTGCCGCCGCGGCTCGCGCCGGCTGCCTCCCGGCCATCTCACCTCCGCTCTCCTCGTCCCGCCTTTCGCGAATACCGGGAAAAGAAACGGGACGACGGTCCACCCGTCGAATTCCAGTGCCACGGCCACCTGATACGGCACGTCCCCGACGGGGATCACCGAACTCGCGAACGCACTTCCGGAGAATGCCGCGGCGGCCCGCGGGCGCACATGCGCGTCGGCGGATCCGGACCGTCACCCCGAATTCCGGGGTACGGGGCCGGACGCCGGCGTCCGTTCGGCGTCAGGGATGCATCCGGGCGCCCTTGACGATCCGGTCCACCGCGTTGCGGGGCCCGTACACGGCCAGCCCCACCAGATCGAGCCGGCCCCCGGGGACGGCACGCACGGCGGCCCGGTTGTCGCGGTCGTTGCCGGTGGCGAACAGGTCGGAGGTGAAGACCGACATCGGCACACCGCGGTCGAGGGCGCGCTTGTGGGAGTCGGTCAGCGACTCCTTCGTCCCCTCGAACACGAGAACGGGCTGGCGGAACATCGGCAGGTACTCCGTTCCGTCCGCGTCCGCATAGGGCTCCCCGATCACCTCGGGCGCCTTCGTGCCGATGCCGCTGACCAGAAAGGAGGTCACATTCAGCCGCTGCCAGGTCAGGAGGTCGTCGCGCAGAATCACCGCGATCTTCGTGTCGAAACGAACAGCCTTGTTTTCCGATCCCATGGCCCGGATTCTTCCCCAGCCCACCAGGACACGTCTTGTACGATCTTTGCATGGTTGCTCGCGCGGACATCAAGGCATGGAGCCCGGCCGTGGCGGGAATTTCCGAGGTCTTCCACGCGCACATAACCGGCCATGCGTATCCGATGCACACACACGCGACATGGGCGCTGCTCATCGTCGACAGGGGAATGGTGAGGTACGACCTCCACCGCCACCGACGCGGAGCCCTGAAACAGGTCGTTACGCTCCTGCCGCCGCACGTACCGCACAACGGGTGCCAGGTCACGCCCGAGGGATTCCGCAAAAGGGTGCTCTACCTGGATTCCTCGCTGCTGGACGACGGTCTCGCCGGACTCGCCGTGGACCGTCCGTCCATCGACGACCCCGTGCTGCGGCACCGGATCCACCTGCTCCACCTGTCCCTGGCCCGCCCCGGGGACGAGCTGGAGGCGGAGAGCCGGCTGGCGCTCGTCACCGAGCGGCTGCGGCGGCACCTGGAACGCAGGTTCGAGCCGGGGAGCACCGTGGAGGACCCCTGCCTCGCCGAACGGCTGCGGGACCTGCTGGACGCGCGGTTCACGGAGGGCGTCTCCCTGCGGGAGGCCTCGGGCGTCCTGCATGCCCACCCCGCCCATCTGGTCCGGACGTTCGGCCGGAGGTTCGGGATGAGCCCGCACCAGTACCTGATCGGCCGCCGGGTCGACCTCGCCCGCGGGATGCTCCTCGACGGCGTCCCTCCCCGTGCGGTGGCGGCGTCCACCGGGTTCTACGACCAGTCGCACTTCACCCGGCACTTCACGAAGGTGATCGGAACGAGTCCGGGACGCTACGCGCGGAGCGGACCGCCCGCCGAGCCCGCCGGGACGCCGGTCCGGGAGACGCGGAAGCGCCCCGGCCGGAGGAGCCCGGCCGGGGCGCTTCCGCGGGCCGGCGGGGACTCCTCGCCGGCCCGGGCGGTAGGCCGTGTGGGACTCGAACCCACAACCAATGGATTAAAAGTTCGAACCTGATCGTGCCGCCGGGTGATGCCCGGTGACGATCCCTCACTCTCCCGCAGGTCAGCGGGCTAGGGCTCCTCCGCCCGGTGCCGCTCTGTGTCGGCCCTCTACGGCGCGTCCGTGACCACTCGTGTGACCACGTGACCACCGCGCCGCCGACACGCAGCGGCGCCGCCCGGTGCAGCCACACCGGCACGGCGCCTTGATCCGAACCCCTTCCGATCAAGGAGTCCGAACCCATGCACGACCGTACCTCTAACTACTCCGACTGGGCCGCCGACGCCGCCCAGCAGACGCAGGACGAGATGGCGCAGCAGCGCATCGACTCCGCGCAGCAGGCCGCCGCCGCGGCCGAGGCCGCCCGTCAGCAGGCCGCCCAGCAGCAGAGCGGCGGTGCCCGATGACCGCCCACGAGATCCCCGCCCCGATGCGCGCGCTGCTGGCCGCTGTGCTGGAGGCCATCGACCTGCCGTACCCGGCCACCGTCGGCGACTCCGAGCGGTACCACGATGTCCTCGAACGGCGCGTCGCTCACGTCGCGATTGCGCTGCGGGGCGTCCTGCACGACCGGCCCCTGATGGGGTCCGAGTGGGAGGCCGAGTACCTGCGCGAGCGGCTGGCCGAGCACCCCCCGACCGGCTACCGGCATGTGGGCGGTGAGGGCCAGTGAACGCCCTGAGCAGCGGCCAGAAGGCCGTCTTCGGCATCGCCGGGGCCCTGATGCTCGCCACCGCCGGGATCGGCGCCTACGGCACCTACACCAACATCCGCGTCGAGTTCGGCAACGGCGCGACCGCCGCGGGCATGGTGGCCGCCGGCGAGGGGGCGACGCTGGTGCTCGCCCTGGTGATGGTCGGCGTCACCCTGCTGGGGCAGGCCGCGCCCGCCCCGGTCCGCGTCGGGCTGTGGCTGGCCCCGGTGGTCGCCTCGGTGGTGGGGCTGGCGGTCGCCGACGACGGCACCGAGGCCGTGATCTACGGCGTCTCGCCGATGGGCATGGTCGTGGCCGCCGAGGGGCTGGGCTTCCTGGCCCGGCGGATCGTGGTCTACCGCACCGGCATCGACGCCGAGGCGATGCGCCGCAACGCCGAAGCGGTGCAGCGGCTCGCGTACCACCGGGCGGTGGCCGACGGGCATCCGGACGAGAAGACCCGCCGCAGGGCCGAGCTGGCCGCGTGGAAGCTGGCCCGGCGGGTCGGGGTCGGGGACATCGCCCTGGGCGAGCGGCTGGTGGCGGTGCAGCGGGAGCGGCTGACCGAGGGCGCCGACGTGGCGCTGGCGGGCATGTTCGGCGCCGCCCCGGCGCTGCCGCCGGCCGAGGAGCCGCGGCCCGCCGCCGAGCCCGAGGTGACCGTCTCCCGGGCCGACCGGGACGAGCCCGAGGTGGTCATCCCGGCGGTGCGGCCGGACGCCTTCCGGCCCATCGCGTGGCCGCCCGAGGTGACCGCCGAGGAGCGGGCCGAGGTGACCGCCGCCGTACCGGCCGCCGCCCGCCGCCAGGTGGTCACCGAGGTGGTCACCCTCACCCCGGCCGAACTGCGCAAACGCGCCCGCGCGCTGCACCGGGAGGCGGTCAGGTCGACCGGGCGGCCGGTGACCATCACCAGGCTCCGCGAGGAGCTGGGGCTGTCCCGCCGGGACGCCACCGAGCTGCGCCGCGAAATCGTCGAGGGGGAGCGGTCATGAGCGAGCACGTCCACCACGCCGACTGCGGCTGCTACAGCCCGCACGGCAACCTGCCGGTGCACCAGCCCACCCCGCTCGCCCCCGAGGCGCACAACGCCGGTCAGGTCCCCCAGGTGGTGCACGTCCACCAGGCGCCGCCGGACCGCACCGTGCAGCGGGTCGCCCTCGGGGCCGGCATCGGCGGCGGGATGACCGCCGGGGCGGTGTACTTCGGCCCGCTGCTGACCGCCGCCCTGACCTCCATGGCCATCTCCCTGGCCGTCGTCGCCCTGGTTGTCGTCGTCTCCGCGTGGGCCGTCGTCACGGTCGTCCGCTCGGTGGGCGGCCCCGAGGGCCAGGCCGCGGCGAAGGCCATCGGCAAGGCACGCAAGCGCCGCTGACCGGCTGCCTGTCCTCGCCCGCCGGCCACCACGGCGGCGGGCGGGGGCGGGGAGCCGGGACAGCCCGCCCGGACCTCCATCCACCGACCACCCCCAACCGGAGAGAAGCCACCCCCGCCATGCGCGATTACTCCCACTACAACCCCGCGACAGCCGCCGCGTTCGAGCGGTCCGACGCCGCTCTCCGCAACGACGACCACGCCGAGGCCGCCCGCGAGTTCGCCCGCGGCCTGGCCCTCGCCTCACCCGAGGAACAGCACCGAATCACCGCCGCGGTGCACCGCACCACCACTCACTGACCAGGAAGGAACCCCTGTCATGGCCCATGAGCCGAAGCTGACCGCCACCGAGAAGGCGAAGGTCGCGCTGCTGATCGCCCGGATGGCGAAGCGGTGCGCGATCTCCGAGGACATCGACCGCAGCGACCTTGAGCGGCAGGTCGACCGCATCATCGACCGCGCCCGCGAGCGCGAGGAGAAGGCCGCGAAGAACGGCCAGTGAAGCCCCGGGGCGGCCGGACAGGCCTGCCAGCGACGTCGGCCGCCCCGGGTCCTCCCAGAGTCCGTAGAACCCCAGGAAGGATCCATGATGACCGACTCCACCATCACCCCGCCGCCCGCGGTCAACGGGCACGACGCGCAGGTGTCGCTGCTCAAGCCGGTGCCGGTCCAGCCCGTCCCCGAGCCGCGGCCGGCGCCCGCCCCCGCCGACGCCGCCCAGGACGTCGAGGACATCGAGGACATCGGCGAGCGGCCGGTGGCCGTCGACCCGCCCGACCTGCCCGCCCCGGGCATCCACGAGGAGAAGCGCCGCCCCATCATCCCCGCGTGGCTGCGCAGCAAGGCCGACGCGCTGGCCACCGCCAAGCACGCCGCCGGCCGGGCCGGATACGCCACCGCCTACCACGGCATCCGACTGCCCTGGTACAGCGCGCAGCTCGCCGCCATGGCCCCGCGCGGCGCCGCCCGCCTGATCCGGGAGACGGGCCGCTGGATCTGGGACCGGGAGGCCGCGCCGCTGCGCGCGGCCGCGGTGCGCGCCGAGGACGCCGAGGAGTACATGCGGCTGGCCAAGCTGCGCGCCGACCGGGTGCGGCTGCGCGGCCTGGTCGTCGCCGTCGCCGCGGTGTTCGGCACCGCCTTCGCCGCCGCCCTGTACGTCCTCGCCCCCGGGTGGCTGTACGCCGCCGCCTCGGTGGCCGTCCTCGCCCTCGGCTGGGCGGGCCAGCCCAAGGACGCCCCGGTCATCGGCCCGGCCGTGCTCAGGACGGAAGTGCAGAAGCTCACCAGCGACATCGTGCTGCGCGGCCTGGACGCCATCGGCAACGCCAAGATCAGCGCCGCCATCAAGAAGGGCGGCGACATGAACGGGCTGCGGTTCGTCGCCCCCATCACCCGCGACGGGCCCGGCTACCGCGCCGATCTGGACCTGCCCTACGGCGTCACCCCCGAGGACATCATGGAGGCCCGCAAGCCGCTCGCCTCCGGCCTGCGCCGCAAGCTGGGCTGCGTGTGGCCCGCGCCCGACCCGGACGAGCACGAGGGGCGGCTCGTGCTGTGGGTCGGCGACAAGCCGATGAACGAGACCACCAAGCCCGCGTGGCCGCTCGCGAAGGCCGGCACCGTCGACCTCTTCAAGCCGGTCGTGTTCGGCAACGACCAGCGCATGCGCGAGGTCAGCGTCACCCTGATGTTCGCCTCGGTCGTCGTCGGCTCCATCCCGCGCATGGGCAAGACGTTCCTCATGCGGCTGCTGCTGCTCATCGCCGCCCTCGACCCGCGGGCCGAGATCCACGCCTTCGACTTCAAGGGCACCGGCGACTTCGGCGCCCTGGAACCGGTCTGCCACCGCTACCGGGCCGGCGAGGAAGACGAGGACATCGCCTACGTCCTCGCCGCCCTGCGCGAGCTGAAAGACGAGCTGCGCCGCCGCGCGAAGGTCATCAAGGGGTTGCCGCGGAAGGTGTGCCCGGAGTCCAAGGTGACGTCCACGCTCGCCGGCGACAAGCGGCTGCGGCTGCACCCCATCGTGGTCGGCCTGGACGAATGCCAAGTCGCCTTCGAGCACGAGACGCACGGCGCGGAGATCGAATCCATCTGCACCGACCTGGTCAAGCGCGGCCCGGCGCTCGGCATCGTGGCGATGTTCGGCACCCAACGCCCGGACGCCAAGTCCCTGCCCACCGGCATCTCCTCCAACGCCGTCCTGCGGTTCTGCCTGAAGGTGATGGGCCAGCCCGCCAACGACATGGTGCTCGGCACCTCGATGTACAAGGCCGGCTACCGGGCCACCATGTTCTCCCGCTCCGACCGCGGCATCTGCTGGATGGCCGGCGAGGGCGACGAGCCCCGCATCGTCTCCAGCGCGTTCGTCGACGCCCCCGCCGCCGAACGCATCGTGACCCGAGCCCGGAAGATGCGCGAGGAGTACGGCAACATCACCGGCCACGCCATCGGCGAAGGCCCCGACGACCCCGGGGCCGACTTCGACATCCTCGCCGACGTCCTGGCCGTCATCCCGGCCGACGAAGAGGCGGTGTGGAACGAGCGGATCGCCGCCCGGCTCGCCGACCGCCGCCCCGACGTCTACGACGGGTGGACCGGGGCCCAGGTGACCGCCGCCCTCAAGCCCCACGGCGTCGCCACCGCCCAGGTGTGGGGCACCACCGACGACGGCGAGGGCAAGAACCGGCGCGGCATCAAGCGCGCCGACGTGGCCGCCGCCATCACCGCCCGTGACGGAAAGAAGGCCGCGGGCTGACCGCGCAGAGGTGCTAGGTCTAGCGGCCCGCGCTGCTAGGTCTAGCACCTCTACTAGCGGCCCATCCGTCCACTGACCAGCGATCTAGTTCCTAGCAGCACACCAGCACGAACCCGCGGAATCCCGCCCACAGAAGGAGCCGAGACACCGATGATCGCCGCTAGCCTCGCCATTCTGCTCTGGCTCGTCGCTTACGCAGCGTTGTGCGCCTCCCAGCCGTTCACCCCGGCCGGGAAGCTGCGTCTCGGACGCCGCGCCTACAACGCGCTGCGCCGCATCGACCGCGACGGCCGCCGCTGACACTACGCCTGTAGTAGCCCACAGAAGCCACGCGAACGGCCCCGGACCGGGAAGGGTCCGGGGCCGCTGTACGCCTGCGAGAAGGCCGCTCAGGCAGCCGGAGCGGGATCGCTGGCCACCAGCGTCCGGGCCGCCATCTGTTCGGCGTACTTCGCCTCCATGGCGTTGGACATCCGGGCCATCGAGTCGACCATGCCCGCGGCCTCGGCCCGCAGTCCCTTGAACGTCACTTCGAGCCCGGGCTCGACCGTGGCCAGGTCGAGAACGGCCCGCAGCGCCGCGCCTTCCTGGCCTCCCACCTTCTCTGCCATAGCCATGTCGATGGTGCGCAGCACCGGCGCCGGGTCGAACTCCTCCCCGGTCTGCCCGTAGGCGTTCCGCAGGCCGGGCTTCCGCTTCACCTGCGCGGCCAGGTAGGTGGGCAGCTCGGCCCGCAGCGCCCGCAGCGTGTCGACGTCAGCCGAGGCGATGACCTCGGCCGGGGTACGGCCGGCCTCCAGCAGCGACCGCGCCCGCTCCCACGCCTTGCTCTGCCGCATCTCGGCGAGGAGCTGCTCGTTGGCGTTCCCGGCCGGTGCGGTGGCCTCCTGAGCGACCCGGCGGATGGTGTCGGCCGCCTGCTTCGCCTCGGCCTCCAGCCGGTCGAGCGCGGCAGCCAGCTTCGCGCGGGCCTGGTCGAGCATCTCCTTCCGCCGGGCCTGGAGCCCTTCGTCGTTCAGGTGCGGATCGGTGAAGGTCCGCGCCGCCTGTTCGGCGTCGGCGAAGTCCTGCCGCAGCCGCGGAATGCGTTCCTGCCGGATCGTGCGCAGCGTGTGCAGCGCGTTGTAGGCGTCGGTGCTGGTGGGTCCGAACAGATGCATGGTTCTCCTCCTACAGTCAGGCGGTGGCTCGGCGCTCGGCGAGGGTGTCGAGCGCTTCGGTCAGGTGGCGTGGGCAGGCCCGGATCGTGGGCTCGCTGGAGTTCAGGAAGCCGCCCAGTGGCCAGACGGCGACGACGTTGAACCGGCGGTCGTCGTTGTGGTCGTGGCGGCCGGAGCAGCGATTGATGGTCGACGGGACGGGCTCGGCGACCAGGCGCAGCGCTGCGTCCAGGCAGCGCGGGCAGACGTGTGCGTACGGGCCTTCAAGGACGGTCCGGGTGAGGTTGCGGGGCTCGCCGCAGACGCAGCAGCGGGCCCGCAGTGTGCCAGGCCATACGCGGCGGGCGATGAGACTCGGTTCCGTGGTCGGCATGTGATCTCCCGAGGGTTGAGATTTGCAGCGGTGGGAGAGGGTGCGAGGGGGCGACCGTGCTGCGGTCGAGAAGCCGTTCGGGACCGTGTTCCAGCGGATTTGGTATCCGCTGGGCGGCGCTCCGCTACTGGTCGTCGGTGGGGTGCTCACTTGGTGGTCACGCTCCCGGAGCGCCGTCGCCCGGGTCTATCAGCAGTGCGGAGACCACGTGCGGCCAGTCAGCCGGGTACCACACGTACCGTTCCACGGCCGCGGGAAAGCGGTCGGTGTCCGGCTGACGGTCTTCGCGGCGCCGGCCGGTCCGCAGCCACACGGCGAGGATGCGGTCACCGCGCACCAGCAGTAGGCCCGGGTCGAAAGCGCGCTTGTTCCGCCGCGCCTGTTCGTACACCTGCCAGCCATGGCGGCGAGCCTGACTGATGACGCGCTCGTTCCACTTGATCTGTTCGGGGCCGAGGATCATGACGTGCCTTTCTGCGGGGTGGTCTCCCGCGTGCGCGCGTGCACGCGAGGCGGGTGGAACCGGATGCGAGCGGGAAGGTGCACGTTTCCCCCCCTCTAGGGGGGGTGGAAAACGTGCACCTAGGCTCCGTGCGGTGCGTGCGCCTGTGCGTGCACCTGTGGCCTGTGGGTTTGTGTTGTGCGTGCACCTGTCGTGCGGTGCGTGCGGGGTGCACGTCGAAGGGGCTGCGTGCACCTGTGCGTGCACCCCGCGGGCCGTCACGGGAATTCCGGGGCGGCGAGTCGGTAGGTGGTCGATCCGCCCGGGTCGGCGGCCGGGATGCGGAGCAACGCGCCGCTCTCGGTGAGGCGTTCGAGACGGCGGCGGGCCTTCTCCTTCTGCGGGCGGGTGGCCTTCTTCGTCTCGAAGATGGCTTGAGCAGCCTCGGCCGCGGTGAGGCCGCGGGCTCCCGTGGCGCGCACCAGGGCGAGGAGATCCACGGCGTGCGAGACGGTCGTTAGCCCTGCCGCGTGGTCGTGGGAGAGGTGGAACGGGCCGACTTCGTCCATGGGCTGTTTCAGGTGCCGGAAGGACACGATCGGGTCGCCGGCCTCGCCCCACAGCAGGATCACGGAGCCAGCGCCCGAGGTGATCCAGGTTGAGCCGTAGATGTCCGCCATGGTGTTGGGCGCCGCGCCGTTCGGCCCGCGCTTGATCAGGTGGTGCAGCTCCAGCACCTGCACTCCGTTGGCGAGCGCCTTTTGGCGGGCTCGGTTGTACCCGGCGCCCACTTGGTCTTCGGACAGGCCGACTGCGGCGTCCTTGAGGGAGTCGATGACGACCGTGTCGGCTCCGGCCCTGTCGCACATGGCGGCGAGGATGTCCGTGCGCTGGGCGAGGTCGAATGGCGGCGGTCCCTGCCACACGATCAGGTGCTCGTTGAGGTAGGCGGGATCGTCGCGGCCGAAGATGCGGTGGCCAGCCCGGCGGGTCTGAGAGGGCCGGTCCATGGCCAGCAGCAGGACGCGCCGGCCCGGCGTCACGGGGAAGCCGAGGACGTCCTCTTGCAGCCCGATACGGGCTCGGATGATCTGATGGGCGAGCGTGGTCTTCCCGACGCCCTGCGGGGCGGCGATGAGCAGCGCCTCGCCCTCGGCCCACAGGACTTCGCTGCCCGCGCCCCACACGGCGGGCGGGGCGTCCGGTACATCGTGGAAGAACGCCGCGCCCGGGGTGAAGCGAGATGCTGCTTCGGGCTGTTCCTGGGGCGGGTACGGGCCTTGCAACAGAGCCACCGCCGGGTCGAGCGGCGGGCGCCCGTCCGGCGGTGCCTCTGCTTCGTAGTACGTGGTCAAGCTGCTGTCTCCTGACCGGGCAGGGTGCTGTGCGGAAGGTCGGTCTGCTGGCCGTCGATGCAGTGGCGCCACCAGCCGGGGCGGCCGGGGATGGCCACGGGCCACCCGGGCACGGCCCTGACCGGGCGGACGGGTCCGTACCGGCGACGGAAGGCCTGTTCGGTGTTCGTCGGCCGGCGGGCGAGCATCGGGGCGAGGCGACGGGCTTGGTCGTCAGCGTCGGCGGTGACGACGGCGAACCAGCGCTCGGGGTCCTCTTCGAGGAGCTGGTCGAGCCAGGCCGTACGGGCGGTGTGGCGTCGCCACTGTTCGGCGGCGGTGATGATGGCCGCGGCCCGTCGCGGGTCGGCGGCACGGAGCCGGGCCCACGCCGGGCTGCCGTACTCGGGGGCGGGCTCGTTCTGCTCACCGAGTAGGGCGGTGACCTGGGCGGACGCCCACAGGGCCGTGGGGTCGGCGGTGAAGTCGGGTTCGGTGGTCGTCACCGGCCGCCTCCCTTCGTGGCGAAGCGGTAGCGGACCTCCCAGAGCTGCCAACCGCAGGCGAGGCACCGCCGGGCCTCGGCCCGCACTTCGGCCGTAGTGAGGCCGTAGGGGTTGCTGCTCAGCAGCCGCAGATGCGGGGAGGGCCCCCGCCCGGTGCTGTGCACCAGGCGGAGGCCACGGGAGCGGGGACGGTCGGTCACGCGCGGGCTCCGGTCTTCTCCTCGTGGGCCCGCTCCAGCAGCTCCAGCACCGTGTCCAGGTCCGCCTGGGCGGTGTCGAGGGTGACGTGCAGCCCGCTGTCGTCCTGGCGCTCGACTCGCAGCGGCTCGCCGTCGGGGAGCGGGGCGAGGGCGAGGGAGCCGCCGACGGAGATGACCAGGCCGGCGGGGACGTCGTGGCGGCGGCCGAGCTCCAGCCGGAGCATCGCCTCGGCGACCGCGGGGTTGACCTGCTTCGGGTCGTAGGCGGCGCGGATCGGCGTGCTGTCGTCCTTGAAGATGACGTAGATGCCTTCGGAGAGGGTGGCCTGCTCCAGCAGGACGGGCGGCAGGGTGTCTGCCTTCTGGGTGGCGATGAGCGGCGCGTCGGCGCTGGTGGTCCGCTGGGCGGGAAGGGCGTTACGCTTCACTTGAAGCTCCTTTCGACGGCGGCGCACACGGGTGGTCGAGACCCGCGCCGCCGTTCGGCTGTTCAGGAATGGATGGGTGCTTCCGGCCCCCGGCAACAGGCGTTGGTCCGCCTGCTGGGGGCCGCTCGGGTTTCAGGCCTCGGTGTCCGGCTCGACACCGAGCACGCGGAGCAGGTCGGCAGTGATCACGCGGTAGGCGTTGCCGAGCCGCAGCACCTTGCACGGGTACTCGCCTCGCTTGACCAGCGCGTATCCGGTCGTCCGGCCGATACCGAACGCCTTGTTGCCGATCTCCAGCGGCGCGCTGGCAGGCAGCTTGAGCAGCTCTTCGCGAGTGAGGCCGCGCCGAGCGGTGGTGGTGTACGAGGGCATGATTCCTCCGTTGCGTTGCATCCTGCACTCAATGGAGTGCAGAACTACAAGCAAGAAGGTACGCCGCCACTCGACACAGTGCAACCCTGTGCGGTAGCTTGTCGATGTGCACCCCAGCCTTAGTGATGTCGTCGCCGCCGAAGTGCGAAAGCACCGGGAACGCCTGGGTATGACCCGGGAAGACCTCGCCGCCCGGTGTGCCGCTATCGGCTACCCGGAACTGTCATACGCCGCGATCACCAACATCGAGACCGGCCGCAAGCACAAGGAGACCGGCAAACGTCGGCGAGAGGTCACAGTCGATGAGCTGATGGTCCTCGGCTACGCGCTGGCCGTGCCGCCCCTGCTGCTGGCCTTCCCTGTGGGCACACTGGACGATGTCCCAGTCCCGCCCCACAACAACCTGCTGTCCACCTACTTCGCTTGGCGATGGGCAGCCGGCCACGAAGTGCCCGGCGTCCGCACGGAAGACGGACGCATCGCGGAAGCTGGCGGGCCGCTCGGACAGTACGAGGACATCGTGGACGCCTGGAGGGCGGCTGCGTACCCGCTGGAGCTGTACATGGAGCACCAGGCCGCGGCCGACGCGCTACGTGTGGCGATCCGCGAACAGAACTTCGCGCGCCGCGGGTACGGCGAGGAATCGGAGGAGCACCGGGCAGCGAACGCAGCTCGCTTGGATGCTTTCCGCGCCCTCGCCAAGGTGCTGAACAAGATGATGCGTGAGGGAGTCCAGGTGCCAGCCTTCACACCCGATTGGGCCGAGGAGCTCAAGTCGCTGGACATCCTCGACCGTCCCGAGGCTCTGCCGGTCCTCATGCCGGACGGAAAAATCGTTCGAGGGGGTGCTGAGGCATGAAGGGCTCGGTCTACAAGCGGTGCAAGTGCCCGGTGACCTACGACGCCAAGGGCAACCGGCGGAACTGCCGCAAGGATCACGGCGCGTGGTACTACGTCGCCGACGCCGGCCGGGACGAGACGGGCAAGCGCCGGCAGGTCCGCAAGGGCGGGTTCCGCACCGCGGCCGAGGCCGAGGCCGCGCTTACCGAGCTGCTGGCCCGGGTCGGCGAGGGCACGTACACCCACGACGACGGCCAAACGGTCGCGCAGTGGCTCGCCACATGGCTGGAGACGAAGGAGCGGGCCGGCCTGCGCCCGTCGACGCTGCGCGCCTACCGGCACCACATCGAGGACTACCTCGTTCCCCAGCTCGGTCGCCTGCGGCTGCGGGATCTGCGCCCGTCGCACGTCGACCAGCTCCTTACCGCGCTGGACAACGGCGAGCGGAAGGCGGCGACCATCCGCCGGGTGCACGCGACGCTGCGCAGCGCCCTGTCCACGGCCGTGCGGCGCCGCCTGGTCACCTTCAACGCGGCCAAGGACGTGGAGCTGCCGAAGGCGCAGCGGCCGAAGGTGAAGCCGTGGGAGCCTGCCGAGCTGGGCGCGTTCCTGGATCACATCGGCACGCACCGCCTCGGGGCGCTGTTCGAGGTCATCGCCGGTACCGGGATGCGCCGCGGCGAGGCCATCGGGCTGCGCTGGGAGGACGTCGACCTGGCCCGCCGGGTGATCGTGGTCCGGCAGCAGATCGTGCAGGAGTCGGGGCGGAAGAAGAACAAGCTCGCGCCGGCGCCGTGCCAGTACTGCGAGGCCGGGCACCTGGGCATGTCCTTCGGCAAGCCGAAGACCGCGTCCGGTGAGGACCGCGTCATCGATCTGGACGAGGGGACGGTGGGCGCGCTGCTGGCGCACCGGATGCGGCAGGACGCCGAGCGGGAGCAGTGGGGCGAGGCGTACAAGGATCACGGGCTCGTGTTCGCCCGCGAGGACGGGAGCCCGCTCCGGCCGGACGACGTGACGAAGCTGTTCGGCGCCCTGGTCGATGAGGCTGGGCTGCGCCGGGTGCGGCTGCACGACCTGCGGCATGGGCAGGCGTCGCTCATGCTCGCGGCCGGCGTCGACCTCGCCATCGTCTCGAAGCGCCTCGGGCACTCCTCTATCTCGATCACGTCGGACACCTACTCGCACCTGCTGGCCGGTGTCGGACGGGACGCTGCGGAGCGCGCTTCGGCGCTGGTTCCGCGGTCCCGGAAGACGGCCCCGGCTGCGCCGGCCGAGGACGTGTGTGACCACTCTGTGACCACCCCGCCTACGGATTCCGCCGACGAAGCGGCCCCGGAGACGACGGAACCCCCGTTGACGCAGGTCAACGAGGGTTCCAACCCCGAGGGTTCCGGTAGGCCGTGTGGGACTCGAACCCACAACCAATGGATTAAAAGTCCACTGCTCTGCCAATTGAGCTAACGGCCCGCCCACGAAGCATAGCCCGGAGTCGGGCCGTGCTTCGAAGGCATTGGGGACATTGCGCGCGGCGCGACGGCCGGTGGGGTTACGGAGCCCCGCCGCGCCTCCGCCGGGCGGCGTCTCCGGCCTCCGCCGCCCCCGGGCCGGCGTCGCCCCGCACCCGTCGGCCGGTCCGGCGACCCTCGTCCGCGGACGGGCCGAGGGCCCGTTCCTGAACGGGAGTTCGGAACGGGCCCTCGGGTGTCCGGGGTGCCGGGGCGTCAGCCGTTGCGCTTCCAGCGCGGCTTGTCGGCCCGGCGGTCGTACCCGCGGTCACCTCGGTGGTCGTCGCGGCGGTGGTCGTCGCGGTGGCCGAAGGGGCGGCGGTCGTCACGGCGGTCCCGGTTGAACGGGCGGCGGTCGTCGCGGTCGCGGTGGCCGAAGTCACGGCGGTCGCTGTCGCGGCGCTCACCGTCGCGGCGGAAGCCGCCCCGGTCGTCGCGGCGCTCGTACGGACGGCCGCCACCGCGGTGGTCGCCACCGCGGTGGTCGCCGCCGCGGTGGTCGCCGCCGCGGTAACCGTCCCGGCGGTCGTCACGGTCCCGGTTGAATGAACGCCGGTCGTCCCGGTCCCGGTTGAACGGGCGGCGGTCATCACGGTCGCGGTCGCGGTTGAACGGACGCCGGTCGTCCCGGTCCCGGTCCCGGCGGTCGTACGACCTCTCCTCGCGCTCCCGCCGCGCCTCGGCCTCCGCCTCGGCAGCCGCGACCTCGGCGATGGCCTCCGCCGCCGCGGTGGCGGTCGCCTCGGCCACCGCGGCCACGGCGGCCTCGGGGTCCTCGCCCCGCTCGCGGGCGGCACGGGCCGACAGGCGGTCGGCCTCCTCGCGGAGTTCGGCGGCACGGCGCTGCGCGCGCTCGAGCTGACGGGTGATCTCGGCCACCTCGCGCTCGGCCTGCTTGGCGGCGTTCAGAGCCGACTCGGCCTGGACCTCGGTCAGCGAGCGGGCGCCCGTGATCTCGACCACGTCGTCGTCGAAGGCGTCGCCGCGGCCGATGATGTGGCGCGAGGCGTCCACGCCCGCGTCCTCCATCAGCCGGAAGATCTGCCGCCGCTGGTGCGGCAGCGCCAGCGAGACGACCGTGCCGGAGCGGCCCGCGCGGGCGGTGCGGCCGGAGCGGTGCAGGTAGTCCTTGTGGTCGCCGGCCGGGTCCACGTTCAGCACCAGGTCGATGCCGTCGACGTGGATGCCGCGCGCGGCGACGTCGGTGGCGACCAGCACGTTGACGCGGCCGTCCTTGAAGTCGGCCAGCGTCCGGGTGCGGGCGCCCTGCGTCATGCCGCCGTGCAGCGCGTCCGCGCGCACGCCCGCCTCGCGGAGCTGCTCGGCCACGCGGTCGGCGCCCATCTGCGTGCGGACGAAGACGATGGTGCGGCCCTTGCGCGCGGCGATCGCGGCGGTGACCGGCGCCTTGTCGCGCGGCTTCACGATCAGCACGTGGTGGCTCATGGTGGTGACGGCGCCCTGGGCGGCGTCCACCTCGTGGCTGACGGGGTCGGCCAGGTAACGGCGGACCAGGGTGTCGATCTCGTTCTCCAGCGTGGCGGAGAACAGCATCCGCTGGCCGCCCTCGGGGAGCTGGTCGAGCAGCTCGGTGACCTCGGGGAGGAAGCCCAGGTCGGCCATCTGGTCGGCCTCGTCCAGGACGGCGATCCGCACGTCGTCCAGCGAGCAGGAGCCGCGGTTGATCAGGTCCCGCAGCCGGCCCGGGGTGGCGACGAGGATGTCCACGCCGCGCTCCAGGGCGCTGATCTGGTTGGCCATGGAGGTGCCGCCGCAGACGACCTTCAGCTTCAGGCCGAGGACGTCCCCGTAGGGCTGGAGGGCGTCGCTGACCTGCATGGCCAGCTCGCGGGTGGGGGTGAGGACGATGCCGCGGGGGTGCTTGCGCCGGGTCTGCCCGTCCGCCAGCCGGGCGAGCAGGGGCAGACCGAAGCTCAGCGTCTTGCCGGAGCCGGTGCGGCCGCGGCCGAGGACGTCCTTGCCCGCCAGCGCGTCCGGGATGGTCGCGGCCTGGATCGGGAAGGGGACGGTGACGCCGTTGTGCGCGAGCTTGCGGACGATCTCCCCGGGCAGTCCGAGGTCGGCGAACGTGGTCGTCTTCTCGTCCTCGGGCAGGATGACGTCAGGGGTGGTTACGGTCATGCGAGATGAAAACCTTCCGGAGTCATGGCACGCGCCCACGACTCCGTGTTTTCGCATACGACCGCCTCGATGCGGTCAGCCACGGCTCGGGTAAGGAACGCGCCACACGGCGCGCTGGAAATGGGCGCCGGGCAAATGGGATCAAACGATCTACCACCATACGGCCCAGTGGCCCCCCGCGCAAATCCCTTCCCCCGCAAGGACCTTGTGACAACGGTCACGGTCGGTCGGCGGACTCGCCGGACCGTCCGGCGGAGCCGTCCGGGACTCCGGCGCCGGGGAGGCCGGTGTCCGGGAGCACGGCACCGGGGAGGGCGGTCGCGGTGGGAAGGGCGGCCGCACCGGGGAGGGCCGCGCGGGGAGTGGACGCCGTCCCCGGGCCGTCCCGCGGGCCGTCCCGCGGGCCGCCCCGCGGGTCCTCCTCCGCGCCCGGGTCCGCCCCGCCGCCGCCCTCCCCGCCGCCGGCACCGCCTCCCGCGCCGCCGTCTCCGCCGCCGCCCCCTCCCCCGTCGCCTCCGGACGGGGTCGGGTCGGCGGGCGGGGCCGTGGGAGCCGGCGGCGGAGTGGAGTCACGCGTGGGGGGGACGGGCGGGGAGGGCCTGCCGCCGCCCCTGCCCGGACTCTGCGACGGCGACGGCCGCGCCGAGCGCGACGCGCCCGCGGACGGCGAGGAGGAGGGCGACGGCGAACCGGAGGACTCGCGCCCCTTCCCGTCACCGCCCTTCGCGTCCCCGCTCTCCCCCGGGCGCTTCCGGTCGCCGTCCCGCCCCGCGCTCCCACCGCGCGGCACCACCGCGCTCCCGGTCGGCACGCCGTCGGCGGCCCGGGACGCCTGGTGCCCGGCCGGCCGCCTCCCGGCGTCCTCCCCGTCGGGTGGCGGGCCGACCGTCATGCAGCCTCCGAGGGCCGCGACCAGCAGGGCGCCGGCCGCCGTGCGGACGCCCCCGCGCCCGGCGGTGCGGGCCGACGCGCGGGACGGGGTGCGGGACGGGGTGTGGGAAGCGGTGGGGTTGCGGCGCACGGGCGGCACCTCCGGATGCGAGGACTGAGGCGGGCCCACTGCCCAACTGCCATCAGCCCGACAGGTCACGCGCGACGGACAGACCCACCCAAACCGCCCCCAGGGCGACCACCGCGGTGCCCACCGCGTTCGCCAGCGCCGCCCGCACGTGGCCGCGCTCGGCCAGCCGCAGCGTCTCGTAGGAGAAGGTCGAGTACGTCGTCAGCGCGCCGCACAGCCCCGTGCCGAGCAGCGCCCCCGCCGCCGGCCCGGCCGCGCCCCAGGCGGCGCCGGCCACCAGGCCCAGCAGCAGACTGCCCGCGGCGTTGACGGTGAAGGTCCCCCACGGGAAGACCGACTCGTGCCGGGCCTGCACCGCCCGGTCCACCGCGTACCGCAGGCACGCCCCGGCCGCCCCGCCGAGCGCCACCAGCGGCCAGCCGGCCGCGCCGCCCGGGTCCGTCCAGCTCACCGCGCCACCGCCGCCCGGGTCGCCGCGGCAGCCGCCCACACGGCGCCGAGCGCGGCGGCGAGGGTGCCGCCCAGGTACGCCACGGCGGTGCCCGTCTCGCCCCGCTCCAGCAGCCGCACGGTGTCGAGCGCGTACGCGGAGTACGTGGTGAAGCCGCCCAGCACGCCCGCGCCGAGGAAGGGCCGCGCCAGGGGGTGCCGCACCCGTCCGTGCTCGCTCACCAGCACCATCAGCACGCCGATCAGCGCGCAGCCCACCGCGTTGGCGGCGAGGACCGCCCAGGGGAAGCCGCCCGGCGGCGCCGGCCAGGCGAGCGTGAGGCCGTGGCGGGCCGTCGCTCCCAGCGCCCCGCCCGCCGCGACGGCCGCGAGGACGGTCCGGGCACGGCCCCCGGAGGTCTCGGCGCGCTGGGCGGGCACCCGCAGGTCGACGTCCGGGTCGACGGGTTCCTCCCCCCGCGCCTCCACCCGACGCCCGCGGCTCACCCGTAGCCCAGGGCGTGCAACCGCTCGTCGTCGATGCCGAAGTGGTGGGCGATCTCGTGCACGACCGTGATCTCCACCTCCTCGACGACCATCTCCCGGTCGCCGCCGTCGCGCTCGCACATCCGCAGGGTGGGGCCGCGGTAGATGGTGATCCGGTCCGGCAGGACCCCCGCGTACCACTCGCCGCGCTCGGTCAGCGGCGTGCCCTCGTACAGCCCGAGCAGCTCGGGGTCCTCGGCGGGCGGCTCGTCCTCCACGAACACCGCCACGTTGTCCATGAGCCGCGTCAGCTCCGGAGGGATCCGGTCGAGCGCCTCGGCGACCAGTTCCTCGAACTCCTCGCGCGTCATCTCCAGCACGCGCCCATTGTCCGCCACGCCCCTCGGCCGCCGCACGGTCCCGGCACCGCGTGCCGGTCACCGCATGGCCGCCGCACGAGCAGGGCATATGGCACGTCATGAGCCGCGAACCACTTCGGCCGCTCCGGGCCGCCGCCCGCCGGGCCGCAGCCGTTCCCGGCGCTCTCCGGCACCGCCGCCGGGCACGCCGCACGGCGCCGGCGCCCTCCCTCGCCCGCACTCCCCGTCCCTGGGTCCGTGCGCTCGCGCTGGCCGCCGTCACGCTGCTGGGCGCCTGGCTCGGGCTGCTCGTCGTGGGCAGTGTGGAGGCGCCCGTGGGACCGGTGGACACCAGGATGTCGCTGCGCCCCTCGCCGGACGGGGGGACGGAGATCGACGTGCCGCCACTCGGCTCGCTCGAACTGGACAGCCACACCGCCCCGCTCGGCCTCGACGTCGACATCGACCAGCTCGACCCCGAGCGCGCCCGGGCCCTGGTGGACCACCCGGAGCGGATCAGCGGCCTGGAGGAGCAGATCTCCCGGGACGTCCAGGCCGGCGCGCGGGACCTGGCCGTGCGGTCCTGCGTGGCGGTGCTCGCCGGCGCCACGGCTCTCGGCCTGGCCGTCTACCGGCGGCCGCGGCCCGCGCTCGCGGCGGGCGGACTCGCCCTGACGCTGCTGGCCGCCTCCGGCGCGACGGCGTACGCGACGTGGAACCCCAAGTCGGTGCTGGAGCCGAGGTTCTCCGGGCTGCTGGCCGGCGCGCCGAGCGTGGTCGGCAACGCGCGCAGCATCGTCACCGAGTTCGACGTCTACCAGCAGGAGCTGGCCCGGCTGGTGACCAACGTCACCAAGCTCTACGACGCCACCTCCACCCTGCCCACCTACCGGCCCGACCCGGGCACCATCCGGGTGCTGCACGTCTCCGACATCCACCTCAACCCGGCCGCGTGGCACATCATCGCGTCCCTGGTCGAGCAGTACGGCATCGACGTGATCGTCGACACGGGCGACACCATGGACCACGGCACCGCCGCCGAGAACGGCTTCCTCGACCCCGTCGAGGACCTGGAGGCGCCCTACGTGTGGGTGCGCGGCAACCACGACTCGGAGACCACCCAGGAGTACCTGGAGGACCTGGAGAACACCCACGTCCTGGACGAGGGCGAGTCGGTCGTCGTGGACGGCGTGCGGATCGCGGGCACCGGCGACCCGCAGTTCACCCCGGACCGCTCGGTGGTCGCCGAGGGCGACGAGTCCGAACGCTCCGCCGGGCGCGAACTGGCCGGGGCGATCCGCGAGAGCGCGGCCAGGGGCGAGCCGGTGCACATCGCGGCGGCGCACAACCCGATCGCGGCCCAGCAGACGGACGGCAGCGTGCCGCTGGTCCTCTCCGGCCACGTCCACCGCCGCGAGACGCGGGTGATGGAGGACGGCACCCGGCTGATGATCGTGGGCTCCACGGGCGGCGGCGGCCTGCGGGCCGTGGAGGGCGACGAGCCCCAGCAGGTCATGGCCACCGTGCTCTACCTGGACCAGGACACCAAGCGGCTCCAGGCGTGGGACGAGATCACCCTCGGCGGCCTGGGCCTGACGACGGCCGAGGTCAGCCGCCACCTCCCGGAAGAGGTGGAGCCCGGCGGAACCCCCTCCCCCGACCCGTCCCCCGACTCCTCCCCGTCACCCTCCGGCACCCCCTCGGGCCGGCCGTCCGAGGAGCCTTCCGACTAGCCCCGGCCGGGGCACGGGCGGCCCCTTTCGGGCCCCGGCCGGGACACCCCCGGAAAACGGTTTTGGCGAACCGTCCTCCCATCCCATATGCTTCTCACGTCCCCGACGCGCTGAGAGGCGCCCAGGTGGGCCATCAGCCCTCATCGTCTAGTGGCCCAGGACGCCGCCCTTTCAAGGCGGTAGCACGGGTTCGAATCCCGTTGGGGGCACGCACCACCCTGTGCGAGACTAGTGCTCGTACAAGCTTGGTCCTGTGGAGCAGTTTGGAGTGCTCGCCACCCTGTCAAGGTGGAGGCCGCGGGTTCAAATCCCGTCAGGACCGCTGCGGCTGGGTAGCTCAGTTGGTACGAGCGTCCGCCTGAAAAGCGGAAGGTCGCCGGTTCGACCCCGGCCCCAGCCACCGCAGGAGAAGCCCCCGTGCGAGTCCGCTCGCCGGGGGCTTCTCCGTGCTCGGACGCCCTCAGCCGGGGCGCTCCACCACTTCCGGGAGCCGCGCCCCCGTCCGCCCGGCGGCCCTCATGACCGCCTCCCGCCGTTCCAGGGCCGCGTGGCAGCCGCACGCACAGACCGGGTGGACGAGTCCCTCGACAGGCCTCGCCGGCGGTTCGTCCCACCAGGTCGTCGGACACGTGGCGGTGATGAGCCCCAACGGCGAGGACGCCGTATCCGTCTGGACCCGGCAGAGCGGGGAGAGCCAGGAGCGCGTGGCCGCACAGGCCCGGCTCCCCGCCGGGCCCGCGCTCCTGCCTTCCTCCCGCTCCGCCCCGGCGTCCGCCGACGGCGTGAACCCATGCCCGCCATGGGCCTCCCCCGGGAAAAACTCGTAGGGTTCCTCCCATGGTGGTTGCGACTGTCCGCGAGTGGCGCGACGAGGAAGGGTGGGGCGTGCTCGACTCCCCCGAGACTCCTGGTGGATGTTGGGGCCACTACTCCCACATCCAGATGGAAGGGTTCCGCACGCTGTCACCGGGACAGCGAGTGGACCTCCAGTGGGAAGCCCCCGGGCAGGACGGGTACGCCTACCGAGCGGTGAACATCGTCCCTCGGCCGGCCTGACATCGGCGACGGCGCACGCCCACGATCCTCCGCGGCTCGTCCTGCCCCCCGCACCCTTCAGTGCGGCATGCGGTGGCGTTCGGCTGATCGAACTTGTAAGGCGGTGGCCAGGTCGAATCCTCCATGCGTCGACCGCGCCGTCGCCGGACGCGGCCGAGGAGCGGCCGGACGCCGCCCGCGCCCTGATGCCGGGTCACCGGCTCAACGGCTGAGGCGCGGGCGACGGGTCAGGAGATCCACGTCAGCACGGTGTCGCCGTCCCGGGCCGCGGCGGTGAAGAAGAGGCGCAGGTCCTCGTAGTGGTGGCGGACGTAGTCCAGGGCGTCCGCGCCGTCCCGCTCCCAGATGACCGTGGGGTAGACGTCGGCGCGCGTCATCTCCTCGGCGCGCAGGTCGCGGACGAGTGCGTCGAACGGCAGTTCCGCCAGGGCCCCGGCCGCCGTGGCCACCTCGTCCGGGCCGAGGCGGAGGGGCGGGGTGCAGCCCCAGTCGGGAGCGCCGGGGAGCGGCTCGTCGCACAGGACGATGTCGAGGGGGAACCCGGCGCGGTCCAGCAGGAACTGGAGGGCGTGCCAGGTCTTGTCCACGTCCAGGAAGCGGGCCCGCCCGGCGGGTGTCGCCGCCCGCCACTCGGTCTCGGCCGTCTCCAGGACGAAGCCGTGCGCCCACTCCGGGTCGGCGTGGGCCCGCTCGTACTCGGCCGGGGTGAGGCGCGCGTAGTTTCCGGTCATCCCCATGCCGCGGATGCTAGGGGCGTCCACCGACAGCCAGGTGTGCTCGGGCGCTTCGCGGAGCAGGTCGAGCACCTCCCGCGCCTCCCCGGCGGTCCCGGGGTGCGGGTGGCGGGCCGCGATGCGGGCGAGACGGGGGCGCAGGGTGGGCAGCCACTCGGCGATCACCCGCGGAGCGCCGTCGTCGTACCACCAGAACCTGAGGTCGTCCCGGAGGAGGTCGTCCGTCCACCGGCGGGCGAGGCGGACGAGGCCGGTGTCCGCGTCGGGGCCGGGGAGGCGGGCCAGGTGCTCCAGCCACGGCTCCGGGCCGTCCGTGGCGCAGGCGATCCCCTCCACCAGCTCGGTCGCCGGGTACGGGGAGCCGCCGCCGGTCAGGGCGGTGGTCAGCAGGGCGCGGAAGGCCCGTTCGACGGCGGTGCGCTCGTCCTCGGGCCAGGTTGGCAGGTCCGCGCCGTGCGGGCCGAGCCGGCTCAGCTCCCTGGCGTGGTCGAAGCTGCCGCCGTCCGGCCCCCAGTGGCGCAGGGCGCGGGGCATCAGGCGGCGCCACAGGACGGGGTACTGGTCCGGCATCCAGTGGCCGGGCGTCTTGTGCATGAAGTGCAGGAACAGGTCGTCCGGTACGGCGTCGGGGGCGCCCCCGAGCAGGAGCAGCTCCTCCTCGGGACGGCAGAAGGCGCAGCCGCGCACCGGTCCGCGGAGGGCGGGCGGCGGGGTGAAGGCCCGGTCCGCCCCGGCGAGCGCCTCCCGCCACAGTGCCCGCGGGCCGGGAACGGATTCGGACACGGTGCCTCCTCCCTGCGCTTCCCGCGGCTCTCCCGCGGACGGACGGGGTCACCGTAGCCGCGTCCGCCGGGAAAACCAGGGGCGGTACGGGGCGGGGCGGTGGCAGGGTGGCGGGCATGGATTCCTCCGACGGTCTCGTCCGGCTGCTCGCCGAACCGGCACGGCTGCGCGCCTTCGCCGCCCTCGTCCTGGGAGCCGGGGACGTTCCCGCCGTGGCCGCGGCCACCGGGCTGTCCGTGAAGGACGCCGCGGTGGCCGTGCGCAGGCTGCGGGACGGCGGGCTGGTCTCCGGCGGGAACGGCGGGGACGGCGACGGCGGAGACGGCGGGAACAGCGGGAACGGCGGGGACGGGCTGCGGGTGGCGGACGGGCGGCTGAAGGAGCTCGCGCGTACCGCCGGGAGCGCGGCGCGCGAGGCGGCCGGGCGGCGGACGGCGGCCGACCCGCTGCACGCCTTCGTGCACGACGGCCGGATCGTCCACCTGCCCGCCCGCAAGGGCAGGCGGCGGCCGGTCCTGGAGCGCGTCGCGGCCGAGTCCTTCGAACCCGGGCGCGTCTACGCCGAGCGCGAGGTGGACGACCGGCTGCGGACATGGTGCGAGGGCGGGGCCACCGACCATGTGACGGTGCGGCGGTACCTGATCGACGAGTGCCTGCTGACCAGAGAGAACGGCCGGTACTGGCTGACGCGGCACTAGGTGTCCGCGCGGCGGCCGCCCGGGTGGCGGTGGCGCCAGATCCAGAACACGGCGCAGGAGAGCACCGCCCAGCCGGCCAGCACCAGATAGGGCTGGACGTGCTGGTGACCGGGGAAGTAGACGGCCGTGTGCTGGGCGTTGACGGAGGCGCCCGGGGGGAGCCAGCGGCCGATGACGCCCAGGGGCGAGGGCAGCAGGGGCCAGGAGACGGCGCCGCCCGAGGAGGGGTTGCCGATGAGGACCATCAGGCCCCAGGTGGGGAGCATGGCCCAGCGGCCGATCAGGGTCTGGAACATCGTGAAGACCATGCCCGAGGCGAACATGGTCAGGGCCAGGATCATCCAGGAGTGGACGAAGGGGAAGTCGACCGCGTCCAGTCCCCAGTCCACGATCGCGGTGATGGAGAAGCCGCCGAGCAGGGAGTAGGCGGCCGTGAAGGCGATCCGTTCGGGCGGATTCAGGGCGCGGGCGTTGACGCTGAGCTGGATGGCGCCGATGAAGCCGGCGACGACGGCCGCGAGGGTGACGTAGAACAGGGCCAGGCCGCGCGGGTCGCCCGGGTTCAGCGGTTTGGCGTCCCGTACCGCCACCCGCAGGCCGGTCTCCTCGCCCACCTCCCGGGCGGCCTCGGTGAGCAGTTCTGCGACGGAGGCGCCGGAGGCGCTGGAGACCTCCAGGACGGGCCCCGCCCCACGGTCCCCGCCGTCCTCACCGCCCCCGCCGGGGATGAGCAGCACGGCGAAGACCTCCTGGGCCTCCAGGGCGTCCCCGGCCGCCGCGCGGGTGGGGTACCGGTGCAGTTGCAGGGAGGAGCGCAGGTCCTCGCTCATGGCGTCCGCGAAGACGTCCGCCCGCTCCTCGTGCGCCGCCGTGTCGCCGACGACCGCGACGGGGATGCGGTGCGGCGTGGGGTCGGCCATGGCATAGGTGTAGGAGCCCGCGAAGAGCCCGGCCGCCGCGCCGACGATCAGCACCAGCACGGTGGCGGGCAGGAACGGCGACGCCCTGAACCGCCGCCACCACCGGGAGACGGTCCCGTGGGGCTCCTGTGCATCATGGGAGCCGGGCGTACCGCGCGAGGAGGGGTGGCGCTGGTCGCTCATGCGCCTCACCCTAATCAGTCATTCCCCCCACAAGACCGCATACCGCCCGGAAGTCCGGGCGAATTGATTCGCCCGGTGCTCGGCGCGGGTGCGATCCTGGAGTTCGTATGTCCACTGTGTCTGATCCCACCCTCCCCGCCCTCCTGGAACGGCTGCCCGAGCTGATGCTGCGCGACCAGCAGCGGCTGGGACGGCGACTGGAGGGCACCCGCCGCATCCGCAAACCGGAGGCGCGGCAGGCCGTCCTCTCCGAGATCGCCGCCGAGGTCGAGCGGGCCGAGCTGCGGGTCGCCGCGCGGCGGGACGCCGTACCCGCGATCGACTACCCCGAGCAGCTCCCCGTCAGCCAGAAGAAGGACGAGATCCTGGCGGCGATACGGGACCACCAGGTGGTGATCGTCGCCGGTGAGACGGGGTCGGGGAAGACCACGCAGATCCCCAAGATCTGCCTGGAGCTGGGGCGCGGTGTCCGCGGGCTGATCGGGCACACCCAGCCGCGGCGGATCGCAGCCCGCACCGTGGCCGAGCGCGTCGCGGAGGAGCTGCGCACCCCGCTGGGCGGGGCGGTGGGCTGGAAGGTCCGCTTCACCGACCAGGTGGGCGAGGACACCCTGGTCAAGCTGATGACGGACGGCATCCTGCTGGCCGAGATCCAGACCGACCGCGAGCTGCGCCAGTACGACACGATCATCATCGACGAGGCGCACGAGCGCAGCCTCAACATCGACTTCCTGCTGGGCTACCTCGCCCAGCTCCTCCCCCGTCGCCCCGACCTCAAGGTCGTGATCACCTCGGCGACCATCGACCCCGAGCGCTTCTCCCGGCACTTCGGCGACGCCCCGATCATCGAGGTCTCGGGCCGTACGTACCCGGTGGAGGTCCGCTACCGGCCGCTGCTGGAGGACGAGGGGGACAACCCGGACCGGGACCAGATCACCGCGATCTGCGACGCGGTCGACGAGCTCCAGGCCGAGGGGCCGGGCGACATCCTGGTCTTCCTCTCCGGCGAGCGGGAGATCCGGGACACCGCCGACGCGCTCAACAAGAAGAACCTCCGCTTCACCGAGGTGCTGCCGCTGTACGCGCGGCTGTCCCACGCCGAGCAGCACCGCGTCTTCCAGCGCCACAGCGGCCGCCGGATCGTCCTGGCCACCAACGTCGCCGAGACGTCGCTGACGGTGCCGGGCATCAAGTACGTCATCGACACCGGCACCGCCCGCATCTCCCGCTACAGCCACCGCACCAAGGTCCAGCGGCTGCCCATCGAGCCGATCTCGCAGGCCAGCGCCAACCAGCGCAAGGGCCGCTGCGGCCGTACCTCGGACGGCATCTGCATCCGGCTGTACTCCGAGGAGGACTTCCTCTCCCGTCCGGAGTTCACCGACCCGGAGATCCTGCGGACGAACCTGGCGTCCGTCATCCTCCAGATGACCGCCGCCGGGCTGGGCGACATCGAGCGCTTCCCCTTCATCGACCCGCCGGACCACCGCAGCATCAAGGCCGGCGTGCAGCTCCTGGAGGAGCTGAACGCCCTCGACCCCACGCAGAAGGACCCCCGCAAGCGCCTGACGGAGACGGGCCGCAAACTGGCCCAGTTCCCGGTGGACCCGCGGCTGGCCCGGATGGTGCTGGAGGCCGACCGCAACGGCTGCGTCCGCGAGGTCATGGTGATCGCCGCCGCCCTGTCCATCCAGGACCCGCGCGAGCGGCCCGCCGACAAGCAGCAGCAGGCCGACCAGCAGCACGCCCGCTTCCGCGACGAGAACAGCGACTTCCTCACCCTGCTCAACCTGTGGAAGTACGTGCGGGAGCGGCAGAAGGAGCTGTCCTCCTCGGCCTTCCGCCGCATGTGCAAGTCGGAGTTCCTCAACTACCTGCGCATACGCGAATGGCAGGACATCTACGTCCAGCTCCGCCAGGTCGCCAAGTCCATGGGCGTCCACCTGGGCGACCAGGAGGCGGACCCGGACCGCATCCACCAGTCGCTGCTGGCCGGACTGCTGTCGCACGTCGGGCTCAAGGACGCCGAGAAGAACAACGAGTACCTGGGCGCGCGCAGCGCCAAGTTCGCGGTCTTCCCCGGCTCGGCGCTGTTCAAGAAGCCGCCGCGCTGGGTGATGTCGGCCGAGCTGGTGGAGACCTCGCGGCTGTGGGCGCGGGTCAACGCGAAGATCGACCCGGACTGGATCGAGCCGCTCGCCCAGCACCTGGTCAAGCGCACCTACAGCGAGCCGCACTGGGAGCAGAAGCAGGCGGCGGTGATGGCGTACGAGAAGGTGACGCTCTACGGCATCCCCATCGTCGCGCAGCGCAAGGTGAACTACGGGCGCATCGACCCGGAGACCAGCCGCGACCTGTTCATCCGCCACGCCCTGGTGGAGGGGGACTGGCGGACCCACCACCAGTTCTTCCACGAGAACCGCAAACTGCTGGGCGAGGTCGAGGAGTTGGAGCACCGGGCCCGCCGGCGCGACATCCTCGTCGACGACGAGACGCTGTTCGACTTCTACGACCGGCGCATCCCCGACCACGTGGTCTCCGGCGCGCACTTCGACTCCTGGTGGAAGAAGAAGCGCCGTGACGAGCCGGACCTCCTCAACTTCGAGAAGTCCATGCTCATCAACGAGCGGGCCGGGGAGGTCACCAAGGCCGACTACCCCGACGTCTGGCACCAGGGGAAGCTCAGGCTCCGGGTGACGTACCAGTTCGAGCCGGGCGCGGACGCCGACGGCGTGACCGTCCACGTCCCGCTCCAGGTGCTCAACCAGGTCGTCCCCGAGGGCTTCGACTGGCAGATCCCGGGCCTGCGCGAGGACCTGGTCACCGAGCTGATCCGCTCCCTGCCCAAGGCGGTCCGCCGCAACTGCGTGCCCGCCCCCAACTTCGCCCGGCGCTTCCTGGACGCGGTCTCCGAGGGCGGCGGGGTGCCCGAGCGGACGCTGCGGGAGCCGCTGACGGACGTGCTGGCGCGCGAGCTGACGCGGATGACGGGCGTACGGGTGGAGCCGGAGGACTTCGACCTCTCCAGGGTCCCCGACCACCTGAAGATCACCTTCCGGGTGGTGGACGAGCGTCGCCGCAAGCTCTCCGGCGACTCCGAGAGCAAGGACCTGGAGGAGCTGAAGACCGCCCTGCGGCCCCGCACCCGGGCCGCCCTGTCCAAGGCGTTCGACTCCGCGAAGGAGGGCGCCCGCGTCGAGCAGCGCACCGGCCTGACGTCCTGGACGGTCGGCACGCTCCCCCGCACCTTCGAGACGCGGCGGGCGGGCCAGCCGGTCAAGGCGTACCCGGCGCTGGCGGACGACGGCGACTCGGTGTCGGTGAAGCTCTTCGACACCGAGGACGAGCAGCGGGAGGCGATGTGGCGCGGCACCCGCCGGCTCATCCTGCTGAACCTGCCCTCCAATCCTGCCAAGTTCGCCCAGGACCGGCTCGCCAACCGCGACCGGCTCGCGCTCGCCGCCTCCCCGCACGGCAGCGTCCAGGCCCTGTTCGACGACTGCGTGACGGCCGCCGCCGACCGCCTGATGGCGGCGCACGGCGGCCCGGCCTGGGACGAGGAGGGCTTCCGCAAGCTCTTCGACGCGGTGCGCGCCGACATCACCGACGCGGTGGTGGCGACCGTCCGGCAGGTGCGGGAGGTGCTCGCCGCCTGGCAGGCCTGCGAACGCCGGCTGAAGACGCCCCAGCTGGCGGGCAGCCCGGCGCTCGTGCCGAGCCTGGCGGACGTGCGCGAACAGCTCTCGGAACTGGTCTGCCCGGGCTTCGTGACCGCCCACGGGGCGGGCCGCCTGCCGGACCTGCTGCGCTATCTGGTGGCCGTGGACCGCCGCCTCCAGCAGCTCCCCACCAACGTCGACCGGGACCGGGCCCGGATGGCGAAGGTGAAGGAGATGCGGGACGAGTACGCGTGGCTGCTGGAGCAGTTCCCGCCGGGGCGGCCGGTGCCGCGCGAGGCGAAGGAGATCCGCTGGATGATCGAGGAGCTGCGGGTGAGCTACTTCGCCCACGCCCTGGGAACGGCGTACCCGGTGTCGGACAAGCGCATCGTCAAGGCCGTGGACGCGGCGGCGCCGTAGTACGACGGCCACGGTCGGTGAGTTCGCCTTGAGACCCTGAGCTGCTGTAGAGTCTCTTTTCGCAGCCCGGGAATCCGACGGAGAACCGGCTGTGGTCTCCAGGTCCTGTGGAGCAGTTTGGAGTGCTCGCCACCCTGTCAAGGTGGAGGCCGCGGGTTCAAATCCCGTCAGGACCGCACAGCGAAGGCCCGAGTCCACCGGACTCGGGCCTTCGGCCGTTCTCCCGGTTCGCCCGGTCCTCCCGGCACCTTCCTCTGCCATGTGCCGCCGGGCCGTCTTGACGCCTCCCCGGTACGCGGGTACCCCTGCTACGAGGGAGGTGGCGCCATGCCGGCTGCTCCGGGTTCCCCGCGTCACGAGACACGCGCCCTGCTGAGGGCCCATCTGGCGGCCGCGGCGCGCTACGGCCACGCGACCCGCCACTGCCCGGTCTGCCACCGGCTGCGGCTGCTCGCCATGGACCCGGCCGACGAGCCCTCCCGCACACGTCCCGAGCCGGGCGCGGAGGCCGCCTCGGGCGCCGGGGATTCCGCCTCGGACTCCGTCGAGGGATCCGTCGAGGGATCTCAGGCGCCCTCCGCGGCGCCTCCCGCTCCCGTCCTCCCTCCGGAGCTCTCCGCGGCGTCCGCACGCGCGCCGCGGCCGGAGGTTCCGGAGGACTCCCCCTCGCTCGCCGCGCCGGCCGGGACCGCGGCCCGCGCGGAGCGGGACGGGGGCGAGCCGGCCGCCGTCGGCGGACCGGTGAACTGACCGGCGGCGCACGGCCCTCCGGCCGCCGCGGTGCCTGCGGCGGCCTGTCGGACGCTCATGTTCCACTACCGCACGGGAGTTGCTGCGGGCAAGATCCGTGCAATGTGACGGGAGTCACCGAATCGGTTCATCGGGAAGGGGAATCGACCCTCCTCCCACACCAGCCAAATTTAATATGTGCCATTGCACTGTTCGCTCCCCACGGCCTTCTTCACAACCTCGCCACACCCCCTCCGCATGCGGGAGGATCCCCTTCGGCCGGCGAACACCCCTCCCCTGCGGCCTTGTTGACGCGCGGAGGCCCCCTCGACCGGACCTTCCGGTTCCGGTCGAGGGGGCCTCTCGCAGACGAAAACCGCGCCGGGCCCGGCGGAGCCCAGCGCGGTCGACGTTCAGGCCACGTGGGGGACACCGGCCTGACAGATGGTGCGAGCGGGCGCCGAAGCGGGATGGGGGTCCCTGTACGCCCGTTTCCTGCGGGGTTGTTCAGCCCTCGCTGCGCTGCTGCGGGATGCCCGCCAGCAGAGCACGCACCTCCGCCTCGCGGTAGCGGCGGTGCCCTCCGAGCGTGCGGATGGACGTGAGCTTGCCCGCCTTGGCCCAGCGGGTGACCGTCTTCGGGTCCACGCGGAACATGGTGGCAACCTCAGCCGGGGTCAGCAGCGGCTCGGCATCAGGGGTGCGAGCGGTCATGAGCGGCCTCCTCGGGAGAACCGAACCATCACGGTTCTTTCCTCTAAATTCTGCACCTTGACCCGCGTTGCCCGAAATGGCGGACGCGGGCCGAGTCGGTTATAGGACGAACGGCTTGTCCTCGGCACTACAACTACACCATCTGTCCAGCCACGTCGGCCAAACCGACGGAATTGCCCTCGCAGGTGTCCAACCTCGACGGAAGCCGATGGACCGTGCCATAACGGACAGTCACGCCCTCGTGACGATCGGTTACAACGTGAGCAGAGCCCTCCGGCCCTCCGAGGAGAAGTGCAATACCGATGGTTCCGACCTTAGTTGGCCGGAAGGAGCCCTCTCCGGACTCCTTGTCCTATTTTGACATGAGAGATGCGCTTGAGAACAAGGCCCCGGTTAAGTGCTTTCCATCACGCTTGGGCGGATAACCCGGATCGAGCGGATCGGCGCACCCCGCGACGCGCGGAGCGACCTCCTCCGGAAGCACGGCCGCACAGCGGTCCTCAACTGGCCAGTCCCCGCTGCCGCACGGCCCGCCAACGCTCGGTCAACCGCTCGTACACGGCGCTCGCGCGCTCGCCGTCCCCCTCGCGCAGCGCCGCCAGCCCCTCGGCCGCGTCGGCCGCGGAATGGTCCTCGGCCAGCCGGTCCTCGGAGATGGTATACACCAGTCCGCCGTAGTCCAGCTCCACCAGCGAGCGGGGGTGGAACTCCTCCAGCCAGCGGCCCACGTCCACCAGCCCGTCGATGAGCGGGCTCTCCTCCAGCCTGTCCCTCAGCACCTTCAGCCCGCGGGCCACCCGCCGCCGGGCCTGCACCATCGGGGTGCGGTAGCGCAGGACGAGGGACTCCTCCCCGCCCTTCCCGGCGCCTCCGCCCGTCCCCTTGCCGTACTCGCGCTCCTCGTCGGCGAAGAGCACGAACCAGCGGATCGGGACGTGCCACGCCGCCGAGCGGATCCACGGCCGGGCGTCCGGATTCCGCTCGCGCCAGCGGTCGTAGTCCGCCGCCGCCTCGCGCCGCACCACCGGCGGCACCGCCGCGTCCAGGACCGGCGCGGGCAGGTCCCCGCCCACGCTGGACAGCGCCTGCCAGCCGCGCAGCCGGGTCCGCCAGGGGCAGACGCAGACGATCCCGTCCACCTCGGCGACGAAGGCGTCCGCGCTCTCCCGCACCGGAACCACCACGGGCGGGACCGGCACCAGGTCGGCCAGCGACCGGCGCAGCTCCTCCTGGGCGCCGGGCAGGTGCTCGCGTTCCGCGTAGCGGGCCCAGTGCGAGCGCTCCGGCTCGGGAAAAGCGGCCAGCGGCTCGTAGACCCGCAGATAGGACGCGTACGGGACGACCACCGGAGTAGTGAGGGCCACGGGTTTCTTCCTCCCGGAGCGGTGGGCCGAGGGCGGACGACGGCAGTTCGGTACCCCGATCGTGGCACCGATTCCGCATCGCTGTACCCCCGGGGCCCGGCAAGCCGTACCCTCGTCCCATCCGGCCCGCCCCCGTGGTCCCCGCCACAAGCGGGAAGACCCGGGAGGGCATTCCTTCCGCGACATACAGGAGTCACCACCGTGACTGACGTACGTCCCGCCGTCAGCGCCGACGGACCGGTCGAGACCAAGGCCCTGCACACCCTGTTCCACTCGGAGCGGGGCGGCCACGAGCAGGTCGTGCTGTGCCAGGACCGCGAGACCGGCCTGAAGGCCGTCATCGCCATCCACTCCACCGCCCTGGGCCCGGCCCTGGGCGGCACCCGGTTCCACGCGTACGCCTCCGCGGACGACCCGGAGGAGGCCGCCGTCCTGGACGCGCTCAACCTCGCCCGCGGCATGTCCTACAAGAACGCCCTCGCCGGGCTGGACCACGGCGGCGGCAAGGCCGTGATCATCGGCGACCCCGAGCAGCTCAAGAGCGAGGCCCTGCTGGAGGCCTACGGGCGCTTCGTCGCCTCCCTCGGCGGCCGCTACGTCACCGCGTGCGACGTGGGCACCTACGTGCAGGACATGGACGTGGTCTCGCGCACCTGCCGCTGGGTCACCGGCCGCTCCCCCGAGAACGGCGGTGCGGGCGACTCCTCGGTGCTCACCGCCTTCGGCGTCTTCCAGGGCATGCGCGCCAGCGCGAAGCACCTGTGGGGCGAGCCCACGCTGCGCGGCCGCAGGGTCGGCGTCGCCGGCGTCGGCAAGGTCGGCCACCACCTGGTGGAGCACCTCCTGGAGGACGGCGCCGAGGTCGTGATCACGGACGTGCGCCCGGAGGCGGTGGACCGCGTCCGCGCCGCGCACCCGGAGGTGACCGCGGTCGCGGACACCGACGCCCTGATCCGCACCGAGGGGCTCGACGTGTACGCGCCCTGCGCGCTCGGCGGCGCGCTCAACGACGAGACCGTCCCGGTCCTCACCGCCCGGGTGGTCTGCGGCGCGGCCAACAACCAGCTCGCCCACCCGGGGGTCGAGAAGGACCTCGCCGACCGGGGCATCCTCTACGCGCCGGACTACGTGGTGAACTCCGGCGGCGTGATCCAGGTGGCGGATGAGCTCCACGGTTTCGACTTCGCTCGCGCGAAGGCAAAGGCCGAGAAGATCTACGACACCACGCTCTCGATCTTCGAGCGGGCCACGGCCGACGGGGTGCCGCCCGCAGTGGCGGCGGACCGCATCGCCGAGCAGCGGATGGCCGACGCCCGGCGGGCCGGCCGCGCCTGACCGGTCCGCCCCGGCCGGCTCCGGCTGCGTTCTACCGCTTTCGGCCACACGGCGTATCGCGGTTCGTCACCCGGAGTGACGGGTGGTGGGGGGAGGACACCCCTCACCACCCCTGGGCGGGTGACCGGACGGACAGAAGGTAAAATCGTCACTGACCAGCAAAGAAATGGTCACCAGGCAGGGCGGCGCCTGCCGTGTCGTGCGGGCGGCGTACCGTAGGGCCACGGAAGCAGGTACCGTTGAAGCTCCACGGACGGTCTCTCGATCGCATCGAGAGTCCGATCCGCATCGTGAACGCGTGTCAAGACTCTGGGGCCGTTGAGCCCCGACGTTGAGGGGGTCGAGCCATGGGGCGCGGCCGGGCCAAGGCCAAGCAGACAAAGGTCGCCCGCCAGCTGAAGTACAACAGCGGTGGGACTGATCTTGCACGCCTGGCTGAGGAGCTGGGCGCATCGACGTCGAGTCAGCCGCCGAACGGCGAACGGTTCGAGGACGATGAGCTGGACGACCCGTACGCACGGTACGCGGATCTGTACAACGACGACGATGAGGACGACGAGGACGACGGCCAGTCGCCCGACGCACGCCACTCCTCCTCTCCGTCGAACCACCGACGCCGCGCCTGACGCCGTCGTCCACTGATACAGCGGTCTCCTATTGATCACCACCACCCGGTCCGGTCACCGCCGGACCGGGTTTTGGTGCACTCTCCTTCCGGTCCGCCGACTGGTCAGGCCGCGTAGTCGCCCGTGAGCGTCACCGCGTCGGCGCGGTCGCCGCGCTCGGTGATCTCGCCGGCGACCCAGGAGTCCACGCCCCGCTCCGCCAGGAGGGACAGGGTCGTCCCGACCGACTCCTGCGGCACGACGGCGACCATGCCGACGCCCATGTTGAGGGTCTTCTCCAGTTCCGTCCGCTCGACCCGGCCGAGGGCGCCGACGGTGTCGAAGACCGCGCCCGGCGCCCAGGTGGAGCGGTCCACGGTGGCGTGGAGCCCCTCGGGGACGACCCGGGCCAGGTTGTTGGCGAGCCCGCCGCCGGTGACGTGCGAGAAGGCGTGCACCTCGGTGGCGCGGATCAGCGCCAGGCAGTCCAGCGAGTAGATCTTGGTGGGCTCCAGCAGCTCCTCGCCCAGGGTCCGGCCGAACTCCTCGACGTGGCGGTCCAGCGTCCAGCCCGCCCGCTCGAAGAACACGTTCCGCACCAGCGAGTACCCGTTGGAGTGAAGTCCGGAGGACCCCATCGCGACGATCGCGTCCCCCGCACGGATGCGGTCCGCGCCCAGGACCTCGTCCGCCTCGACGACGCCCGTGCCCGCGCCCGCCACGTCGTACTCGTCGGGCCCCAGCAGCCCGGGGTGCTCGGCCGTCTCGCCGCCGACCAGCGCGCACCCGGCCAGCACGCACCCCTCGGCGATGCCCTTGACGATCGCCGCGACCCGCTCGGGCACGACCTTGCCCACGCAGATGTAGTCCGTCATGAACAGCGGCTCGGCGCCGCAGACCACCAGGTCGTCGACGACCATCGCCACCAGGTCGTGGCCGATCGTGTCGTGGACGTCCATCTTCTGCGCGATGGCGACCTTGGTGCCCACGCCGTCGGTGGCGGAGGCCAGCAGGGGCCGCTCGTAGCGCTTGAGGGCGGAGGCGTCGAAGAGTCCGGCGAAGCCGCCGAGAGCGCCGATGCTCTCCGGCCTGCGGGCCTTCTTCACCCACTCCTTCATCAGCTCGACGGCGCGGTCGCCCGCCTCGATGTCCACTCCGGCGGCGGCGTAGCTCGCGCCCTGGCCGGCCGCGGCGGGATTGGTGGAGGTCATGGTCTTCCTCTGTGACGGACGGTGGCTCACGTGGCTCACGTGGCTCATGTGACGCGTCGCGGTGTCGGTCGCGGGATCGGTGTCGGTCGCGGGGGTCAGGGCCTGCGCAGCGCGTCGGCCGCGCCCGCGCCTCCCAGCAGGGTCTTCACACCGTCGGGGTCGGCGCTCGCCGCGGCGGCCGCGTCGGACTCCAGCAGGTGCTTGCCGAGCAGGTGCGGGTCCGGCAGCTCCATCGGGTACTCCCCGTCGAAGCAGGCCCGGCACAGGTTCGGCTTGGCGATGGTGGTGGCCTCGACCATCCCCTCCAGGGAGATGTACGCCAGGGAGTCCGCGCCCAGCGAGGTGCCGATCTCCTCCACCGAGAGCCCGTTGGCGATCAGCTCGGCGCGGGTGGCGAAGTCGATGCCGAAGAAGCACGGCCACTTGATGGGCGGGGAGCTGATCCGCACGTGCACCTCGGCCGCGCCCGCCTCGCGCAGCATCCGGACCAGGGCGCGCTGGGTGTTGCCGCGGACGATCGAGTCGTCGACGACCACCAGGCGCTTGCCGCGGATGACCTCCTTGAGCGGGTTGAGCTTGAGGCGGATCCCGAGCTGGCGGATGGTCTGCGAGGGCTGGATGAACGTCCGGCCCACATAGGAGTTCTTGACCAGGCCGCTGCCGTACGGGATCCCGCTGGCCTCGGCGTAGCCGATGGCGGCGGGGGTGCCGGACTCCGGGGTCGCTATGACCAGGTCCGCCTCCGCCGGGGCCTCGGCGGCCAGACGGCGGCCCATCTCCACCCGGGAGAGGTAGACGTTGCGGCCGGCGATGTCGGTGTCGGGACGCGCCAGGTAGACGTACTCGAAGACGCAGCCCTTCGGCTTCGCTTCTGCGAACCGCTGGGTGCGGAGTCCGTCCTCGTCGACGGCGATCAGCTCGCCGGGCTCTATCTCCCGGATGAAGGAGGCCCCGACGATGTCGAGCGCCGCGGTCTCGGAGGCCACCACCCAGCCCCGCTCCAGGCGGCCCAGCACCAGCGGGCGTATCCCCTGGGGGTCGCGGGCGGCGTAGAGGGTGTGCTCGTCCATGAAGACGAGGCTGAACGCGCCCTTCACCTTCGGCAGCACCCGGGGGGCGGCCTGCTCGACGGAGAGCGGCTTGCCGTCGTCGTCCACCTGGCCCGCCAGCAGGGCGGTGACCAGGTCGGTGTCGTTGGTGGCGGCGACCTGGGTGGCCCGGCCGCCCGTGCTGGGGAGTGCGGCGACCATCTCGGCCAGCTCGGCCGTGTTGACCAGGTTGCCGTTGTGGCCGAGCGCGATCGAGCCCTGCGCGGTGGCGCGGAAGGTCGGCTGGGCGTTCTCCCACACCGAGGCACCGGTCGTCGAGTAGCGCGCGTGACCGACCGCGATGTGGCCCCGGAGGGAGCCGAGGGAGGTTTCGTCGAAGACCTGGGAGACCAGGCCCATGTCCTTGAAGACGAGGATCTGGGAGCCGTTGCTCACCGCGATGCCCGCGGACTCCTGTCCTCGGTGCTGCAACGCGTACAGCCCGAAATAGGTGAGCTTGGCGACCTCTTCCCCCGGAGCCCAGACACCGAAGACGCCGCAGGCGTCCTGGGGGCCCTTCTCACCGGGGAGCAGGTCGTGGTTGAGTCGTCCGTCACCACGTGGCACGTCTTTGAGTCTAGGACAGGTCCCGCGGTGGTCAGTACCGGGGAGCGCCCGCGGGACCGCCGTCCTCCGGCATCAGCCCAGTACGGGAAGGTGAGCGCGCAGGTCGGCCCGTTCGCCGCTCGCTGTGAGATGCGCCGCATCCAGCTCCCGCTCCCAGCTCGTGCGGCCGGTGGCGAGGCGGATCCAGGTGAGCGGATCGGTCTCCACCACGTTGGGCGGGGTGCCGCGGGTGTGCCGGGGCCCCTCGACGCACTGGACGACCGCGAAGGGCGGAATCCGAACCTCCACCGAGCCCCCGGGCGCCTTGGCGGCCAGGGCGTCGGCCAGCAGCCGCACGGTGGCCGCCAGCGCGTGGCGGGCCGGCGGGACGCGGACGCCGGTGGCGCGGGTGAGGTCGTCGCCGTGCACCACCAGCTCGACGAGACGGGTCACGGTGAAGTCCAGGGCCCGCATCGCGCCGAAGCCGTGCGGCAGCAGCACGTCGGTCCGCACGGCCTCCTCCAGGACCGGCTCCAGCTCCTCGACGGCGTCGTCCACCGCGTCCGCGGCGTTCGCGTACGCCTTGGCGTGCCGGCGGGTCGCCTCGTCCAGCTCGTGGGCGGCGCCGGCGGTGGACACCGCCCAGGTGCTGAGGTCCGTCTCCGGGGCGGCCGCGCGGGGCGGGGGCTCGGCGAGCAGCCGTGGCAACGCCTCGATCTGCCCGGCGATGTGGACCACGAGATGGTGCACGTCCCAGCCCGGCAGCCCGGAGGGGCGGGCCATCTGATCGGGCGTGAGCCTGTGCACGGCGTTGCGTACCGACTCCACCTGTCCGATGAGCCCGGCCCGCACCATGGCCGGGTCGTACGTCCTGGGCTTGCGCTTCACCGGAGGCATGGCGTCAGCGTAGAACGCCGCGTGTCCGGAACAGGCGGTTACCCGCCGGTCGGGGGCGCGTGGGGATCAGCTCCCCCGCTGGTAGTCCCTCTTCGAGGGCAGGGCGATGTCCGTGCAGCCGCGCCGCTCCGCGACGTCCTCGACGTAGGCGCGGAAGACCGGCTCCAGATGGCGGCCGACGGCCTCGGAGTACGGGTAGCCGGCGGTGAGGACGTGGACCGCGGGCCTCCCGTCGCACACGGAGGTGGCCCACCAGGCGTTCGCGCCGTCGTCGTACCCGCCCCGGCCGGGTACGGCCACCCGCTCGTCGTCGGCGGGATCGACGGCGACCTGCTCGGCGGCGTCCCCGAAGAAGCTCTCGGCGCTGAGCCACCAGCTCCTGCGGCCCTCTCCGGCCGCGGCCTCGCGGAACTCCCGGTAGGCGGGATCGTCCGCGTACCGCTCGTACGCCCGGCCACGGGCCTCCCCGCTGACGCTCAGCAGGCAGCGCTCCTCCCACACGCGGTCGTCGGCACGGGCCTCCAGCACCCGGTCCGGCAGCCAGCCGGAGGCGTTCGCCCGGCCGGTGTCCAGCCCCGCCCGGCCGTACCAGGCGCAGGTGCCCTCCGCCTCGCCGGGGGCCACGGGTTCGGTGTTCAGCGCCGGTATGCCGTCCGGCGGCTCCGGAAGGCGGTCGGGGCAGCCCAGTTCGCCGGCGAGGTTGTTCGCGGTCGTGACCGCGATGTCCGCCAGCCGGTCGCGGTCGGCCCGGCGGAGCTGGCCGTCCTCGGAGAACTCCGGCCGTACGGCCGCGTCCAGCTCGGCGGAGACCCGTACCGCGGTGATCTCCTCGCCCCGGTGCTCGACGCCGGGACAGGGCAGCCGGACGGAGACGCCGATGTCGGTGACGTGTCCGGGCACGCCGCCGCCGATCGGCTGGTGCACGCGGGGAACGCGGACGTACGGGTTGCCGGGGTCGAGCGCGTTCTCGAAGCTGTCGTCGACCGGTTCGGACGTCTGTCCGGTGGGCTCGGTGGCGACCCGCGCGGAGAAGAAGAACATGCCCTGCCCCACCCGGCGCCCCTCGGCGACCTCCTCGCTGCGCAGGACGCAGTCCTGCGGCAGCGGGCCCTCGTCCGGCCGGATGCCGTCCGAGACGTTCCGGGCGGGAGTGATCTCGCCCCCGCTCCCCGACAGGGCCAGCACCTCGCCCACCGGGACCAGTCCGCCGCACGCCTCGTCCACGGTGTGCCGCCGGTCCCACAGGTCCCACAGCGTCCAGCCGCTCAGGCCGATGGCGAGGACCGCCGTGCCGCACATGATCCGGTTGAAGACCGTCCGCCGCCGTTCGCGGTCCATCTCCGCCTCCTCAGTGCCACGCGTCCGGCGGCGAACCTACCAGCGCCCCCGCGCGGCACCGCGCCCCGCTCCGGGAGGGGAGCGGGGCGCGGGACGGAGTGCGGGCGTGCGCGTCAGGCGAGCCCGTCGGCCAGCAGCGCCGGGATCGTGGTCTCGTGGGCCTCGCGCAGCTCCGCCAGCGGGATGGAGAACTGCCCCTGGACCTCGATCGCGTCCCCGTCCACCACGCCGATGCGGGTGGCGGGCAGGCCCCGGACCCCGCACATGTCGGTGAACCGCAGTTCCTCGCTGCGCGGGACCGAGACGATCGCGCGGCCGGCCGACTCGGAGAACAGGAACACGAACGCGTCCAGTCCGTCGGGGACGATCAGCCGGGCGCCCTTGCCGCCCTTGAGGCACGACTCGGTCAGCGCCTGGATCAGCCCGCCGTCGCTCAGGTCGTGCGCGGCGTCGATCATGCCGTCGCGGGAGGCGGAGATCAGGATCTCGGCGAGCAGCCTCTCCCGCTCCAGGTCCACCTTCGGCGGCATCCCGCCCAGGTGGTCGTGGATCACCTGGGACCAGGCCGAGCCGCCCAGCTCCTCCCGGGTGTCGCCCAGGAGGTAGACGAGCTGGCCCTCCTCGGAGAACGCCATCGGGGTGCGGCGGGTGACGTCGTCGATCACGCCGAGCACGCCGACCACCGGGGTCGGGTGGATGGCGGTGTCGCCGGTCTGGTTGTACAGGGAGACGTTGCCGCCGGTCACCGGGGTGCCCAGCGCCTGGCAGGCGTCGGCCAGGCCGCGGCACGCCTCGGCGAACTGCCACATGGCGGCCGGGTCCTCCGGGGAGCCGAAGTTCAGGCAGTCGGTGACGGCCAGCGGCTTGGCGCCGGTGGTGGCGACGTTGCGGTACGACTCGGCCAGCGCGAGCTGCGCGCCGGTGTACGGGTCGAGCTTGGCGTAGCGGCCGTTGCCGTCGGTGGCGACGGCGACGCCCAGGCCCGTCTCCTCGTCGATGCGGATCATGCCGCTGTCCTCGGGCTGGGCGAGGACGGTGTTGCCCAGCACGTAGCGGTCGTACTGGTCGGTGATCCACGCCTTGGAGGCCTGGTTGGGGGAGCCGACCAGCTTCAGGACCTGCTCGCGCAGCTCCTCGCCGGACGCCGGGCGGGGCAGCTTGTTCGCGTCGTCGGCCTGGAGGGCGTCCTGCCACTCGGGGCGGGCGTAGGGCCGGTGGTAGACCGGGCCCTCGTGGGCGACCGTGCGCGGCGGGACGTCCACGATCTGCTCGCCGTGCCAGTAGATCTCCAGGCGGTCGCCGTCGGTCACCTCGCCGATGACGGTGGCGATGACGTCCCACTTCTCGCAGATGGCGAGGAAGCGGTCGACCTTGTCGGGCTCGACGATGGCGCACATGCGCTCCTGCGACTCGCTCATGAGGATCTCCTCGGGCGAGAGCGTGGAGTCGCGCAGCGGCACGGTGTCCAGGTCGATGCGCATGCCGCCGGAGCCGGCGCTGGCCAGCTCGGAGGTGGCGCAGGACAGGCCGGCGCCGCCGAGGTCCTGGATGCCGACGACCAGGTCCTCCTTGAAGACCTCCAGGGTGCACTCGATGAGGAGCTTCTCCTGGAAGGGGTCGCCGACCTGGACGGCCGGGCGCTTGGCCGGGCCCGTCTCGTCGAAGGTCTCCGAGGCGAGCACGGAGACGCCGCCGATGCCGTCGCCGCCGGTGCGGGCGCCGTAGAGGACGACCTTGTTGCCGGTGCCGGACGCCTTGGCCAGGTGGATGTCCTCGTGCCGCATCACCCCCACGCACAGGGCGTTGACCAGCGGGTTGCCCTGGTAGCAGGGGTCGAAGACGACCTCGCCGCCGATGTTGGGCAGGCCCAGGCAGTTGCCGTAGCCGCCGATGCCGGCGACGACGCCGGGCAGGACGCGCTTGGTGTCGGGGTGGTCCGGCGCGCCGAAGCGCAGCGGGTCCATCACGGCGACCGGGCGGGCGCCCATGGCGAGGATGTCGCGGACGATGCCGCCGACGCCGGTGGCCGCGCCCTGGTAGGGCTCGATGTAGGACGGGTGGTTGTGCGACTCGACCTTGAAGGTGACGGCGTAGCCCTGGCCGACGTCCACGACGCCGGCGTTCTCGCCGATGCCCACCAGCAGGGCGTCGGACTCGGGGGCCTTCTCGCCGAACTGCTTCAGGTGGACCTTGCTGGACTTGTAGGAGCAGTGCTCGGACCACATCACGGAGTACATGGCCAGTTCGGCGCCGGTCGGGCGGCGGCCGAGGATCTCGCGGATGCGGTCGTACTCGTCCCGCTTGAGGCCGAGCTCGGCCCAGGGCTGCTCGACGTCCGGGGTGTCGCTCGCGTGCTTGACGGTGTCGAGAGTCATGAGGTGGCGACCAGCTTCTTCAGAACCGAGGTGAAGAACCCGAGCCCGTCGGTGGTCGGGCCGGTGAGGGCCTCGACGGCGTGCTCGGGGTGCGGCATGAGCCCGACGACGTTGCCGGCCTCGTTGCAGATGCCCGCGATGTCGCGGCGGGAGCCGTTGGGGTTGACGTCCAGGTAGCGGAAGACGACCCGGCCGGTCGCCTCCAGCTCGTCGAGGGTGCGCTCGTCGGCGACGTAGCCGCCCTCGCCGTTCTTGAGCGGGACGGTGATCTCCTGGCCCTCGGCGTAGTCGGACGTCCAGGCGGTGTCCGTGTTCTCCACACGCAGCCTCTGGTCGCGGCAGACGAAGTGGAGGTGGTCGTTGCGGGTGAGGGCGCCGGGCAGCAGGTGCGACTCGCACAGCACCTGGAAGCCGTTGCAGATCCCGAGCACCGGCAGGCCGGCCCGGGCCTGGTCGATGATCGTCTCCATCACGGGGGAGAACCGGGCGATGGCGCCGCAGCGCAGGTAGTCGCCGTAGGAGAAGCCGCCGGGGAGGACCACGGCGTCCACCTGGTGGAGGTCCTTGTCGCGGTGCCACAGGGCGACCGGCTCGCCGCCCGCGAGGCGGATCGCGCGCCGGGCGTCGGCGTCGTCCAGGGAGCCGGGGAAGGTGACGACTCCGATGCGGGTCGTCATGCGGTGGTCACCTCTTCGCGCTCCTCGACGCGGACGGTGAAGTCCTCGATCACGGTGTTGGCGAGGAACGTCTCGGCGAGCTGGCGGATGCGGGCGAGGGCGTCGTCGTCGACGGGCCCCTCCACCTCGAGCTCGAAGCGCTTGCCCTGGCGGACGTCGGTGATCCCCTGGTAGCCCAGCCGGGGCAGAGCCCGCTGAACCGCCTGGCCCTGGGGGTCGAGGATCTCCGGCTTGAGCATGACGTCGACTACGACGCGAGCCACAGGTACTCCCGGTGGGTGTTGGTGCTGGAGGCTGCCGCTTCAGCGTACCGGGCGAAAAATTCTACTCGCGTAGATAAGGACACTCCGGTCACGGTCGGGTATCGGCGTCCCAAAAATCACCGAGAAGTACTGCGGGAAAGGGCGAGGGAAAAGTAAGGTCCGTTTCACGACGTGACACGCGGGTGTGAATTCACCCGCTTCACCTGGCAATGCTCCCCGCTGTACAAAGGACGTACAACGGAAGGGGTATTGCCCCCGGCCGCTTTGGTCACCGGCATCACCGCACGTCAAGCGGCGATTCACCGGTGTTCTCAACGGCGTTGCTCCCGAAAGGACCGATATCCGTGGCACAGCGTGTGGTGGTCACACTCTCCGACGACATCGATGGCGGGGAAGCGTCGGAAACGGTCTCCTTCGGCCTCGACGGCAAGGTGTATGAGATCGATCTCAGCCAGGAGAACGCGAAGAAACTGCGCATGAGCCTCGCCCCGTACGTACGGGCCGGCCGCCGGCAGGCCAGGGACGGCGGGACGTTCCGGCACACCTCCCTCGCCCCGGACCCGGCGGCGGTGCGCGCCTGGGCCCGGTCCCACGGCTTCGAGCTGCCGCCGCGCGGCCGGATCCCCAAGAAGGTCTACGAGGCCTTCAACGAGGCCCACTGAGCGGCCCGTTGCCCCCGATTTGCCATCCACCCCGGGTGATCGGCTAGAGTCTGGAGCACACCGCGGGGAGCGGCCGGAAACAGCCGAAACCAGCGGTCACGCGGGTGTAGCTCAGTAGTAGAGCGCCCTCTTTCCAAGAGGGAGGCGCAGTGTGCGATTCCTGTCACCCGCTCCAATCGCTCCACCGGTCCCCCGGGATCGGGTAGAGTGAGAGACGCGCCGATTGGTGAGAGCCGAGAGGTTGCATGCGGACGTAGCTCAGTTGGTAGAGCGCAACCTTGCCAAGGTTGAGGTCGCGAGTTCGAGCCTCGTCGTCCGCTCGGTGGTTGAGGCCCCGGTCCTTCAGGACCGGGGCCTCAGTCGTGTGTTCGTACTCACACCGGCCGTCCCTCTGACATTTGTCACACACGCCCGTGACAGCCCGCACTGCCCCGCCCCCGAATCCCGCGGAACGCTGGGGACATGGACACCGGAAGACACGTCATCGAGGTGAGCGGGCTGCGCCGGCGCTACGGCCCGGCGAAGGGGGACGGCTTCGAGGCCGTGCGGGGGATCTCGTTCTCCGTTGCCCGCGGCGAGCTGTTCGCACTGCTCGGGACGAACGGAGCGGGCAAGACCTCCACCGTCGAACTGCTGGAGGGGCTGGCCGAGCCCAGCGGCGGCCGGGTCCGCGTGCTCGGGCACGACCCGTACCGGGAGCGCGCCCGGGTGCGGTCCCGGATCGGGGTGATGCTCCAGGAGGGCGGCTTCCCGTCCGACCTGACCGTCGCCGAGACCGCCAGGATGTGGGCCGGGTGCACCACCGGGGCGCGTCCGGTGGCGGAGGTGCTGGAGACGGTGGGCCTGGGCCCGCGCGCGAACGTCCGGGTCAAGCAGCTCTCCGGCGGCGAGAGGCGGCGTCTGGACCTGGCGATGGCCCTGATCGGCCGGCCCGAGGTGCTCTTCCTGGACGAGCCGACGACCGGGCTGGACGCCGAGGGGCGGCGGGACACCTGGCGGCTGGTGCGCGAACTGCGCGCGGCGGGCACGACCGTGGTGCTGACCACGCACTACCTGGAGGAGGCCGAGGAACTGGCCGACCGGCTCGCGATCATGCGGGCGGGACGGATCGTCGTCTCCGGCACCCCCGCCGAGGTCACCGCCACACGCCCGTCCCGGATCCGCTTCACCCTCCCCGAGGGCGTGCCGCCGGCGCGGCTCCCGCTGTCGCTGAAGGCCGCGGCCGACGGGCGGCGGGTGGAGATCCGCACCGGGCGGCTGCAGGAGGCGCTGACCGAACTCCTGCTGTGGGCCCGGCGGGAGGACGTCGGACTGGAGGGGCTCGACGCCCGCTCGGCGTCCCTGGAGGAGGCCTTCCTGGAGATCGCCCACGGGGACCCCGGGGAACCCGCGGGGACCACGGACACCATCCACACCGCACGGCCGGCGAAGGCGGGAGCACGATGAGCGCGACGGACACCGCACCCACAGCACCCACCGCATCCACCGAGAAGCCGCGGCCCGGCGAGGCCGCCGCCGCCCTGCGGCGGATGCGGGCGCTGGGCCGGGCCGAGCTGACCCTGCTCGTCCGCAACCGCACCGCGATGTTCACCGCCCTGCTGATGCCGCTCCTGATGGTGCTCTTCACCCGCTCGACGATCCGGCAGGTGTCGCTGGAGGGCACCGGTCTGAGCGCCACCGGCGTGGTGATGACGGGCGGCATCGCCATGGTGCTGGTCTTCGTCGTCTACACCAACCTCATCCCCGCCTACGTCTCCCGCCGCGAGGAGCTGGTGCTCAAGCGGCTGCGGACCGGTGAGGTGCGCGACTGGGAGATCCTGGCCGGCACCTCGCTGCCGGTGGTCGTCCTGGCGGTGCTGCAGTGCGCGGTGCTGGTCGCGGCGGGCTCGCTCCTGCTGGACGCGGACCCGCCCCGGCGGCCCGTCCTGCTCGTCCTGGGCGTGCTGCTGGGCGTCGTCCTGATGGTCCTGGCGGCGGCCGTGACGGCCGTCTTCACCAGGACCGCGGAGAGCTCCCAGATCACCGCGCTGCCGATGGTGATGGTGGTCTTCCTCGGCTCCGGGGTGTTCGTCCCGCTGGAGATCGCGCCGGACCGGGTGGCCGACGTGATGCGGCTGCTGCCCATGACCCCGGTGGTCGACCTGGCGCGGTACGGCTGGTTCGGCGGCGGGGAGCCGGGCGAGGTGCTGCGGGCGGCAGGGGTCGCGGTGGCCTGGTCGGTGGCGTCGGTGTTTGCTGTACGCCGGTGGTTCCGCTGGGAACCGCGTCGCTGAGGTGTGAGGAGCGGGACGTGACGGTGGCCGAGGGGGGCGCGCTGGGCTGGGTGGAGCGGATACGGCGGTCCAGCGGACCGGTCCGCTTCCACCAGTACACCCGGTACACGCTCTACAGCTTCGCCGTCTGCGAAGCCGGGCTGCTGGCGTTCTGGTGCGCGGCCCAGCGCGGTGGCATGGCCGTCTGGGTCCTCGTCCCGCTGCTCGCCCTGTTCGTCGCCCACCCCGCCTGCCACCTGCTGCTGACCCGGGCCGGGCTGCGGTACTACCTGGGCACGGCCGGGCGGCCCGACAGGCTGATCGCCGCGTACGCGGCGGTCACGGCCGCCGGGGTCGCCTTCCTCCACACCGCGATCGGCGCCGGGTGGACGGACCTGGGGGCGGTGGCCGCCAGCACCTGGCTGCTGATGTTCCTGCCGGGACCGCTGCTGCTGGTCCTGCCCGTCCGGCTCGCCGGCGCCCTGACCGCGTCGGCCGTCGCGCTCTCGGGACTGTCCGTGGCGGTGCTGGATCTGCCCGGCCAGAACCTCGGCTACCACGTGGGCGCCTCCGTCCTCGGCGCCGTCTTCTTCGGCTTCTCCTACCGGTGCTCCGGCTGGACGATGCGGGTCGTCAGCGAACTGGAGGCCGCCCGGGAGACCCAGGCCCGGCTGGCGGTCGCCGAGGAGCGGCTGCGGTTCGGCCGGGACCTCCACGACGTGCTGGGCCGCAACCTGTCGGTGATCGCCCTCAAGAGCGAGCTGGCCGTCCAGCTCGCCCAGCGGGGATCGCCCTCGGCCGTGGACCAGATGACCGAGGTGCAGCGCATCGCGCGGGAGTCCCAGCGGGAGATGCGGGAGGTCGTGCGCGGTTACCGGGAGGCCGACCTCCACACCGAACTGGTCGGGGCCCGGGGGGTGTTGCGGGCCGCCGGGATCGACTGCCGGATCGAGGACAGCGGCAGCGGGGAGCTGCCCGAGCGGCTGCAGTCGGCCCTGGGGTGGGTGGTCCGCGAGGGCACCACCAACGTGCTGCGGCACGCCGACGCCCGGTGGTGCGCGATCCGGCTGCGGACCGGCCCGGGGGACGGCGCGGCCGAACTGGTCATGGAGAACGACGGGGTGCCGCCGCCCCGGGCCGGCGCGGAGGGCGGTTCGGGACTCGCCGGGCTCCGCGAGCGCCTGGCCGAACTCGGCGGGACACTGGCCGACGAGCGGCGCGGCGACGGAACCTTCCGGCTGACGGCCCGGGTGCCGGGGCGTCCGGAGGGCGGCGGCGAGCCGGCCGGGGAGGCCCGGGGGAAGGCCCGCGGCGACAACCGGGGGAACGCCCGGGAGAACACCCCGGGAAACGCCCCGGGGAACGCCATGGAGAACACTGCGAGGGAGGACGAGCGGTGACGGACGGCGCCCTGGACACCGGCGGGCCCCACCCCGTGCGGGTGCTGCTGGCCGACGACGAGCACCTGATCCGGGGCGCGCTGGCCGCGCTCCTGGCGCTGGAGGACGACCTGCTGGTGGTCGCGGAGGCGGCGTCCGGCCCGGAGGCGCTGGCGATGGCCCGGGCGCACCGGCCCGACGTGGCGGTGCTGGACCTCCAGATGCCGGGGAAGGACGGCGTGGCGGTCGCCACGGCGCTGCGGGCCGAACTCCCCGGCTGCCGCACCATGATCGTCACCGGGCACGGCCGTCCGGGCCATCTGAAGCGGGCGCTGGCGGCGGGGGTGCGCGGCTTCGTGCCCAAGACGGTCTCGGCACAGCGGCTGGCCGAGATCATCCGCACGGTGCACGCCGGAAGCCGGTACGTGGACCCGGAGCTGGCGGCCGACGCGATCAGCTCCGGGGACTCCCCCCTGACCGCCCGCGAGGCCGAGCTGCTGGAGCTGGCGGCGGACGGGGCGCCGATAGCGGAGATCGCGGAACGGGCCTCGCTGGCCCCGGGGACGGTCCGCAACTACCTCTCGTCGGCCGCCGCGAAACTGTCGGCGGAGAACCGTCACGCGGCCGTGCGCATCGCCCGCGAGCGGGGTTGGATATAGTGGTCAGCGCACCGCACGGAACGCACCCGGAAGGGTGGGTCCGCGCACGGCGCATGCGGACGTAGCTCAGTTGGTAGAGCGCAACCTTGCCAAGGTTGAGGTCGCGAGTTCGAGCCTCGTCGTCCGCTCTGCAGTCGAGGCCCCGGTCCTGAAGGACCGGGGCCTTCTCCGTGTTCCCACCGGCCGGCTCCCCGGCCGGACGGAACGGGTTCCGCCCGGCCGTCCGGCCTCCGGCCGGACGCGGGTCAGCTCCAGCGGGTGCCGGTCAGCATCTCGTACGCCTCGACGTAGCGGGCGCGGGTCCGCTCCACCACCTCGGCGGGCAGCTCGGGCGGCGGCTGCTCGCCGCGGTGGTCCCAGCCGGCGGCCGGGGAGGTCAGCCAGTCGCGGACGATCTGCTTGTCGAACGAGGGCTGGGAGCGGCCCGGCTCCCACTCGTCGGCGGGCCAGAAGCGCGACGAGTCGGGGGTGAGCACCTCGTCGGCCAGGAACAGCCGCTCCCCGCCGTCCTCGGGCCCCCACCCGAACTCGAACTTGGTGTCGGCCAGGATGATCCCCCGCTCGCGGGCGATGTCACGGCCCCGGGAGTAGACGGCCAGGGTCAGCTGGCGCAGCTCCGCGGCGGTGTCGGCGCCGACCCGGCGGGCCACCTCCTCGTAGGGGACGTTCTCGTCGTGCTCGCCGACCTCGGCCTTGGTCGCCGGGGTGAAGATCGGGGCGGGCAGCTCCGAGCCGTCCACCAGGCCCTCGGGGAGGGCCAGCCCGCAGACCGTCCGGGACTCCCGGTACTCGGCCAGCCCCGAGCCGGTCAGGTAGCCGCGGGCCACGCACTCCACCGGGACCATGCGCAGGGAGCGGCAGACCACCGTGCGCCCCTCCCAGTCGGCCGGGGCGCCGGGGGGCAGCTCGGTGGAGACGACATGGCCCGGCACCAGATCGGCGAGCTGGTCGAACCACCACAGGGAGAGCTGGGTGAGGATGCGGCCCTTGTCGGGGATCTCGGTGGGCAGCACCCAGTCGTAGGCGGACACCCGGTCGCTGGCGACCATCACCAGGTCCCCGGCCTCGTTCCGGTACAGGTCCCGCACCTTGCCCGTGTGCACGTGTACCAGGCCCGGCACCTGCACGGGCTCGGGCTTGTCGACGAATCCGGTCACGGCTCCTCCTGTGGCTCGGTCCAGGACTTCCGATTCTCCCGCACGCCGGCGGTCCGCACCGGACGGGGTCGGACGGACGGGTGGCGGGCCGGGCACGCGAACGGTCGTCCCCCGGAGGGGAGAAGAGCCGGACGGCGGCCCGGAGCGGACCGGGCCGGACCTCAGTCGTGCTTGCAGATGCGGTCCAGGAGGTTGGCCGTGGCCCGCTGGACGCGGGCGTCCACATGGCCGGGGCGGTCCAGGGCCGGGGACCAGGCGAAGGTGCCGGAGGCGAAGACCAGGGCGCCGCTGGGGGCCCGGTACAGGGACGTCTCCTGGTGGCGGCGGGCCCCGGCGGCGTCCTCGTAGGGCGAGTGGGCGAGCAGCACGCGCTCGCTGTACAGGGGGAGAGCGGTGCGCGGGAAGTAGCGGTCGGCCTCGCCCGCCACCAGGCCGGGCAGTTCGTCGCCCTCCGCCGCCCCGGTGGCCTCCCACAGCCAGTGGTCGGCGTTCCGCACGACCATCGGGTGCGGCCGGGGCACCTGGCCCGCGTACTGGATGCCCAGCACCTGCTGCTCGGGGTCGCCCTGGTCGCGCCAGCGCAGGGAGCGGCCGGGACCGCGCCTCTTGCGGCAGCTCATCAGCCGGTCGGGGACGCCGGAGGGCGAGGGGCTCAGCTCCACCTGCCAGTACATGGTGTTGGCGGAGAGGAAGACCAGCGAGGTGCCGCCGTCGCGGGCCTTCTCCACCGCCCGGCGCATCGGCACCGACCAGTACTCGTCGTGGCCAGGGAAGACCAGCCCGCGGTAGCGGGAGGGATCGACGCGGCCCGCGTGGAGGTCGCGGGTGTCGGCGTAGGCCAGGTCGTAGCCGTAGCGCTCGGCCCAGCGGATGAAGTCGTAGGCGTGGCCCACGTGGAGGGGCAGGCCCGCGCCCGCGTACGGCCGGTCGAAGGAGACCGTGACGGCCGCGTCCTCCTCGCCCAGCAGCCGGCCCCGCTCGTCCCAGGCGTGGTACAGGCTGGCGCCGGTGCGGCCGTCCTCGGGGAAGAGGTTGTACGCCTGCCAGGTGACGTCCGGGAGGATCAGCAGCAGGTCGCCGGGCCGCTCGTCACGGACGGTGAAGGGGATGTGGGAGCGGTGGCCGTCCGCGGTGGTCAGCACGGCGACATGGGCGCCGGTGCTCCAGTACTCCGGGACCTGGAGCCGCCAGGAGAGCCACCAGTGGTGGCAGGAGACGGTGCGGTCGGCGGTCAGCGGCGGCGGCTGGACGATGCCGGACAGCCGGGGACTGGTGGTGATCTTGGTGGCGCCCTCGCCGCCGTAGTGGCCGATGCGGTAGACGTCCACGCCGAAGGGCTGGGGCGGGTCGACCGTGATCCGGAAGTCGATGGACTGGCCGGGGGAGACCGCGCTCTCCGAGGTGAAGCCCTTGATCTGGCAGCGCACGTCGTCGGCGGCGCGCGGGCCGCCGCCCGTGCGGGCCGGGCCCTCGGTCCCGTCCAGGCTGCTGTGGTCCAGGTACCAGGGGACGACGTGCCCGGTGTCGTCGAAGTAGTGCTCGGTGCACCGCAGCCAGGGCAGGGGGCCCTGTCCGAACGGATCGGTGACCGCATGTGCGAGCGCCCCCGACTCCCAGCGCCGGACCTGCTCCGTGCCCACTCGTCTCCCCTCCCTGGTGTCCGCGCTCCGGCCGGTGTTGCCGGACACCAGCACATCACATAAAGAGAACGTCCGGTCACCCTTTGTCGTCAAAAGACCGGGCTCCGCGACCCGGTCGGCGGGGAAGGGCCGGAAAACGGCCGGAAGGAGAGGCGCGGAGGCGGGGATATGCCCGGAAAGTTCGCCGACACCCGGAAACTCCGGAGACGCGGAGACGCGGAGACCGTACGGGGGCGGCGGGCCGCCGGAGCCGCGCGGGGCCCTCCGGAGCGGTCAGACCGTCAGACCAGGCGTATGGGCTTGTCGTGCCGTACGCCCACGGCCGCCAGCCAGTCGCGCAGCGGCTGGGGGTCCGCCTCCTCGGCGAGGGCGAGGACGGGCCTGGCCAGGTCGGCGCGGCGCTCGCCGTCCACGAGCAGGGCGGGGCCGTCCAGCCAGTCGAGGCCGGGGGCCGCTCCGGCGGTGTCCACGGCCGCGCAGCACACGGCGGCCGTGATGTGCTCGGCCAGCAGGTCGCGTCCGCTGCGCGGCGGTTGCAGGGGGAACCCGCCGGAGGGAAGCGGCACGACCTCGCCCGCGTCCCCGGACGCCGTCCCGGCCCGGACGGCCCCCTCCCGGGCCGCGGCCTCCCTCGCCACCACCGCGCCGATCCGGGCGGCGAGCTCCTCGGTGCCGCCGCCGGCCGCCGCGGCCTCCCCCACCAGCCGGTCGATCAGCTCGGCCAGCGTCGGGTTCTCGGTGGCCCGCAGCACCGCGAAGAGACGGGCGGCCTCGGTGCGCCAGATGCGGTCCACGACCTCGTCGGGGTACTGCGGCCAGTCCACCGGAGCCCAGTCGGGACCGGGCTCGGCCGGGCCGTCGTGGAAGAGGCGCGCGGCCAGCAGCGAGACCGCGCGGTCCACGGCGCCGGGCTCCTCCAGCAGGTCGCAGGCGGGACGCTCGCCCAGCCGCGTGGCGAAGCCCTCGGCCAGCCGGTCGCGCCGGGAGAGTTCGGTGAGCGCGGCGACCACGCCGGCGTCCAGCCGCTCGGGCCAGCGCCCGGTGCGCCAGGCGGGCAGTGCCACCCGGGTCAGCAGCCGGTCCCAGCCGGCGTACGCCAGGCCCACCTGTTCCTGGGCGACGACCCGCAGACCGTAGTCCACCCGCTGGGCCCGCGCGGCGGCGGCCGCGGCGACCATCCGCTCCATCTCCGCGGCGTGCGAGGCCCCCACCCGCAGCAGCAGCCGCGCCACCCAGCCGACGAAGTCGTACGCGAGCCGCCGCGGAAGCGGGCCGCCGGCCGCCGCGGCGACCGCGGCGGCGGCGTCCAGGCCCCGGACGAAGCGCCGCGCCGCGGCGATGTCCGGATGCGCGGAGGGACCCGTCCCGGCGACGACCGGGGCGAGCAGGGCCCGCAGCTCGGCGACGCGCATCCACCACAGGAACGGGGAGCCGATCACGAGCACCGGGGCATCGCCGCGGCGCGCCCCGCCGGGGCGGAGGAGCCCCGGAAGGCGCGGGAGGCCCCGCCGGGCGCCGTGCGCCCGGTCCTCCAGCCAGCTGTCGCAGTCGGGCGTCAGGGCTATCGCCGAGGGCGGGGGGACGTCCAGCCGGTCGGCGAGGTCGCGTATGAGGCGGTACAGGTCGGGGGCGGCGCTCTCCTCGACCTGCACCGTGGGGCTGACCGCCGGGCGCGCCCGCGCGATCACGGCCGCCACCCCCGCCGCCGCGGCGAGCACCGGCACGGCGACCGCGACGGCCGCCCAGCGGACCGCGTCCCAGCCGTCACCGAGCCGTCCGGTGATCCCTCCCGCGAGCAGCACGACGGCCGCCGCCGCGGGCAGCAGCGCGGCGCCCAGCGCGACGCCGCGCACCCGCAGGACCGCCAGCGCGTGGTCGCGCGCCGAACGTGTGCCCGTCTCCGGTAGTGCCACGGGTCCGCTCACCCCCTTGCCGATCCCCCGCGCCTGTCACTCCCCCACTGTGGCACCGGAAGTCGACATCGCAATGTGCGGTGGGCCACTTGCCGGAGCCCTCCGCGGGAACCCTAGTAGGACCCCGCGCGGGCGTCAGTCGGATAAGAGGGCGGTCACCCGATGGAATGGCTTTGGGCAAAGCCGGGTGCGCGGACGCGCACGCCGGGGGTGCCCGGTTACGCGTCCTCGCCCGTCCCGCCGGCCTCCCCGGCCCCTCCGGTCACCTCCGCCGCCCGGGCGGCGATGTCGCTCCGGTGGTGCGAGCCGGCCAGCCGGATGCGGGACACCGCCTGGTAGGCCCGCTCGCGCGCCTCGGCCAGGTCGGCGCCGGTGGCCGTGACGGACAGCACCCGGCCCCCCGCGCTGAGCACCCGTCCCTCCTCGTCGCGCCGCGTGCCGGCGTGGAGGACGTAGGCGGTGGGGGCGTCCTTCTCCGCGACCTCCTCCAGGCCCTCGATCGGGTCGCCCGTACGGGGCGCGGCGGGGTAGCCCTCGGAGGCGACCACGACCGTGACGGCCGCGTCGTCGCTCCAGCGCAGCGGCGGGAACTCGGCCAGCCGCCCGGTGGCGGCCGCGTACAGCAGGCCCGACAGCGGGGTCTTCAGCCGGGCCAGGACCACCTGGGTCTCCGGGTCGCCGAAGCGGGCGTTGAACTCGACCACGCGCACCCCGCGCGAGGTGAGCGCGAGCCCGGCGTAGAGCAGGCCGGAGAAGGGGGTGCCGCGGCGGCGCATCTCGTCCACGGTGGGCTGCAGGACGGTGGCCAGCACCTCGTCGGCCAGTCCGGGGTCGGCCCAGGGCAGCGGCGAGTAGGCGCCCATGCCGCCGGTGTTGGGGCCCTCGTCGCCGTCGTGGGCGCGCTTGAAGTCCTGGGCGGGGCGCAGCGGCACGACGCACTCGCCGTCGGTCACGGCGAAGAGGGAGACCTCGGGGCCGTCGAGGAACTCCTCGATCACCACCCTGCCGTTCCCCTCCGCGATGCCGCAGGACAGGGCGTGCGCGCGGGCGGCGCCGAGGTCGGAGGTGACGACGACGCCCTTGCCCGCGGCCAGGCCGTCGTCCTTGACGACGTACGGCGGGCCGAAGGCGTCGAGGGCCTCCTCGACCTCCTCGGGGGTGGTGCACACGTACGACCGGGCCGTGGGCACCCCGGCGGCGGCCATGATCTCCTTGGCGAACGCCTTGGAGCCCTCCAGCCGGGCGGCCTCGGCCGACGGGCCGAAGACGGCGATGCCGCGCTCGCGCACGGCGTCGGCCACCCCGGCGACGAGCGGGGCCTCGGGCCCCACGACGACGAGGTCGGCCCGCAGTTCGGCGGCCAGGCCGGCGACGGCCTCCCCGTCGAGCGGGTCCACGGCGTGCGGGACCGCCACCTCCGCGATGCCGGCGTTGCCGGGTGCGCAGTGCAGCGAGGTGACGTCGGGGTCGAGGGACAGAGAGCGGCACAGGGCGTGTTCGCGGGCGCCGCTGCCGATGACGAGGACCTTCACGCCCTGCACCCTATCCGTCCGCCGGCCGCCCTCTCCCGGTCCCCGCCGCGGGGGCCCGGACGGGGGGCATGGGCGGGGCATGGGCGGAGCACGGGCGGGGGCACTCACCCGTTCGGGGGAGCGGGGTGCGCTCGTATACCCGGTCGGGAACCACGTACGGGCGGAAATACCGCGAAGGCCTCGGCGCCTCCCACTTCTGGCGGTAGGAAGGGGCATCGAGCGGTCCGTGAACGGTCCGCCGATCGAGGGCTTTGTATGGGAGTGGGCGGGTGAGTCAGCCGGATATGCGGCCCGAGGCAGGCGATATGGGGCGGGGCGGTCGGAGTTATCTGCGGAGGGACCTGCTCGGGCGGCCTTTCCCCCTGGGGGACTGGGGCGAGCCCGCCGAGCGGCTGGACGAGCTGTACCGGTGGGCCGAGGAGGGGGCGCTGGAGATCGCGGAGTGGTATCTGGCGGACCGGGTGCGCAAGCGCCGGGGCGCCCGGATCCTGCGGGCCGGGACGGCCCTGGGGACGGCCGCCGGGGCCGCCCTGCCGCTGCTGGAGCTGACCGGCGCGGTGCCGGGGGCGGCCCTCTGGTCCTTCGTGGCCCTGCTGGGGGCCGTCGTGTGCGCGGGGTGCGACCGCTGGTTCGGGCTGACCTCCGGCTGGATGCGGGACATCGCCACCGCGCAGGCCGTGCAGCGGCGGCTGGAGGTCCTCCAGTACGACTGGGCGTCGGAGTGCGTGCGGGAGGTGCTGGGGCCCACGGAGGGCACGGCGAGCGAGGCGGCCGAGCGGTGCCTGGGGGTGCTGCGGCGGTTCACGGAGGACGTGACGGAGCTGCTGCGGGGCGAGACCGCCTCCTGGATGGTGGAGTTCCGGTCCGGTCCGGCGCCGCTGAACACCCAGTCGCTGACCGCGTCCGCCTGGGGGGCGCGCGCCGGGAGCGCCGCCCCCCAGCCGGCCCGCTTCCCGCTCCCGCCGGGCGTGCGGCCGAGCATGCCGCGGCAGCGGCCCCCGGAGGGGCCGCGCTGAGCCCCTCCGGAGCCGCGTCCGCCGGGGACCGTCAGCCGAAGAGGATCATGGAGCCCTGCGCCAGGCTCCGGGTGGCCGCGGCGTGCAGGCCCAGCCAGACGTGGCGCTCCCGCGCGAAGGGACCGCCGTCGTACGCGACCGGGGCCGCGGGCTCCTCCAGTTCCGTGGGGCGGCCCGGCGGCGCCGGGGCGGGCGGCGGGTTGCGGGGGTCGATGCCCAGGTGGGGGGCCACCGCCTCCAGTTCGCGCAGCAGTCCGTGGCTGGACCCCAACGGGCCTCCCCCGGCGAGGAGTTCGTCGTCGGAGAGCGGGTGGGCGAAGTCCACCGGGATGTACGCGCCCGCGTGGTCGTAGTGCCAGACCAGGTGCGACTGCTGGGCGGTGGGGGCGAACATCTCCAGCAACCGCTCGTACTCGCCGCCGAGTTCGTCGGCCGGGGTGACTTCCAGGCCGCAGAGCTGGAGCAGGTGGGCGCGGCGCAGGAAGTGCAGCGCCTCGTAGTCGAAGCCCGCGACGGGGGCCACCTCGCCCGAGAGCCCGGGCATGTAGTCGTAGACGGGGACGGGCGGCAGGCCGGCGGCGATCAGTGCCTTGTCGTACGCCGCGAGTTCTTCGGCGAAGGGGTTTTCGGGGCTGTGGCAGAGCACGTCGACGAGTGGCACCAGCCAGAGGTCACAGGCCAAGGATCGCTCCCATGCGGCGGTCGGCGGGGCGGTCGGCGCGGCGGCGGCTCGGTGGCCGGCGCACCGGCCGGGACAGCGGTCGGAACAGCGGTCGGAACAGGGTAGTGCGGTTCAGCCGAGCTTTTCGACGAGCAGGAGGGAGTGCTCGTCGTACGCGGCGACGATGCGCTCGGCCGCGGCGGCGTCCCGGCGCTCCACCGCGTCGACCAGCTCGCCGTAGTCCGCCCACAGCGAGCCGCGCAGGCCGGGCTGTTCGCGCAGGTACGGCACGGCGAAGACCCAGCACTGCACCCGCAGCCGGTCGAGGAACTCGGAGACGTAGGGGTTGCCCACCAGGTCGCCCAGCTCCCGCCAGAAGCGCAGGTCGTAGCCGATGAGCACGTCCAGGTCGCCCGCGAGCACGGCCCGCTCGGCGGATTCGGCCCGGCGGCGCACGGAGGCGAGCCGTTCGTCCCCGGGCTCGGGCGGCGTCAGGGAGGCGGGCCGCCGGAAGACGCCTTCGGTGACCAGGGCGCGCGCCTCCACCATGGCGCGGTAGTCGTCGCGGGTGAACACGTGGACGCGGAAGCCGCGGTGCTGCTCCACGTCCAGCAGGCCCTGCGCGGACAGGTCGACGAGCGCCTCGCGGACGGGCGTCGCGGAGACCCCGTACTGCTCGGCGATCTCCTTGACGGTGAAGCCCTTCCCCGCCGGAAGCCGTCCGGCGAGCACCTCGTCGCGCAGCGCGTCCGCGATCTGCGCCCGCAGCGTGCTGCGCTGTATCACGGGCGGCTCCTCACGGTCCCGGACGGCCGGGTGCCGGCGCCGTCGTCCATCCGCACCCCCAATCTCTCAGGGAGCCAAGACTAGCCCCCAACTATTGACAGCATTCTGTCCACATGACAGGATTTTGTCATAGCCGACCGGGCCACCGCCCCGAGGAGGAACCGTGGAACGCAAGACCGTGCACATCGCCGTCTACGACACGTTCGCCGACTGGGAGATCCCCTACGCGACCACCGCCCTGACCGGCGCCGGCTACCAGACCGTGTACGTCGGCGAGAGCGGCGAACCGGTGATCTCCATGGGCGGGATGCGGGTGACGCCCACCCTGTCCGTCGCCGACCTCCGCCCCGAGGACAGCGCGCTGCTGATCCTGCCGGGGGCGGACGCCTGGGAGAAGGTCCTCCCGCCCTTCGCCGCCGCGGCCCGCCGCTTCCTCGGCGCGGGAGTGCCCGTCGCGGCGATCTGCGGGGCGGTGACGGGACTGGCCAGGGAGGGCCTGCTCGACGACCGGCCCCACACGGGCGCGGCGGCCGAGGTGCTCGCCGCGACCGGCTACCGGGGCGGCGAGCACTACCGCGAGGCCGACGCCGTGACCGACGGCGACCTGATCACCGCCGGCCCCACCGAACCGGTCGCGTTCGCCCGCGAGATCCTCACCCGCCTGGACGTCCACCCGCCCGAGGTGCGCGACGCCTGGTTCCGGCTGTTCCGGCACTCCGACGCCACCGCGTACCCGGTGCTGGCGGCCCATGACGAGAGCGCCGGGGACCAGGTGGCCGGGGCCCACGGGGCGCACCCCGGAGGCGGAGCGGCGTGAGCGCTCCGGAACTGCTGTCGGACACGGCGCTGGCCGTCTTCCGGCTCAACGGCCGGTTCCTGGCCGCCGCCGAACGGCTGGCCCGGCCCGCCGGGCTGACCGCCGCCTGGTGGCAGGTGCTCGGCTCGGTGCTGCGCGAGCCGCTGCCGGTGGCCGGGATAGCCCGCGCCATGGGCGTCACCCGGCAGAGCGTGCAGCGGGTGGCCGACCTGCTGGTCGAGCGCGGCCTCGCGGTGTACGAGCCCAACCCCGCGCACCGCCGGGCCAAACTGCTCGCCCCCACCGAGGAGGGGCGCGCCGCGGTCGGACGGATCGCTCCGGGCCACGCGGAGTTCGCCGCCCGGCTGAGCGAGGCGCTGGGCGGCGAGGAGGACTTCGCCGCGGTGCACGACGCGCTGGAGCGGCTGTCGAAGGCCCTGGACGCGGTGGAACCGCCGGCCGCGTGAACGCGGGCCGCGGGGGCCGGACGCGGGCCGGGGCGCCGCGGGCCGCGGACGTCCTCCACGCGGCGAGGGCCGCGCCGTCGGGTACGGCGCGGCCCTCGTGTGTCGCGCGGAGGGCCCGGCCGGCTTCCGCCGGCCGGGGTCCGGATCAGAGGAACGAGTTGATCTGGATGGTCTCGTCCCGGCCCGGTCCGACGCCGATGGCGGAGATCGGCGCGCCCGACATCTCCTCCAGCGCCTTGACGTAGGCCTGCGCGTTCTTCGGCAGGTCCTCGAAGGTCTTGGCCCCGGAGATGTCCTCCGACCAGCCCGGCAGCATCTCGTAGATCGGCTTGGCGTGGTGGAAGTCGCTCTGGTTGTAGGGGAGTTCCTCGACCCGGCGGCCGTCGATCTCGTAGGCGACGCACACCGGGATCCGCTCCCAGCCGGTGAGGACGTCCAGCTTGGTGAGGAAGAAGTCGGTGAGCCCGTTGACACGGGTGGCGTACCGGGCGATCACCGCGTCGAACCAGCCGCAGCGCCGGTCCCGGCCCGTGGTCACACCGCGCTCGCCGCCGATCCGGCGCAGCTTCTCCCCGTCCTCGTCGAACAGCTCGGTGGGGAAGGGGCCGGCGCCCACCCGCGTGGTGTACGCCTTGAGGATGCCGATCACCCGGTTGATCCTCGTCGGGCCGACGCCCGAACCGGTGCAGGCGCCGCCCGCGGTCGGGTTGGAGGAGGTCACGAACGGGTAGGTGCCGTGGTCCACGTCGAGCAGCGTGCCCTGGCCCCCCTCGAAGAGGACGACCTTGCCCTCGTCGAGGGCGTTGTTGAGGACCAGCGTGGTGTCGCAGACGTAGTCCCCGATCTGCTCCGCGTAGCCGAGCAGCTCCTCGACGACCTGGTCGGCCAGGATGGCACGGCGGTTGTAGAGCTTGGCGAGGACCTGGTTCTTCTGGTCGAGCGCCGCCTCGACCTTCTGCCGAAGGATCGATTCGTCGAACAGGTCCTGGACGCGGATGCCCACCCGGTTGATCTTGTCCGCGTAGGTCGGGCCGATGCCGCGGCCCGTGGTGCCGATCTTCCGCTTGCCCAGGAAGCGCTCGGTCACCTTGTCCATGGTCGTGTGGTACGGCGTGATCAGGTGCGCGTTGCCGCTGATCAGCAGCTTGGAGGTGTCGACACCCCGCTCGGCGAGCCCGCTCAGTTCGGAGAGCAGGACCGCCGGGTCCACGACGACGCCGTTGCCGATGACCGGAGTGCACTCCGGGGAGAGGATGCCGGAGGGGAGAAGGTGCAGCGCGTATTTCTGGTCACCGACGACGACGGTGTGGCCGGCGTTGTTGCCGCCCTGGTAGCGCACCACGTAGTCCACCGAGCCACCGAGCAGGTCGGTGGCCTTTCCCTTGCCCTCATCACCCCACTGAGCGCCGAGCAGCACAAGTGCGGGCACAGGCGTACACCCCTTCCCGTCGGGGCATGTCCAACGTGCGTGTCGGCCACGCGCTGTCCAAGAACCGTCGGACCGGTGCCCCGAATCGACGAAGCCCCTGGCGCAACAGCGACAGGGGCTCTTGCACCGAGAGATTACCGGACTCCTCCGACGGGAGGCGAACGCGACGGCCCCGGACGCGCCCCGCCCCTCCGCCTCCGAACGACCCCCCGCCGCCCTCTCCCCGGAAAACCCCGCCCGATCACCGTCGATATCCAGCCATTCGCCGTCGGCTCCCGCCGCGGACCCCTGAGGAAGGACCGAACCGAGGTGCCGGTTCCGCATCCGCTGCTCGTGCTCATCGACCCCCTCGCCCGTCGTACGGACGGGGAGTCCGTACGGATAGCCCGGGACGTGCTGCGCGCCGGGGCGCCCGGGGTGAAGGTGTCCCTGCCGGACAGCCCCGAGGAGGCCGCGCGCGTCCTGGCGCACCGGGGCCGCAGGCGCCCGGTGGTCGTCGGCGACGACCGGGCGCTGCTGCGCACGGTGCGGCTGCTGCACATGGAGCGCGAACTGCCGGACTGCGCGCTGTCGGTGGTCCCGGTGGGGCGGCCGAAGTCGGTCGCGCTGGCGGGGTCGCTGGGGGTGCCGCTGGACGCGGTCCGGGCGGCGCGCGCGGTGCTCGACGGGGTGGAGCGGCGGTTCGACCTGCTGGTGGACGACAGCGGCGGGGTGGTGCTGGGGGGCCTGCGCATTCCGCCGGTGTCCCAGGGGGCGGAGCGCGGCCCGCTGGACCGCTGCCGCTCCCTGGTCCGCGCCCTGGCCCGGCCCGCGCCGGGCCCGCAGGCGCCGCGGCTGCGGGTGGAGGCGGACGGGGTGCTGCTGGCCGACCTCGACCGCCCGGTGGAGGGGGTCTCCGTGGCGCCCGGCGGCGGCTTCGCGGACGTGGTGGTCCGGCAGCGGGCGGTGCCCGATCCGGTGCGGGCACGGGCCCGGACGGTCACCGTCTCCGGGACGCACTTCCGCTACCGCGCCGACGCGGTGGTCTCCGGCCCGGTCCACACCCGCACCTGGACGGCACACCCCTCGGCCCTGCGCCTGACCGTCCCGGCCGACCCGTCCGTCCCGCCGCAGCGGCCCGCCTCGGCCGCGTCCTGAGAGGGCGGCCGGTCAGGCGGGCCCGGAGCCGTCGCGGCCGCCGGCGGCGCGGAGCGCGTCGCGGTGGGCGTACCAGCGCTTCACCATCGCGGAGAGCTCGCCGCGCATGAAGTCGAAGAACTCCGCCGTCTCGGCGAGCCTCCGGCCCGCCGGGGTGTCGGGGCCGACGGCCCTGATCCCGCGCTCGAAGGTGGCGACCCAGCGGGCCAGCCGCACGTCGCGGTCGGCGACCGCCTCGTACCAGGTGTCCGCGTGCACGCGGTAGCGCTCGCGGCGCGAGCCGGGTTCCCGTTCGCGGGTGATCAGATGCGTCTGGGAGAGGTAGCGGACGGCTCCGGAGACCGCGGCCGGGCTGATTTGGAGCCGTTCGGAGAGCTCGGCGGAGTTGAGCGCGCCGGAGTCGTCCGCCAGCAGGCAGGCGAAGACGCGCGAGGCCATGCGCTGCATGCCCGCGTTGGTCAGTTCCGCGGCGAAGCGCTCGACGAACTCCGCGACCTCCGGGGTGTAGGGCTTCGCGCCCTTCCCGTCCGCTTCTTCCGGCCTGTTCGGCTGCTCGTTCACCACCACATGACCATCCTCCCAGGTCGTGGAGGCCTGCCACATCGGCCGTTTCGTAACTTCACAAATTTCTGAAAGAAGCGTAGCGTCCTGGGCATGACCAAAGCGACCACGGCCGTCTCGGTGTCCGGTCTCGTGAAGACCTTCGGCCGGACCCGCGCGCTGAACGGCCTCGACCTGCGGGTCGAGACCGGTGAGGTACACGGATTCCTCGGCCCCAACGGGGCGGGGAAGTCCACCACCATCCGCGTCCTCCTCGGACTGCTGCGCCCGGACGGCGGCACCGCCCGCCTCCTGGGCGGCGACCCCTGGCACGACGCCGTCGAACTCCACCGGCGCCTGGCGTACGTGCCCGGCGACGTCAGCCTGTGGCGCAACCTCTCCGGCGGCGAGGTCATCGACCTCTACGGACGGCTGCGCGGCGGACTCGACCGCAGGCGCCGCGACGAACTGCTGGAGCGCTTCGAACTGGACCCGACCAAGAAGGGCCGCACCTACTCCAAGGGCAACCGCCAGAAGGTCGCCCTGGTCGCCGCCCTCGCCTCCGACGCCGAACTGCTCATCCTGGACGAGCCGACCTCCGGCCTCGACCCGCTCATGGAGGGCGTCTTCCGGGACTGCGTCGCCGAGGAGCGCGACCGCGGACGGACCGTGCTGCTCTCCAGCCACATCCTCAGCGAGGTCGAGGCGCTGTGCGACCGGGTGAGCATCATCCGCAGGGGCGTCACCGTCGAGAGCGGCTCCCTCGCCGACCTGCGACACCTGACCCGCACCTCCGTCAGCGCCGAACTGGCGGGCGAACCCGACGGCCTCGACGGGCTCCCCGGCGTGCACGACCTGTCCGTCCAGGGCAGGCGGGTACGGCTCCAGGTCGACACCGACAAGCTGGACGGCGTGCTGCGCCGGCTCGGCGAGGCCGGCGTCCGCAGCCTGACCAGCACCCCGCCCACCCTGGAGGAGCTGTTCCTGCGGCACTACCGGGACGAGACGGCCGCCGGCACCGCCGAGGACGAGAGGGTCGTGGCATCGTGACCGCCGTCGCGCACCCCGCGCCCGCCGCCTTCCCCCGAGGCGTCCGCCGCGACCTGACCGGCACCGGAACGCTGCTGCGGCTCGCGCTGCGCCGCGACCGCGTGCTGATCCCGGTGTGGGCGGTCCTGCTCGCCGTCCTCGCCGCGCAGAGCGCCGCCGCCGTCGCCGAGTTCTACCCCACCGCCGCCGAACGCGCCCAACTGGCCGCGTCCTCGAACGCCAACAGCTCGATCCGCGCCCTGTACGGCCCGGTCCTCGGCCACTCCCTCGGCGCGGTCTCCGTCTGGGAGCTGCTCACCATGGGCAGCGTGCTCACCGCCATCGTGAGCATGGTCGTCGTGGTGCGGCACACCCGCGAGGAGGAGGAGACCGGCCGCCAGGAGATGCTCTCCTCCGCGGTGGTCGGCCGGCGGGCCCCGCTCACCGCCGCGCTGCTGGCCGCCGCGACCGCCGACGCGGCCATCGCCGTCCTGATCGCCCTCGGACTGACCGGCGCCGGGCTGCCCGCCACCGGTTCACTGGCCACGGGGCTCGCGGTCGGCGGCACGGGACTCGTCTTCGCCTCGGTCGCAGCCCTGGCCGCCCAGCTCACCGAGAGCGCCCGGCTCGCCAAGGGGATGACCGGCGCCGTGCTCGGCGCCGCGTTCGTCCTCCGCGCGGCCGGCGACTCCGGGACGGCGGACGGCTCCTCCGCGCTCGCCTGGCTCTCCCCGCTGGGCTGGACGCGCAACGTCCGGCCGTTCGCCGACGAGCGCCCCTGGGTCCTGCTGCTGATGCCCGCCCTGGCCCTGGCGGTGACGGCCGCGGCGTACGGGCTGTCCGGGCGGCGCGACATCGGCGCCGGCCTCCTCGCCACCCGCCCCGGCCCGGCCGAGGGCCGCATCGCCGGCCCGTACGGGCTGGCCTGGCGGCTCCAGCGCGGCTCACTGCTGGGCTGGGGCATCGGCTTCGCGCTGGCGGGCCTGGCCTTCGGCGGCATGGCCGACGGCGCGGACGACCTGCTCGGCGGCAACGAGCAGAGCCGCCGGCTCATCGAGCGGATGGGCGGCGCGGAGGGCATGACCGACGCCTTCCTCGCCGCTCTGGCCGGGCTGTTCGGCATGGTCGCCGCGGTCTACGCGGCGAGCGCGGTGCTGCGGATGCGCGGCGAGGAGACCTCCGGGCGCGCCGAGCCCGTCCTGGCCGGGGCACTGCCGCGGCTGCGCTGGGCGGCCGGCCACCTGCTCGTCGCCCACGCCGGATCGGCCGCGCTGCTCGCCGCCGCCGGCCTGGGCATGGGCGTGGGCTACGGGACGGTCGCCGGCGAAGCGGACGCGGTGTGGCGGGTGGCCGCGGCGACCCTGGCGCAGACGCCCGCGGTGTGGCTGCTCGCCGGGGCGGCGGTGCTGCTCTTCGGCGCCCTCCCCAGGCTGAGCGCGGCGGCGTGGGGACTGGTCACCGGCGTGCTCGTCGTCGGCTGGATCGGCCCGACGCTGGAGCTGCCCCAATGGGTCATGAACCTCACCCCGTTCACCCACCTCCCCAAACTGCCGGGCGGTGAGGCGACCGCGGCCCCGTACCTGTGGCTGCTGCTGCTCGCGGCCGGGCTGACGGCGGCCGGACTCGCCGCGTTCCGCCGCCGCGACATCGGCTGACGGGCCGCGGCCGGCGGACCGGCCTCCCCGGCCGGCCCGCCGGCCTCCGCGTCCCGTCTGTCCCGTCTGTCCCGTCAGTCGCGCCGGGCGACGTGGTACTCCTGCAGGGCGGTGAGACGGGTGACCACCAGCACCGCCAGGATCGTGGCGGGAAGGGCCGGGATGGCCTGGAGGAACCACAGGGCGGCGAAGCCCGCCTGGTCGTCGATGGTGGGCTCGTCGTACCAGGAGTGCCCGGAGATCAGCCCGGTGGTGACCATGGTGATCAGCCACAGCGCCCACCAGCCGTTGAGCAGCCCGCGGTTGCCGCTCAGGCGGTGGCCGTAGGGGCCGACCCGGGTCGCCGCGGGGTCGCTGTTGTCGCACACGTCGTTGACGATCTGCTTGGGCATGAAGAGCGACACGACCGGCACCAGCCAGCAGAGGACCGCCCACACCCGGTGGAAGCGGATGCGGCCCGGGGCGATGGCCTCCGCGTTGGCCCTCACCCGCCAGAACCAGACCAGCCACAGCACGGCCGTCACCGACAGCAGGAGCGTCCTGAGGACCGCCATCAGGTCGGTCTTCGTCTCCAGCCACCCGTAGTCGACGGCGAAGTAGGACACCCTCCCCTCGGACAGGTCGTTCAGCTCGCCGAAGATCTGCAGCCGGACCACCACGTCGCACACCGCGAAGGCCAGCATCACGAACAGCGCCAGGCAGAGCAGCCTGGACAGCTTGCGGACGGACCGCACCGTCTCCGCCCCGGCCTGCCCCGTCCCGGCCGCCGCATAGGGGGCCGTCACCGGGGGCGGGGGCGTGGAGTGCCACGACTGCCCCTGCTGTCCCGGCTGCGCGTACGGGCCGGTGACGGGCGCGGTCGGATACGCGTGGAGGGGCGGGGCGGCCTGCGGGGCCGCCACCGGCCCGGTGAAGGGCGCGCCGAAGGCCGCGGGCGGCGGGGCGGAGGGAAGGTCCTGGAGCGGCGCCGTGGGCGGATGCGTTCCGACGGACGCGACGACGGGCTCCTCGCTGTCGAGGAGCTGGACGGCATGGCGGCCGAGCTGGGCCAGCACCTCGCCGGGCAGCCACGTCCCGCCCCGGGGCGCGCGCTCCCGGATCCGGTCCGCCAGCTCGTCCAGCGAGGGCCGGGCGGCCGGGTCCTTGGCCAGGCAGCTCCCCACCAGATCCCGCAGCGGCCCCCGCAGACCGCTCAGATCCGGCTCCTCCTGCGCGATGCGGAACAGCAGCGCGTGGAAACCGCTGTCGGCCGTCCCGAACGGCGTCCGGCCCGTCGCGGCGTAGGCGAGCACCGACCCCAGGCAGAAGACGTCGCCGGCCGGGCCCACCCGCTCGCCCCGCACCTGCTCGGGCGACATGAACCCCGGCGAACCGATCACCGCGCCGGTCTGCGTCAGCCCGCTGTCGGCGAACGGATCCAGCGCCCGCGCGATGCCGAAGTCGATCACCTTCGGCCCGTCGATCGTCACCAGCACGTTCGACGGCTTCAGGTCACGGTGCACCAGCCCCGCGCCGTGAATCGCCCGCAGCGCCTCCACCAGCCCGGCGGCCAGCGCGAACACCGAGTCCTCCGGCAGCGGGCCGTAGTCCTCGTCCACCACCGTCTGGAGGGACGGGCCGGCGATGTACCCGGTGGCCACCCACGGCGTCCCGGCCTCGGTGTCGGCGTCCAGCACCGGCGCCGTCCACTCGCCACCCACCCGCCGGGCCGCGGCCACCTCCTTGGCGAACCGCTCCCGGAAGGCCGGCTGCCGCGCCAGCTCCTCCTGGACGACCTTCACCGCCACCGTACGGCCGCGCTCGGAACGCGCCAGGTACACCCGGCCCATCCCGCCCGCGCCCAGTCGGCCCAGCAACCGGTACGCCCCGATCCGGCGCGGATCCCCGTCCCCCAGTGGCTCCATCGCGCGGCTCCTCCCCGTTCACCTCGTGTGTCGAGGATAGAGGCGCGCACGGACGCCATCGGCGGCGGCAACCAATCCGTGACCGCCCCGCGCCGGCCGGAGCGGCGGGTCAGCCGCCCGGGACGACGAGCCCCGACTCGTACGCGAAGACGGCCGCCTGGGTGCGGTCCCGCAGCCCCAGCTTCACCAGCACCCGGCTGACGTGGGTCTTCACCGTGGACTCGGCGACGACGAGCCGGTCGGCGATCTCACCGTTGGACAGTCCCTGCGCGACCAGCGCCAGGACCTGCGTCTCCCGCTCGGTCAGATCCCCGATGCGCTCCCTCAGCGGGGCGCGCGGCCCGGCGGACGAGGCCAGCCGGGAGAACTCCGCGATCAGCCGGCGGGTGACCGTCGGCGCGAGCAGCGCCTCACCGCCCGCCACCGTCCTGACGCCGTCGGCGAGCTGGCGTGCGGAGGCGTCCTTCAGGAGGAAGCCGCTCGCCCCCGCGCGCAGCGCCTGGTAGACGTACTCGTCCAGGTCGTAGGTGGTCAGGATCAGCACCCGGGCCCCGGCTCCGGAGGCGCAGATCTCCCGGGTGGCCTCCAGCCCGTTGAGCCGGGGCATCCGGATGTCCATCAGCACGACGTCCGGGGCGAGTCCGGCGACCTTATCCACGGCCTCGCACCCGTTCACGGCCTCTCCGACGACCTCGATGTCCGGCTGGGCGTTCAGCAGGACGGAGAAGCCCTCGCGGACCATCATCTGGTCGTCGGCGATCAGGACCCGGATCACGCCGCGTCCTCCGCCACCGGCTCCGCCGGGAGGAACGCCTCCACCACGAAGCCGCCGTCCTCGGTCTCCTCGGCGGTCAGCTCTCCGCCGAGCATCGCCACCCGCTCCCGCATCCCCAGCAGCCCGTGCCCGGCACCCGGGGACGCCTTCACCAGCCCCTTGGGCGGGCCGTTGACGATCCGCAGGCCCAGCCCGACCGGCACATGACCCAGCTCGACGCGGGCGCTCGCGCCGGGCGCGTGCCGCAGGGCGTTGCTCAGCGCCTCCTGCACGATGCGGTACGCGGACAGCTCCACACCCTGCGGCAGCGTCCGCACCCTGCCGGTGGTCACCGACTCCACGTCCAGCCCGGCGCGGCGCACGTTGGCCAGCAGGTCGTCGAGGTCGGCGAGGGTGGGCTGCGGGGCCTCCGGACCCCAGCCGTCCAGGCCGGCGGGGAGGTCGGCGCGGACGACGCCCAGGACGCGGCGGAGCTCGGTCAGGGCCGTCACCGCGTTCTCCCGGATGGTGGCCAGGGCCGCCACCAGCTCCTCCGGCGGGTCCTGCACCCGGTAGGGGGCCGCCTCCGCCTGGATCGCGACCACCGACATGTGGTGGGCGACCACGTCGTGCAGCTCACGGGCGATCGTGGTGCGCTCCTCCAGCAGCGTGCGCCGGGAGCGCTCCTCCTCCACCACCGCCACCTGCTCGACGACCTGCCGCCGCGACTCGCGCCAGCCGCGCACGGCCAGCAGCAGGGTGAGCGCGATCCCGGAGACGTACGCCATGTCGGCGACGCCCGATTCCTGCCCGTGCGCATTCAGGTCGAGGAACCCGCTGACCACCACGGTCAGCAGCCACAGGCAGGCCGCGACCCGGGGCCGGAAGCGGGCGGCGACGACCAGCATCACCACCAGGTACGAGACGAACGCGGACCCCGTCCAGGGCCAGGAGCCCCCGGAGTTCTCGTACGTCAGCGCCATCACGGGCACCCCGGCCAGCGACAGCCAGAAGGCGGCGACCGGCCGGAAGATCAGTACGACCAGCGGCGCCCCGAGGAGCAGCGCGCGGACGAAGGCCGCGTCACCGTCGTAGGAGATGTCAATCTCGGCGGACATCAGCAGCAGCGCCAGGGCCCCGAGGGCCAGGTGCGGCAGCCAGCGGACGCGGTCGCGCACAGCCGCGGACAGCCGGCGCAGCAAGGGGCCGTCCACCGGCAGCGGGGGGAGCGGCCGGAGAGCGAAGACCCCGGTCAGCAGGTCCTCGCGCAGGCCGCGCAGGGTGTCGCGGACCATCCGCAGCTCGGTGCGCGGTCCGGCGGCGGGGGTGGCCCGCGGGATCGTCTTCGTCGTCTCGGTCACGGGGAAGACCCTAGGGACCGCGGGCGCCCCGGTCGTCCCCCCGCGGTCGCATCCTTCCGGATCCGTCTCAGGTAGGACACGACGGGGGGTGCCCGTGCTACGGCGGGATGCCGGGGTGCGGGTGGGGTGCCGGGTGGGGGCGGGGCCGGTCCGGGGCGGGTACTCCGGACGGCATGATTTACGGCCGTTGCCGTGTCACGTTTCGGTGCCCGCTCATCGGCCGCAAATCACGCTTGAGTGTCCGGAGCACCCGCCCCTCCCCGTCCCCTCCCGCCGTCGCCGAGCGCACCAGCACCGTGCCCACCGCCACCCGCACATGAGGGCGACCCTCCACGGTCACCTCCGGCCGGACCCGACCCGGGCGAGACACCCCTCCCCGTCCCCTCCCGCCGTCGCCGAACGCACCAGCACTGTGCCCACCGCCACCCGCACGGGGACGACCGTGCACCAGACGCACGGCCGACCCCGCGGCACCCCGGCAACCCACGGGCGAGGACGACCGTCCACGATCACCTCCGGCCGGACCCGACCCGGGCGAGACACCCCTCCACCACTCCCGTCCCCCGGGCGGCCCATCCGCGGGGTCCGTCGGCCCCGCCCCCGCCATGGGGACAACGATCCGAGCCTGCCCGGCCCCGGGCCCAAGGCGTGCCGAACGACGGCGACGACGAGGAGGGGCCCGTCGGCGTCATCCTGCGGCAGGACGGTCGCACAGGCCGATGTGCCCGGCCGCGAGGTGTGCAGGAGGCGGCCCGCACTCGGCGACGGCGGGAGGGGACGGGGAGGGGCGGGTGCTCCGGACACTCAAGCGTGATTTGCGGCCGATGAGCGGGCACCGAAACGTGACACGGCAACGGCCGTAAATCATGCCGTCCGGAGTACCCGCCCCGGACCGGCCCCGCCTCCACCCGGCACCCCCACCCGCACCTCCAAACCCCGCCCGGAGCACGGGCACCGTGGGGCACCCCGCCTCCAGCGGTCGGCAACGTGAATGGCCGGAAGACTGCCGCATGCTGCACAGGAAACCGCGGCCCGGACGGCGGCAGAATTCCGCGTATGACCAGTACCGGGGAAGTGATCTGCCGTTCCCCCTGGAGACGCGCCCTGTGGTTCTTCGCCGGACTCGGCGCGGCCGGGGCGGTCCTGGCAGCGGCGTGCACGGCGTACCGGGGCCCGGACGTGCTGTGGGCGGCCGTCGGCCTGCTGTCCGCGCTGGTGGGCGCGGCGTCGCTCCACAGTGCCACCGCCCGGGTGCGCGCCGACGCGTACGGCCTGCACACCTGGACGCTGCTGCGCCGCCGCAGCGTGCCGTGGCAGGACGTCGCCGACCTGCGCGTGCACCTGACGCACGAGAGGAACCACAAGGCCCCTGAGGGCCGCCGTGTCGGCGTGGCGCTGCGCGACGGACGCAAGCTGAACCTGCCCCAGCCGCGGAGTGCGTCCCTCCAGGACCCGGAGTTCGACGCGAAGCTGGACGCGCTCCGCGCGCTGCACCGCCGCCACGGGGCACCGGCGTCGGATCACCTCCCCGTCATCTCGTACCGCAGCGCCGGGGGCGGCTGGGTGTTCCCGGCGGCCCTGTGCGCGCTGCTGCTCGCGGCCGCGGGCCTCGCCGCGTGGTCCGTGCCGGACACCGCGGCGCAGGAGCGGGCGTGGCGGTCGGCCGCCCCGTGCCCCGCCGGAACGCCCGCCGCCGAGTCCGCCGAGTGCCTGACCACCCTGCCGACCGTGATCGAGCGAACCGAGGCCAACAGGCCCAGGGAGAACAGTTGGCTGTACTTCGCCGACGGCCGGCCGGTGGAGCGGCTCGGCGTCTCGCGGGAGGCCGCCCAGGGGTTCCGGCCCGGCGACAGGGTCGAGCTGACCCTCTGGCGGGGTGAGGTGCGGAAGGTCGCCGGGGAGCGCCACGTGTGGCGCGAGCACATCACCCCCGCCGGTGACGTGGCCGTCGTCTCGGCCGCGCTCGCCCTCGCCGCGGGCTACCCCGGCGCCCAGGTGCTGCTGCGTCTGCGCGGGCGCCGCCGGCCTGACGACGAGGTCCTCCCGTCGGCCCTTCCGTTCGCGGGCGCGCTCGCCGGTACGGCCCTGTGGCTGCTGCCGCTGTGCTACCTCCACCAGGCGGCCTCGCTCCCCTTCCCCGTGACGGTGGCGTGGGCGGCCGCGGGTTCGGCGGCCACGCTGGGCCTCCTCGTCCGGGCCTGGCGCGCCACCCGCGTCCGTACGCCCGGAGCGGTCGGCGCGCCCGAAGCGGCCGGGGAGTCCGGGGAGTCCGGGGAGTCCGCCGAAGGGGGCGAGGTGTTCCTGGCCGCCCGCTTCCTGGAGAACACGGACTACAACCCGCACGGCTTCGGCACCCACATCGTCCTCGGCGGCGGCCCGCCCGCGGTGGTGCCCCATTCCGGCCCGGGACGGTTCGCGGCGAAGCGGATACCGGTGGAGCGGCTCACCGTCGGGAGTGTGCGGCGCCTCCGGGGAGGCGACGACGGCGCCGTCCCCAGGAGCTGGCACGTCGCCGAGATCGACGACGCGGGCAGGCCGGTCCGGCTCGTGGCCGCTCCGGCCGACCTGGCCCGCATCCTGCGTGCGCTGGAGGCCGCGGGAGCCCCCGTGAACGCCGGGTCCTGACCGCTTCCGCGGCCTGCGGCGGGCCTCCGCGGGCCCGGCTCAGCCGCCGCCCGGCGTCCGGGGCGCCGCCAGCAGTTCCGCCAGCAGCCCGAAGGCGGCCGTGCCTGGGGTGACGGGTGCGTAGTGGCCGGTGCCGGGCAGTTCGGTGAGGCGGGCGCCGGTGGCGGCGGCGTAGCGGCGGGACAGCTCGACGGGCACGTCCGCGTCCTCGGTGCCGTGCAGGAGTGTCACGGCGACCTCGGCGGGGTCGGGCGGCGGGAGCCGTACCGGATCGGTCTCGGGCAGCCGGGCCGCGACGTGCTCGGCGCCGCCCAGCAGCCCGGCGACCGCGCCCCGGCTCAGGCCCAGCTCGTGGGCGCGGCCGAGGTCGGCGACCGGGGCGACGGCGACCACCGTTCCCGCCGCCGGCCGGCGGGCCGCCGCCCACAGCGCGAGGTGGCCGCCCGCCGAGTGGCCGGCCAGCGCCCGTACCCTCTCCGTCCCGCCCAGGTGCTCGAGGGCGCTTTCGACGTCCTCGAAGGTCTCCGGCCAGCCGCCGCCCCCGCCGACCCGCCGGTACTCCACCAGCGCCACCCGCAGCCCGTACCCGCCGGCCAGCGCGGCGGCGGCCGGGGAGAGGTGGACGCGGTCGTACGCCTCGCGCCAGAACCCGCCGTGGAGGACGGCGATCAGGGGGCCGTCCCCGGGCCCGTACAGGTCGATCACCTGGGAGGGGTGGGGGCCGTACCGCTCGGTGGCGGACGGCGGCACCGGGGCCAGGCCCAGCAGCGCCGCCTCCTCCGCCTCGTTGACGGCCGGGCCCGCGGTCGCCCCGGTCACGCGTCGCGTTCCGCCAGCACCTCGCCCAGGACGCGGGCGGCGTGCTCGGCGTCGGCGAAGGACGTGTACAGCGGGGTGAAACCGAAGCGCAGGACGTCGGGGCGGCGGAAATCGCCGACCACCCCGCGCCGGACCAGTTCCGCCATCACCTCGCCCGCGTCCGCGCAGCGCAGCGCGATCTGGCTGCCGCGCCGGGCGTGCTCGGCCGGGGTGACGGACTCCACGCGGCCCTCGGGGACATGGGTCGCCACGCAGCGCAGGAAGAAGTCCGTCAGCGCCAGGCTCTTGGCGCGCACCGCCTCGATGTCCACGCCGTCCCAGACCGTCAGCGCCTCTTCCAGGGCCAGCATGGACAGGATGTCGGGCGTGCCGACCCGGCCGCGCACCGCGCCCTCGGCGGGCTCGTACTCGGGGCTCATGCCGAACGGGTCGGCGTGCGAGTTCCAGCCGGGCAGCGGCGAGTCGAAGCGCGGCTGGAGGTCGCGGCGGACGTAGAGGTAAGCGGGGGCGCCGGGGCCGCCGTTGAGGTACTTGTACGTGCAGCCGACGGCGAGGTCCACGCCGTGCTCGTCGAGCCCGACGGGGAGGGCGCCCGCGCTGTGGCACAGGTCCCACACGGTGTAGGCCCCGGCCTCGTGGGCGGCGGCGGTGATGCCGGGCAGGTCGTGGAGTTCGCCGGTCCGGTAGTCCACGTGGTTGACCAGGACGGCGGCGGTGCGCGGCCCGACGGAGCCGGGCAGGCCCTCGGCGGGCAGCGCGCGGACCGCCGCGCCGGTCAGCCGGGCGGCGGAGGCGGCGATGTAGCCGTCGGTGGGGAAGGTGGTCTCGTCGACCAGCAGGTCGGTGCGGGCGGGGTTGTCCTCCCTGGCCATCCGGATCGCGGCGACCACCGCCTTGAGGACGTTGACGCTGGTGGAGTCGCCGGCCACGATCTGGCCCGGTGCGGCGCCGACGAGGGGGGCGATCCGGTCGCCGACCCGCTCGGGCGCGGTCCACCAGCCGGACTCGGTCCAGGAGCGGATGCGCAGCCGCCCCCACTCATGCTCCACGACCTCGGCCACGCGGGCGGGCACGGTCCGGGGCAGCGCGCCCAGGGAGTTGCCGTCGAGGTAGACGATGCGCTCGCCCTTCTCGTCCTCCAGGACGAAGTGCTCGCGCTTGCCGGCCAGGTCGTCGGCGGCGTCCAGTTCGGCCGCCTCGTCTCGCAGATCGGTGGTCTCAGACATGGCTTCGGGCCGTCCACAGTTCGGGGAAGACGTTCTTGCGGGCGCGCTTCTCCAGCCACGCCACGCCCGCGGAGCCGCCGGTGCCCTGCTTGGCGCCCATGGCCCGGCGGGTGGCCACCAGGTGGTCGTTGCGCCAGCGCCAGACCAGCTCGGCGACCTCGGTCAGCGCCTCGCCCAGGCGTACCAGGTCGCTGTCGGGGTCTTCGGCGTAGATCCGCGCCCAGACCTCCTCCACGCCCGGGTCGGGCTCGTACCGCTGGGAGACGTCCCGCGTCAGGACCGGCTCGGGGACGGCCTCGCCGCGGCGGGCGAGGTAGCGCAGCACCTCGTCGTAGAGGCTCGGCTCGTGCAGCGCCTTCTCCAGCTCGGCGTGGGCGCGGGGGGCGCCGCGGTGCGGGACGAGCATGGAGGCGGACTTCTCGCCGAGGAGGAACTCCATCCGCCGGTACATCGCCGACTGGAATCCGGAGCCCTCGCCGAGGGCGCCGCGGTAGGAGTTGAACTGCGCCGGGGTGAGGTGGGCCAGCGGCTCCCAGGAGGCGTTGAGCGAGGTCAGCTCGTAGGTGGAGCGCTTCAGCGCGGCCAGTGCGGTCTTCAGGTCGTCCTCGCGCAGCGCCTGGGCGGCGGTGTGCCACTCGTGGACGATGACGGTGAACCACAGCTCCATCACCTGGGTGGTCACCAGGAAGGCCATCTCTCCGGGGTCGTCCGAGAGGGGGTGCTGGAGGTGGGTGAGGACGTCGGCCCTGACGTAGTCCTCGTACGGCGTGGTACCCGCGAAGTCGAGGTTCGGGGCCTCCGGACCGTGTTCGGCGGGGGCCTCGGGCTGTTGTGACGACATGCGTGGATCTCCTTGCGCGCTCGCCCGGGATCGCCGGGCCCTACCCGAGATCATCGGTCCGGGGCCCGGCGACGGCAAGGGCTCCGACCGGGGGCCGTTCCGGAACGGCCCCCGGGGCCCGTGGGGCGGGCCGTCAGGAGAGCGTGGCCGCCGCGGTGGGCGAGCTCTCCTTCAGGAAGGTGGTGCAGCGCTCGTACTCCTCCTCCTCGCCGATGGCCTTGGCGGCGCGGGCGAGGGCGTGGAGGGCGCGGAGGAAGCCCCGGTTCGGCTCGTGCTCGAACGGGATCGGGCCGTGTCCCTTCCAGCCGTTGCGGCGCAGGGCGTCCAGGCCGCGGTGGTAGCCGGTGCGGGCGTAGGCGTAGGACTCGACCACGCGCCTGGCGTCGTAGGCGTCGTCGGCGAGCTGCGCCCAGGCCAGGGAGGAGGCCGGGTGCTTCGCGGCGACCTCGGCGGGCGGGGTGCCCGCGGCGAGCAGCTCGCGCGGCTCGGGGTCGTCGGGGAGGTGGGTCGGGGGCGGTCCCCCGAGGAGGTTCTCGTGAATGGCCATGGGCCCAGTCTGCACGGTCGCCCCTGGTGTGCGACGAGCCCGGCACCGCCGGGTGCCGGGCTCGTCCGCCGCCGGGTGCGCGGTGCCGTGCGCCGCGTCCTCCGTTACTTCAGCCGGGTGCCGGTGGAGCGCAGGTTCTCGCAGGCCGTGACGATGCGAGCGGCCATGCCCGCCTCGGCGAGCTTGCCCCAGCTCCGCGGGTCGTAGGCCTTCTTGTTGCCGACCTCGCCGTCCACCTTGAGCACGCCGTCGTAGTTGCGGAACATGTGGTCCACGACCGGGCGGGTGAACGCGTACTGGGTGTCGGTGTCGATGTTCATCTTGACCACGCCGTTCTCCAGCGCGGTGGCGATCTCCTGCTCGGTGGAGCCGGAGCCGCCGTGGAAGACGAAGTCGAACGGGTTCTGCTTGCCGAACTTGGCGGCCACGCCCTCCTGCAGGTCCTTCAGCAGTTCGGGGCGGAGCACGACGTTGCCCGGCTTGTAGACGCCGTGGACGTTGCCGAAGGAGGCGGCCAGCAGGTAGCGGCCCTTCTCGCCCAGGCCCAGCGCCTCGGCGGTGCGGATCGCGTCCTCGACGGTGGTGTACAGCTCGTCGTTGATCTCGTGGCTGACGCCGTCCTCCTCGCCGCCGGTCGGGGTGATCTCGACCTCAAGGATGATCTTCGCGGCCTGAGCGGCGGCGAGGAGCTCCTGGGCGATCTCCAGGTTGTCGGCCAGGGTCTCGGCCGAGCCGTCCCACATGTGCGACTGGAAGAGCGGGTTGCGGCCCTCCTCGACGCGCTTGCGGGAGATCTCCAGCAGCGGGCGGACGTAGCCGTCCAGCTTGTCCTTGGGGCAGTGGTCGGTGTGGAGGGCCACGTTGACCGGGTACTTCTCGGCGACCACGTGCGCGAACTCGGCCAGCGCCACCGCGCCGGTCACCATGTCCTTGTTGTACTGGCCGCCCAGGAACTCCGCGCCGCCCGTGGAGATCTGGATGATGCCGTCGCTCTCCGCCTCGGCGAAGCCGCGCAGCGCGGCGTGGAGCGTCTGCGACGAGGTCACGTTGATGGCGGGGTAGGCGAACTTGCCGGCCTTCGCCCGGTCGAGCATCTCGTTGTAGACCTCGGGGGTTGCGATGGGCATCTGTCCGCTCCTTGATGGTCTGCGAAAAGTGTTCGGCTCTGGTGTGGGTCAACGGATCGACGTCATCGTCGTCCCCATCCTCCCAGACCTGCGCGAATGATCCACCCCCGCGCCCCGGGACGGGCGGAGGAGTCTCCCGCGCCGTCACCGGAGGGGCCGGGCTGCCGGGCCCGTGCCGCGACACACGGGGATGCTTTCGCTCCCTCACGCACCACGGAGGGTCACCGTTTCACGTGAAACGGTGACCCTCCGGACGTCTCGCGCCCTCGTGCCAGGGCGCGGAACGGGTCACTCCAGACCCAGGTCCTCCAGCCCGAACGCCTGGAAGTACGGCAGGCCCGCCTTCTCGATCGCCGGGGCCGCGCCGCGTTCGACGATCACGGCCACGCCCACGACCTCCGCTCCCGCCTCCCGCAGCGCCTCGACCGCCGTGAGCACCGAGCCGCCCGTGGTGGAGGTGTCCTCGACGGCCAGCACCCGGCGGCCCGCCACGTCCGGGCCCTCGATCCGGCGCTGGAGGCCGTGGGCCTTGCCCTGCTTGCGGACGACGAAGGCGTCCAGCTTCCGTCCGCGCGCGGCGGCGGCGTGCAGCATGGCGGTGGCCACCGGGTCGGCGCCGAGGGTCAGGCCGCCCACCGCGTCGTACTCCACGCCGGCGGTCAGGTCGAGCATCACCTGGCCGACCAGCGGCGCGGCCTCCCCGTCCAGGGTGATCCGGCGCAGGTCCACGTAGTAGTCGGCCTCCTTGCCGGAGGAGAGGGTCACCCTGCCGTGGACCACGGCCTTGTCCTTGATCTGCTGCAGCAGCTTCTCGCGCGCGTCGCTCATGCCGACGAGCCTAAGCCAGCCCCCGCGCCCCCCGGACCAGCCCTTCAGGCCAGGGAGCGCCACGTCCAGTCCGTGGTGACCTCCAGCGGGTCGATGGGCGTGACCAGGCGGGGGTGGGTGTTGAGTCCGTTGGGCGGGCCGGTCTGGGGCTCGACGCAGACGGCCTCGGCCTGCTGGTCGTAGACCACCACCCACTCGGTGCGGCTGGTGACCTTCAACTCCAGCTCCCCGGGCCAGGTCAGCGTCACGTCCACCCCGTCGGGCATCCCGAAGCAGTCGTCCCAGGGGCCGGGCCCCGGCTCGACGCGGCGGCCGGTGGGGAGGTGGTCCTCGCCGCGCTCCTCCTGCCAGGCGGGGGCGAAGTCCAGGGTGACGTCCTGTCCGCCCCGGCCGAGGTTGCGCAGGAACCAGGGGTGCCAGCCGGCCTGGGCCGGAAAGGAGTCCCCGAACGTCTCCACGCCCAGGGTGAGGGTGAGTCCGCCGCCGTCCCCGGCCAGCTCCACCACCTGGGTCACCCGGCCCGGCCAGGGCCAGGGGTCGGCGAGGTCGCAGTAGAAGGACGCGCTCAGCTCGTCGACGCGGGCCGTGCGCCAGGGGCGTCCGCGCACGAGGCCGTGGATGGCGTGGTCGCCGGCGTTCACGGGCATCCGGTGAAGCTCGCCGCCGTTGCGGAACTGTCCGTTCCTGGTCCGGCCGCACCAGGGCGCCATCACGAACGAGCCGTATCTCTCGCCCTGCCGCAGCACCTCCGTGCCGCCGATGCGCAGCGAGGCGATCCGGCAGCCGTGCTCCGGCTCGACGGTCACCTCGGCGTCGCCGGCCCGCAGACGCACTCCGCTCTCTGTCTCATGCACCGTCACACCACCGACCCTAAACCGCGTCGGTCAGCGGCGTCGCCTGAGCATCCGGCCGATGACGACCGCGGAGACCAGCACCAGTGCCGCCGGGGCGGCCCAGCGCAGCACGGCGAGGGCGGAGGAGGCGGACTCGGGCGGGGGGACGGGGGCGTAGCGGCCGCGCGGCGGGGCGTGGTCCACTTCCTCGGCGCTGCGTCCGATCATCGTACGGCGGGCGTGGGCCGCCTCGGCCTCGGCGGGCGACGGCCCCTCGCCGAGGCCGTCGCCGAAACCACCGAAGTCGTCGGGGCCGCCGAAACCGCCGAAGTCCCCCTCGAACCCCTCGTCCCCGCCGTCCCCGGCGTCCCTGCCGGCGAGGTCGTCGCCGAAGCCTCCACCGGGCCCGCCGTCGAACGCGGCGTCGCTCTCCGGGTCGAGCGAGGACGGCGGGACCTCGACGTCGAAGACGCTTCCGGACCGCGCCCCCTCCCCCGGTTCCTCCGGGTTCTCCCGCTCGTCCGGCTCGTTCCGCGTCTCCGGTTCCTCCGGTTCCTCCGCGGCCCCGGCGCGTTCGGCGTCCCGTTCCCGGGCGTCCGCGGAGCCGGGGGTCTCGGGCGCGGGGATGCCGGGGATCACCGGCTCGTTGTCGTCGGGCTCACCGATGCCGCCGGTCCCGGCGGCCGGGCCGGGCGCGTCCACCGGGGACACCGGGTCGTCCGCCATGCTCGCGGCCAGCTCGCTGCCGAAACGGTCCAGCAGGCGGCGTCCCGCGCTCTCCCGCTGCTTCTCCTCGAACTCCGTGATCCGGCCCGTGCCGCGCAGTTCCGCGGTGCAGGCGAGCACCGTGCCCTCGCCGTCGCCGGCCGGGCGCGGCACGGCCGTCAGGGTCAGCTCCACCGAGCCGTCGCCCCGGGCCTCGGCGCCCTCGCCCCCGACCGTGTACCGCTCGTCCCCGCTCCCGCCGTCCGCTCCGCGCATCTCGTGCGTCAGGCGCAGGCCGCCGCGGTAGGTGATGCTGGAGCCGCCGATCCGCACCCGCAGCCGGCCCCTGAGGGACACGCCGTCCCCGGCCTCCGCCTCCGACGCGTCCGGCTGGAGTCCCGGGACGCAGCGCGCGACGCGCTCCGGTTCGGCGAGCGCCGCCCGTACGGCCCCGACAGCGAACGGAACGTACACCTCATGCTCCATGGGGCGGAGCCTACCCAGTACACCCCCCGCCAGTGCCCGGTCCGTGCGGACACGGCACGTCGCGCCTCCCGCCGCCGCTCCGGCCCTCACCCCCGGTAACGCGGGCGCGTCAGGGTGGAGGGGGGCAGGCCGGCGACGCGGTCCGCCGCCGCGCGTGCGGCGGCGCGGCGGAGGTCCTCCGGACCGACGGCGCGCGGACGCGGGCCGTCCGGCGGGAGGCCGAGGGGCGGGCCGGCGTCCCGCGCCGCCAGGACGAACCCCCAGTGGGCGGACCGTCCGGACTCCGGGGGCCGCGTGTGCCCGGGCCCGGCGCAGGAGCCGGGGAGCCGCCCGTCCACCGCGTAGGGGGTGGTGCCCAGTCCCGCGGACCGCACCGTGGCCTCCACCGTCCAGTAGGTGTGCGGGTCCTCCCCGGGTGGGCCCGCGTGCACCGCCAGCCGCCCCCGTCCGGCGAGGGCCCGGCCCGCCAGCCCGAAGAACTCCTGGGAGTAGGGCCGGGGGTCCGCCGCCGAGGCGGGTCCGGGGAGATCGACGACGATCACGTCGTACGGCTGCCGCCCGGACTCCGGCCAGGAGCGCAGCCAGTCGAAGACGTCGCCGGTCTCGACCCGCACCCGGGGGTCGTCGAGGGAGTGGCGGTTGAGGCGTCCGAGCAGGGCGTCGGCGCGGGCCAGTCCGACCACCCCGGCGTCGGGCTCCACCAGGGTGACCGAGCCGACGGCGGGGTGGCGCAACACCTCGCGCAGCGCGAGGCCGTCGCCGTCACCCAGGACCAGCACCCGGCCGTGCGGCCCGGCGGCCATGGCCGGGTGGACCAGCGCCTCGTGGTAGCGCCGTTCGTCCCGGGAGCACATCCGCAGGCGGCCGTCGACGAACAGGCCGACTCCCCTCCGCCCCGTTCCGTCCGCGGGGGGACCGTTCTCGACCAGCACGATCCGCCGGCCGTCGGTGGTCACCGCCGACCGCACCTCGCCCCCGTACACCGCCCGGCGCGCGGCCTGTTCGAAGGGCCCGACGACGGTGGTGCCGGCGATCAGCAGCACGGTGATCGCGGTGTTGACCAGGAGCAGGGCGCGGCGGGCGCGCCGGGAGAGGTCCCCGCGGAACAGCCCCAGCACCATCGCGCAGCCCACGGCGGCGTTGACCGCCCCGACCAGCAGGGCTCCCGAGATCTGGCCCAGCAGCGGCAGCAGCAGGAAGGGGAAGGCGAGTCCGCCGACGAGGGCGCCCACGTAGTCCGCGGCGAACAGGTCCGCGACCGCTCCGCCCGCGTCCTGCCTGCGGATCCGCTGGATGAGGGTCATCAGCAGCGGCATCTCGGCGCCGATGAGCACTCCGATGACCAGTGCGAAGCCGATCAGCGGGGCCCGGGATCCGCCGAACCAGGCGAAGCACCCGTACAGCGCCATCGCCGAGCCGCCCCCGACCAGGGCCAGCAGCGCCTCGACCGCTCCGAAGCCCGCAGCCGCTCGGACGCGCAGCCGCTTGGCGAGCAGCGCGCCCAGGCCCATCGCGAAGACCATCACCGACAGCACCACGGAGGTGTTGGTGACGGAGCCGCCCGCCAGATGGGAGCCCATGGCCACGAGGACGAGCTCGTAGACGAGCCCGCAGGCGGCGCAGACGAAGACCGCGGCGAGGACGAGGAAGCGGCCGACCCCGGCCGGTACGGGCAGCCCGGCCGTGGCGCGGTGCGGCGCGTGCCCGGCCGGCCCCGCCTGCGCGGAAGCGGACGTTTCGATCATGTTGTGAACGCTACGTGACTTCAAACGCACAGCCTGTCACCCACGAGGGTGCAATGGTTAGCACAAACGGCCGCACAGGCGTCTTGCGAGCGGCTCCACGCCGGGTGCGCGCCGGATACGCGCGGTGCGCACCGGGCTCACACGCCCGCCGGCTCCCGCACCCGCGTCCCCACCCGGGTGTGCGTCACGACGAGCTTCCCCTCCTGCGGGTAGGCGTGCCAGGTCCGCCAGTGCACCTGGCCGCCGAGGCGCTGCACCAGCAGGGCGGTGAAGGCGTGCGGGCTGCCGGGGAAGGTGCCGGCCAGGCCGTGCGGGTGGTCCGCGACGAGCGCGAGCAGCTCCTGCGCGCGTCCCGCGAAGGAGCCGCCGGAGAGTCTCTCGACGCGTGCCGCGAACGCGTACTCCCAGTCGTCGATCCGCTTGGACACGCCCAGTGGCAGCGGTGTCCTGCTGCCGGGCATGCATGCCACGGTCTCGGAGCAGACGGTGCCGTCCGCACCGCTGAGCAGTACTTGGTGGGAGGCGCCGAGCAACCTCAACTGCACGTGGAGGCCGGACAGTTCGAGGTCCAGCTCCGCCAGCGCGGGCAGGGGCTCGCGTCCGAGTGCCCAGGCGAGGTCGCCGGCGCGGGTGTCGGAATAGGGGGTCTTCAGGGTGGTGAGCATGGAACGGCTCCGCAAGCACGCAGTGGGAGTGGGCCGGCCCGCCCCTCGCAGATGGCCTGAAAGAGAGCCCGAGAGACCGTCTGTGCGCCGGTTCGTGCCCACGTGTGGTTCGGGTGTACGAAGTCACCGAACCATGGAATGCATACCGCTCACAGGCTTTTCACACAATCTCGTCAGCATTCCATGCCAACGGGGGTCTATCAGGTCAGATGTTCTCCCCGGCGTTCTGCAACCGCCGTACGAGTGAACGAGTATCAGCCACCGCAGCCCCCGCCGCAGCCGCCTCCACCACAACCGCCACCGCCGCCGCATCCGCCGTGCGACGAGCCGCTCCCGCGGGACGAACCGGCCCGGAGCCACCAGGCGCCGGAGGAACCGCCGGCGCCCGGGTGGCGGCGGTCGCGCCGCTCGTTCACGAGCCCGCGGGCCGTCAGACCGGCCACGAACAGAAACGGAAAGACGAACAGCACAGCGATCAGGACGAGTTCCATGGCGCCCCCCTTGTCCACGCACTCCCCCGTGCGGGGCCTGCCCTCACGATGCCCCGGCCCCGCACGGCTCAAAGCGGAATTGAGCGAACCCAGAGGATTGGACGGAGGGCGTCCGGAACGGCCGTCAGTCGCCGCCGCCCCCGCCGCAGCCGCCCCCGCCGCCGCCCCCGTCCGACGAGCCTCCGTCGGACGATCCCCCGTCGGCCCACCAGCCGAAGAAGGAGCCGCCGTCGGAGCCGTCACCGCCTCCGCGGGAGGTCTTGCGGCGGCCGCTCCTCCGGGCCGAGACGGCCACGGCGATGATCAGCAGCACGAACAGCGCGACGAGCGAGAAGACCAGGAACCTCATGGTGCCCCCTTGTCCACACATTCCCCCGTGCGGGGCTTGCGGCCACGATGCCCCATCGCTGACCTGCGGGAAACGGAGTTGAGCAAGTCCAGAGGTTCGGCCCGGGGCGTCCCCGCCGTACGGCCGCCGCGGCGGCCGTACGGGTCACGGCGGGGTTGAGGAAGTCCGGCGGTTCGGCGGAGGATGTCCGGCATGACCGCCTCCGGACGACCGCTGCTCAACCGCCGCCTGGCCGCATTCGGCACGACGGTCTTCGCCGAGATGTCGGCGCTGGCCGTCCGGACGGGGGCGATCAACCTCGGCCAGGGCTTCCCCGACACCGACGGGCCCGAGTCCGTCCGGGAGGCCGCCGTCCGCGCCCTGCGCGACGGCCGCGGCAACCAGTACCCGCCCGGCCCCGGCGTCCCCGAGCTGCGGGCCGCGATCGCCGAGCACCAGCGACGCTTCCACGGCCTGGACTTCGACCCCGACACCGAGGTCCTGGTCACCGCCGGCGCCACCGAGGCCATCGCCGCCGCGCTGCTGGCCCTGCTGGAGCCGGGGGACGAGGTCATCGCGTTCGAGCCGTACTACGACTCCTACGCCGCCTGCATCGCCATGGCCGGCGCGGTGCGCGTCCCCCTCACCCTCCGCGCCCCCCGCTTCCGCCCCGACCTGGACGCCCTGCGGGACGCGATCACCCCCCGCACCCGGCTGCTCCTGCTGAACTCCCCGCACAACCCCACCGGCACGGTCCTCACCCGCGAGGAGCTGACCGCGATCGCCGGGCTGGCGGTGGAGCACGACCTCCTCGTGGTGACCGACGAGGTCTACGAGCACCTGGTCTTCGACGGCGAGCACGTGCCGCTGATCTCCCTGCCCGGCATGCGCGACCGCACGGTGTCCATCTCCTCCGCGGGGAAGACCTTCTCCTTCACCGGCTGGAAGGTCGGCTGGGTCACGGCGTCCCCGCCCCTGGTCACGGCCGTGCGGACCGCCAAGCAGTACCTCACCTACGTCAGCGCCGGCCCGTTCCAGTACGCCGTCGCGGAGGCGCTGCGCCTCCCGGACGCGTACTTCACCGCCTTCCGCGAGGACCTGCGCGCCAAGCGGGACGTCCTCGCCGACGGGCTCGCCGACGCGGGCCTGGAGGTGTTCCGCCCGCAGGGCACGTACTTCGTCACCACCGACATCGCCCCGCTCGGCGAGAAGGACGGCCTGGCCTTCTGCCGGAGCCTGCCGGAGCGGTGCGGCGTGGTCGCCGTCCCCAACGCCGTCTTCTACGACGACCCGGACGCCGGCCGCGCCCAGGTCCGCTTCGCGTTCTGCAAGCGCGAGGAGACGCTGCGGGAGGCGGTGTCCCGTCTGCGGCGGCTGCGGGACGGCTGAGCGCCCGCGGGGGCACGGAGGACGCGCGGCGGCCCCGGGCGCACGGGGAGTGCGCCCGGGGCCGTGCGGAGGTGTCCCGGGATCCCGCGGGGGCCGGGGTCAGCCCTCGCCGTCGGAGTCGCCGGGGCCGTCGGAGTCCACGTCCTTGGCCAGGCCGAGCTGCTCCACCAGCCACCGGTCGAACTCGACCGAGGCCCGCACCCAGCTCACCGTGCTGGAGACGAAGTGCTCCAGCGAGACGCCGACGCCGATCAGCATCTGGGCCTCGCCGATCAGGCGGACCGTGCCGTCGTCGTGGGTGTGGGTGTAGACCTTCGGCCAGAGCGTGCGGCGGTTCCAGTCGTCGATCAGCTCCAGGAGGCGGGTCTTGTCCTCGATGGAGTGCGGGCGGTCGTAGAACGTCCGGACGGAGAAGATCTGCTGCTCCTCCTCCCCCCGGAACATGAAGTAGGTGCGGAACTCCTCCCACGGCGCCGCGAGGTCACCCTCGTCGTCGACGACGTACTTCAGCTCCATCTGGTCGAGGAGCTGCTTGACCAGGTCCTGGTCGGGGACGATGGGACCGGCGGGTCCCGTCGGCTGCTTCTCGGGCTGCTGGCCCCCGAAGTTCGGAATCGAGGACGGGTCGATGCTCACCGTGGATTTCCCTTCATACGATTCCTGCCATCCTCCCCTACCCCGGCCCGGGGATGGCAAGCCCGGACATGCGGCTTCGTCCATCAGCGTCCGTCGGCGTCCGTCGGACTGGTGCGATCGGACGGTACGGAGCAGGGGAGGCGGCGGACGGAGGGATCCCCCGGCGGGCGGTGCCGCTACCGCACCGCGCCGATGGCCAGGCCCTCCTGCTCCGGGTCCACGTCGACGCGGACGGTGTCGCCGTCGCGGACCTCGCCCGCCAGGATCTCCCGGGCGAGCTGGTCGCCGATCGCCGTCTGGACCAGGCGGCGCAGCGGCCGGGCGCCGTAGGCGGGGTCGTTGCCCTCCACCGCCAGCCAGTCCAGCGCGGCCTCGGTGACGTCCAGGGCGAGCCGCCGGTCGGCGAGGCGCCGGGAGAGGGCGTCGATCTGGAGCTTCGCGATGCGGCGCAGCTCCTCGCCGCTGAGCGCGGAGAAGATCACCAGGTCGTCCAGCCGGTTGAGGAACTCCGGGCGGAAGGCGGAGCGGACGGTCGCCATGACCTTCTCCCGCTTCTCCTCCTCCTTGGCGAGCGGGTCCATCAGGAACTGGCTGCCCAGGTTGGAGGTGAGGATGAGGATGGTGTTGCGGAAGTCCACCGTCCGGCCCTGCCCGTCGGTCAGCCGCCCGTCGTCGAGGACCTGGAGCAGGATGTCGAAGACCTCGTGGTGGGCCTTCTCCACCTCGTCCAGCAGCACGACGCTGTACGGGCGCCGCCGCACGGCCTCGGTGAGCTGGCCGCCCTCCTCGTAGCCGACGTAGCCGGGAGGCGCGCCGACCAGCCGGGCCACCGAGTGCTTCTCGCTGTACTCGCTCATGTCGATGCGGACCATGGCCCGCTCGTCGTCGAAGAGGAAGTCGGCGAGCGCCTTGGCCAGCTCGGTCTTCCCGACGCCGGTGGGGCCGAGGAACAGGAACGAGCCGGTGGGCCGGTCGGGGTCGGAGATCCCGGCGCGGGAGCGGCGGACGGCGTCGGAGACGGCCCGGACGGCCTCGTTCTGGCCGATCAGCCGCCTGCCCAGTTCCTCCTCCATGCGCAGCAGCTTCTGGGTCTCGCCCTCCAGCAGCCGCCCGGCGGGGATGCCGGTCCAGGAGGCGACGACGTCGGCGATGTCGTCCGCGCCGACCTCCTCCTTGACCATGGTGTCCTTGCCGCTGGCCTCCTCCTCGGCGGCCGACGCCTCCTCCAGCTCCCGCTCCAGGGCCGGGATCTCGCCGTACAGCAGCTTGGAGGCGGTCTCGAAGTCGCCGTCGCGCTGGGCGCGCTCGGCCTGGCCGTGCAGCTCGTCGAGCTTCTCCTTCAGCTCGCCGACGCGGTTGAGGCCCTGCTTCTCCTTCTCCCAGCGGGCGGTGAGGCCGCGCAGCTCCTCCTCGCGGTCGGCCAGCTCCCGGCGCAGCCGCTCCAGCCGCTCCCGGGAGGCGGCGTCGCTCTCCCCGGCCAGGGCCAGCTCCTCCATCTTCAGCCGGTCCACGGCGCGCTGGAGCTCGTCGATCTCCACGGGCGAGGAGTCGATCTCCATCCGCAGCCGGGAGGCGGCCTCGTCCACCAGGTCGATGGCCTTGTCCGGGAGGAAGCGGGAGGTGATGTACCGGTCGGAGAGGGCGGCGGCGGCCACCAGCGCGCCGTCGGAGATCTGCACCTTGTGGTGCGCCTCGTAGCGTCCCTTGAGGCCGCGCAGGATCGCGATGGTGTCCTCGACGGTGGGCTCGGCGACCAGCACCTGCTGGAAGCGGCGCTCCAGGGCCGGGTCCTTCTCGATCCGCTCGCGGTACTCGTCCAGCGTGGTGGCGCCGACCATCCGCAGTTCGCCGCGGGCCAGCATCGGCTTGAGCATGTTGCCCGCGTCCATCGCCGAGTCCCCGCCGGCGCCGGCCCCGACGACCGTGTGGAGCTCGTCGATGAAGGTGACGATCCGCCCCTCGCTGGACCTGATCTCCGCCAGGACGGCCTTGAGCCGCTCCTCGAACTCGCCCCGGTACTTGGCGCCCGCGACCATCGCGCCCAGGTCCAGGGCGACCAGGCGCTTGTTCTTCAGCGACTCGGGCACGTCGCCCTTGACGATGCGCTGTGCCAGGCCCTCCACGACCGCGGTCTTGCCGACGCCGGGCTCGCCGATGAGCACCGGGTTGTTCTTGGTGCGCCGGGAGAGGACCTGCACCACGCGGCGGATCTCCTGGTCGCGGCCGACGACGGGGTCGAGCCGGCCCTCGCGCGCGGCGGCGGTGAGGTCGGTGCCGAACTTCTCCAGGGCCTTGTAGGTGCCCTCGGGGTCGGGCGTGGTGACGCGCTGCCCGCCGCGGCTGCGCTCGAAGGCGTCGAGCAGCCTGGCGGCGGTGGCGCCCTGCTGCGCGAGGAGCGCGGCGGCCTGCCCGCCCTTGGCGGCCAGGCCGATCAGCAGGTGCTCGGTGGAGACGTAGGTGTCGCCCAGCTCCCTGGCCCGCTGGGTGGCGTCGGCGATGACGGACAGCAGTTCGCGGTCGGGCTGCGGCCGGGCCACGGTGGAGCCCTGCACGCTGGGCAGGGCGGCCAGCAGGCGCTCGGCGCCGGACCGCAGGGCGGCCTGGTCGGCGTCGACGGCCGCGAGCAGGTCCTGGATGTTCTCGTTGTCGCGGCCCTCCAGAAGGGCCAGCAGCAGATGGGCGGGGGTGATGTCCGGGTGGCCTCCGGTGAGGGCGCGGTTGTCGGCCGCGCTGATCGCGTCCCGGCTCCTGTTCGTCAGCTCGGCGTCCACGGGTGCGTGCTCCTCCTGCTGTCGCCAACTCTGCGATGAACCACATGCACTAAGTTGAGTCTAAGGCACTCAAGGCGTGGGCGGGAGAGGAAACGGGATAGTTTCCGGATCATGGCCACGCAATCACGGCGGGACCCCCGGAACCCCGAAGACGCCTACCTCGCCTTCTGGCGCGAACGGCACCTGTGCACCCTGACCACCCTCCGGCCGGACGGAACCCCCCATGTGGTCCCGGTCGGCGTCACCTACGACCCCGGCGCGGGCCTGGCCCGGGTCATCACCCGGCGCGGCAGCGCCAAGGTCGCCCACGTCCTGGCCGGATCCGAACGCCCCGGCGGCGCCCGGGTCGCCGTCTGCCAGGTGGACGGGCGGCGCTGGGCCACCCTGGAGGGCGCCGCGACCGTGCGCACCGACCCCGACGCGATCGCGGAAGCGGTCGCCCGGTACGCCGAGCGCTACCACCGCACCCCGCGCCCCAACCCGGAGCGGGTGCTGATCGAGATCGCCGTGGACCGGGCGCTGGGCAGCGTCTGACCCCGCTCGCCACCGCACCGCCGGCGTCCTGCGACGCCGGCGGTGCGGTGGCGAGCGGCCCGGCGGGCCCGGTGGGACGGCGGCTCAGCGGACGGCGGTCCCGCCGGCGGCCTCCAGCAGCTTCCGCGCCTCCTCCGGGAGAGGACGGCCGAGCACCCGGCCCCGGTCGTCGCCGACCGACATCACGGCGACGACCGTGCCGGACTGGCTCGCCCCGTCGTAGTCCTGGAGCCACGGTCCGCCGCTGGACCCCTGGGTGAGGTCGCAGGACTCCAGCAGCAGCCCGCCCACGTTGGGCTGCCGGGTGTCCCGGCCGGTCAGCAGGGTGGGCGTGCCCGCGCAGTGGCCGAGCGTCTCGCCGTCGTACGGCGCCGCGGCCGGGTAGCCCAGGACGAGGGTGTGCCTGGAGGGGTCGACGGGCTCGAAGTCGATCCGGTTGGCCCCCACCCGCTCCTTGATCGTCCGGCCGTCCTTCTTCTCGACGGTCAGGAACGCGTAGTCGTACGGCAGGGCCTGGGGCAGGCTTCCGCCCTTCCAGGCGGACTCGATGTGCACGGACGTCACGCGCCAGCCGTCCCTGGCGACGTTCGCGGTGCCGTGGCGGTCGTACCCGGGGACGAACCAGGCCTCTTCCCAGCGGGGCTCGCCGGGGTTGTGGACACAGTGCGCGGCGGTGACGACGACGCTCCCGTTGGGTGCGTCCACCACGGCTCCGGAGCAGGTGAGGAGCTGCCCGTCCGGGTAGGTCCCGACGAGCTTCCCGACCGTCCCGACGGTGCCCTGCGGCCAGGGCGCCTGGGACGTCCCGGCCGTGCGCTCCTCCCCGGGGACGGGCCCGGGCGGGTTCGTCGGAGCAGCCCCCAGAAGCGCGGCGGACGTGGCGACGGTGACGGCTGCGGCTATGACTGCGCGTATCTTGGCCATGTCTTCACGCTGCGCTCCGCTTAGGCCATCCGGCCATCCGCACACCGCCGGTCGGGTGACCGGAGGCGGCCGTCCGGGGGATTCCGGACGGCCCCGCCGCATGATTCCGGTCCGGCGGTCCGGCCGGTCCGGTCAGTCCGCGGCCCGCTGGGGGCGCCAGACCACCAGCGCGCTGGACTGCTGCACCTCCTGGTAGGGCACCAGGTCGCGACGGTAGGACGCGTGGACCTGCGCCTCGCGCTGGCGCATGGCCAGCGCCGCGCCCTCCAGCGCCTGCTGGAGCTCGGCCACCTGGGCCTGGAGGGCCGCGACCTGGTTCTCCAGCTCGATGATGCGCTTGATGCCCGCGAGGTTGATGCCCTCGTCCTGCGACAGCCGCTGCACCTGCCGCAGCAGCTGGATGTCGCGGGCCGAGTAGCGGCGGCCGCGCCCCGCGGTGCGGTCGGGGGACACGAGGCCGAGACGGTCGTACTGCCGCAGCGTCTGCGGGTGGAGCCCGGAGAGCTGGGCCGCGACCGAGATGACGTACACCGGTGAGTCGTCCGTCAGCTCGTAGGGGTTGCCGCGCATCCGTCCCTGGCCCTGTCGCCCGCGGCCGTGCCCGTCCATCTCGTCAGTCTCCCTTCGCGGCCTTGAACAGCGCCGCCCGCGGGTCCTCCCCGGCGGTCGCGTCACGGTAGGACTCCAGCAGGTCCCGTGCCTTGTCGCTCAGGTTCTTCGGGACCGTCACCTCTATGGTGACCAGCAGATCGCCCCGGGTGCCATCCTTGCGCACCGCCCCCTTGCCGCGGGCGCGCATGGTCCTGCCGCTGGGCGTGCCCGGGGGGAGCCTGAGGGTGACCGGCGGGCCGCCCAGGGTCGGCACCTTGATCTCGCCGCCGAGCGCCGCCTCCGGGAAGGTGACGGGCACGGTGACCGTCAGGTTGTCGCCCTTGCGGCCGAACACGGGGTGCGGCTCGACGTGCACCACGACGTAGAGGTCCCCGTTCGGTCCGCCGCGCTCGCCCGGCGCGCCCTTGCCCCGCAGCCTGATCCGCTGGCCGTCCGAGACCCCGGCGGGGATGCGGACCTGCATCGTGCGCGAGCTGGTCGCCCGGCCGCTGCCCTTGCAGACCTCGCACGGGTCCTGGGCGATCAGCCCGCGGCCCTTGCAGTCCACGCACGGGTCGGTGAGCGAGAAACCGCCCCCGCCGCCGCGGCTGACCTGCCCGGTGCCCACACAGGTCGGGCAGACCCGGGGGGTGCCGTTCTTGTCGCCGGTGCCCGAGCAGGCCTTGCACGCCGCGGAGCTGGACATCCGCAGCGGCACCGTGGCCCCGTCCACCGCCTCGGTGAAGCTGAGCGTCACCTCGGACTCGACGTCCTGGCCGCGGCGCGGCTGCGTGCGCGTCGTGGTGCCGCCCCGGCCGAACAGTCCGCCGAAGACGTCCCCGAGGCCGCCGCCGAAGCCGCCGGCCCCGCCTCCGCCCGGGGCGCCGCCGAAGAGGTCGCCCAGGTCGAAGTTGAAGCCGCCGCCCGTCCCCGGCCCGGCGCGGAACCCGCCGGAGCCGAAGAGGGCGCGCGCCTCGTCGTACTCCTTGCGGCGCTTGGGGTCGCCCAGGACGTCGTGCGCCTCGGAGATCTCCTTGAAGCGCTCCTCCGCCTGGCGGTCGCCCTTGTTGGCGTCCGGGTGGTACTCGCGGGCGAGCTTCCGGTACGCCTTCTTGATCTCCGCCTCGGTGGCGTCCTTGGGGACGCCGAGGACCTTGTAGTAGTCCTTCTCGACGAAGTCCTTGGTACTCATCCCCGGCGTCCCTCCTCTCGGTCTCTCCTCGCGTCAGCCCTGCTCGGGGCCACCGCTCTCCTCATCAGGTGCCGCTTCCGCCTGCTGTGCCTCGGCCGGCGGCGCCGCCGGCGACTGGGACGACGGCTGCGCGCCCGGCTGAGGCTCGGCGACGCCCACCCGCGCGGGGCGGATCGTGCGTTCGCCGATGCGATACCCGGGCTGGAGGATCTGCACGCACGTCGTCTCGGTGACATCCGGAGAATACGAGTGCATCAGAGCCTCGTGCACGGTCGGGTCGAAGGGCTCGCCCTCCTTGCCGAACTGCTGCAGACCCATCTTCGCCACGACGGTCTCCAGCGATTCGGCCACCGACTTGAAGCCGCCGACCAGTTCGCCGTGGTCCCGGGCGCGGCCGATGTCGTCGAGCACCGGCAGCAGCTCGGTCAGCACGTTGGCGATCGCGGCCTCCTTGACCGCGACCCGGTCCCGCTCGACCCTGCGGCGGTAGTTGGAGAACTCCGCCTGGAGCCGCTGGAGGTCCTGCGTGCGCTCGTTCAGAGCGCTGCGGGCCTGGTCGAGCTGGGCCGTCAGGGCCGCCACCGCGCCGCCGTCACCGGCCTGGTCCCCCGGACCCGCCTCCTCGGCGGGTCCGGAGGGCTGCGCCGGGGCGTCGGCGGGCTGCTCGCCCTGGGCCTTCGGCTCCTGCTGCCCCTGTGCCGGTTCGGTGGGGACGTCGGGCTCCTGCTCGAAGCCCGGGGTCTCCTCCGTCACGCTGCATCACCCTTGGACTTGTCCTCGTCGACGATCTCGGCGTCCACCACGTCGTCGTCGCCGCCCTGGGGGCCGGTGCCGGCGGAGGCGCCGCCCGCGGCCTGCTGGCCCTGCGCATCGGCGTACAGCGCCTGCCCCAGCTTCTGACTGGTGGTGGCCACCTTCTCCGACGCC
>NZ_BAAATJ010000018.1:0-133977 GCF_039533345.1 Streptomyces glaucosporus | reverse complement strand
CCGCAAGGCCCGGTGCAGCACCAACCGCATCGGGCGCACGGTCGCTGCCATTCACGCCATCGAGATCGCCTGGCACTCAGGGTGAGAAGCGTTCACTCAGAACGATCCCTTCGCCGAGCAGGTGCGCGCCAGCGAGAGCATGAATGACATCAGAAAGGAAGTAGCTCGCGGGTGGGAAGAAGAAAGAAAATGGGAGGGGAATGCCGCTTACAGTATATCCGAACTCTCTTTTCCTGAAATGGTGGGAACCTATGCGGAGGACATGGCGGGGCTATCGGGTGTCGACAATCTGTGGGGAGGAGACACGAACGAAGCCCAGTCCCTCCTGGGGTCCTACGCCGTCAAGTACGAAGTGAAGAGTGTCGATCCGGACGGGTCGCTCGTCGTGCGCTACACCCTGACCAACGACACCGACATGGAGTCGGCTCTGCCCGGCTACTGGGGGTGGCAGGAGAGGCTGAACCACGACCGCGGTCCCGGGAGGGACATCAAGGAGGCGATGACATGGACCGAACGCATCGGTCCGGACGGCGAACCACGGGAGTGATGGTGGCCAGGAACCGGTTCCGTCGCGCGCTGGGCACGGCCCCGCGCAAACTCGCTTTTGTCGTGGTGCTCTGTCTCGCGGCCGCGGTGAGCTGTGTCCTCCTGTCGAACACCTCCCAGGGGTGTCCTCGACCGAACCTCGATGTGTCCGGGGAGGACCTCTCGGGAGCCTACGGGAAGCAGGGCGAAGCGCAGATCACCCTGCGCGTGGCGGAGAAGGGAGTACATGCAGACGAAGGCACGTTCGGCGTCGAAGGATGGCCCCGCGACCTCTTCCGGCTCAAGAAGGACGGCAGCGTCGCGACGGGACCCGACGGCGAGGTGCGCCGGTTCGACGGTTCGGGGGAGTGGAAGTACGACGTGACGACCGATCCGTTCGACGAGCGACACGGTCGGATCTCCCTCACTTTCCGCACGGGCGCGCCTGAGGAGAACCTGCCGAGCGAAGACCAGGAACTGAGGGTGGGAGGCACTCCGGAGCACCCCTTGTTCTACCTCAAGACCGACCCGGACACCTGTGCGAGCGCGGTGATCCGGTGACGGACCCCTGCCACGAGCGGAGGACAGGGATGTGGGCGAACACCTGACGCGCTGACACCGCATCCGCGCCAGGCTGTACGCGTCGGACGACGACGAGCCCGTCTACGGCATCGACTCACCACGATGTCGACGGCTGGGCCGGACCACACCTCTTCCATGCTGTGGAAGACTTTTCCGCCGTACTCCGCGGTAAAGCTTTCCGCTCTTCCCCCTGGGATCGTAGGCCCCCATAATTCTCACCGCGGGGTAGTTTCTCGGTGTGGGTCCGTGGAAATCAGCGGCGTAGCCGCGGCCGAGGAAAGCGACACCGGCCTGTCCGTGGTCCGTGACGGCAGTGGACATGCGTCCTCCGTGGCTCCTTCTGTCACCCGGTTCGATATGCGATCGGTTCACGCTGACGATGCGCGGGGCGGAAATGAGCAGGCGTCGGAGAGAACCGCCAAGGACCGAAAAATTTTCGGCTGGTTTCGTTCCCCCTCCGGATAAGCCGGTCGGCGGGTTTCCTCCCCGTTCACGGAAAAGACCTTGCGCGGACAGGAAGCGGTGTGTTCAATGACGCCGGCCGTCCATGCGGAGGGCGCTGCCCCGCGGTCGCCGGGCAGACCCGGGGAAGAAAGGAACCAGTTGTGACAGCGCACTCCAAGGCCGGGGCGGCCATACGCACCCCGGCCGCGGTGGCCGTGGTCGTGGCGCTGGCAGTGGCGTTGTTCTCCCTGAGCACGGTGGAGACCCTGCCGGTCGGTCTACTTCCGGTCATCGCGGCCGATCTGGACGTCTCCAGGTCGGCGGTGGGTCTGCTGGTGACCGGTTACGGGGTGGTCGTGGCGGTCGCCTCGGTCCCCCTGACCCACCTGGCCCGCCGAGCGCCGCGCCGCGCCCTGCTCATCGGGCTGCTGGTCCTGTTCGTCCTGGCGAACCTGGTCTCCGCCGCGGCCCCGGGCTACCGGGTGCTGCTCGCCGCGCGGATCACGGTCGCGCTGACCCACGCGGTGTTCTGGTCGATCGTCGCCGCCACCGCCGCCGGACTGTTCCCTCCCGAGGTGCGGGGCCGGGTGGTCGCCGGACTGTTCTCCGGGCTCTCCCTGGCCGGTGTGGTGGGCGTCCCCGTGGGCACCTGGCTGGGCCAGCAGTTCGGTTGGCGGGTTCCTTTCGCGGTGATGAGCGCCTTCGGGCTCCTCGCCCTGATCACGATCACCGTCCTGCTGCCGTCCACGGCCCTGGGGGACGGTCACGCATCGGTCGGAGCCGAGCCGAGCGCGCGCCGGTTCGCCGTCCTGATGGTGACCACCGCTCTGGTGATCTGCGGGGTGTTCACCGGATACACCTACATCACCGCCTTCCTCACCGACGTGACCGGCTTCTCGCAGGGAGCCGTCGCCCCACTGCTGCTGGCGTCGGGCGTCGCGGGCATCGCGGGCACCTACGTGGCCGGGGCCTTCGTGGACCGTCACCCCCGACACACCATGGTGCTGGCCGTGGGGCTGCTGACGGCGACGATGCTGGGGCTGTACCTGTTCGGCGGCGCGCGTCCCGCCGCGGTCTGCCTGGTCGCCCTGCTCGGGTTCTCCATGGCGTCGATGACCACCTCGCTGCAGAGCAGAATCCTCCACGTGGCGCCCGGCAGCACCGAGATCGCCTCGGCCATCGGCTCGGCGGTCTTCAACGTCGGCATCGCCGGTGGTTCCCTCCTCGGCGGCCTGCTGCTGCCCACCGCTCCCGGTGTGGAAGGCGCGGTGCTCGTCGGCGGTGTCCTCGCCGTCGCCGCGTCGGCGGTCCTGCTCAGCGAGCCCTGGGTGGCGCGACGCGAGAAGCCGCGGGCCGGCCGTCGGCCGTCGCCGGTGTCCGCGGCGTAGGGCACGGCCCGCTCCACGCCGGCCCGGCCCGTCCCCGGACACCGGAAACGGGGGGATCGCGTGTGCGACCGGCCCCACCGAGGCACGCGACTGTCGGGACACTTCTTCCCGCCGCCCGCCGCCCGCCGTGGGGCGGGGCGGGCGGGGCGATCACACTCAGGGAACCGGAGAGGAGACGCGTGACGGTGACGGCCGACCCGTCCGGAGAGCGGCACGGCCGGGTCTCCCTCGCCTTCCGCGCGGGCGCGCCCGGGGAGAACCTGCCGGGGAGGAACACGAGTTGAGGGTGGGGGGGGGTACTGCGGAACGCCCTTTGCTCTGCCCCAGGAGCGACCCGGACACCTGCGCGAGCGCGGTGGTCCGATGACGGACCCCCGTCGCGGCCGGGATCCGAGACGCGATCACCACCACCCGGTCCGGTGCTGCACCGGCAAGCGCCTCCCGGCCGGACGGGCGTGGCCCTCGGCGTGCCCGACGCCCGCCGGGGCGTCCCCGGCGGGCGTCGGGCCGTGGTGACGAGGTCAGGCCGTGATGGCGTGTGCCGGGCGGGCGGTCAGCCCCGGGCAGGGGAGATGCGCAGCACGGTCGTGTCGCCGTCGATCGCCAGGACCTCCACGTCCGTCTCGTTGAGCCTGGACGGGCCGCCCTGTTCGGGGCTCTGGCCCCCGAGGTGCAGCATCGTGCCGGCTTCGGAGGCCGTCATGTCGACGCCGGACGGGCCGACCTTGTCGATCCTCAGGTCCGGCAGCCGCACACCGTCCCCGAACGGGATGACGGTGCCCTCCCGGACCTCGACCGTGCACGCGCCGTCGTAGCAGGTCGACAGGTCCTTCGTCGCCTTGTACGTCGGCGAGGGCGAGGCGGACGGCGACGACCGGCGGCCGGGTGAGGCGGGCGAGGCGGACGCGGCGGGCGAGGCGGATGAGGAGGACGGTGTGTCCCGCCTCTTCGCGCGGTCGTCCGCGCCGTCACCGTCCGGCGAACCGCACCCGGCCGCCAGCAGGCCCGCGGCGCACAGCGCGACGGCGGTGGCCAGGCCGCGCCCGCGGGTGCGGCCGAGGGGGCGGGCGGGGCGTCGGGGCGCCGCCGCGGCCCCGGTGCGCAAAAGCATGTTTCTCTCCCTGCGGTGGTCGGTTCCTGCACCGGAATCCAAGTGGCCGTGGGGTTGTTCGGCGACCCGGCGCGGGCGGTGAACAACCCCGGTGACGGGCTGCCGCCCGGTCACCGCTTGATCAGCGACTCGAAGCCGGCGCGCACATCGGCGTCGGACGGGGTGACGTACTGGTCCGGCGGGCCCGGGTCGAACCCGCCGAAGGTGTGGTAGCTGAGGGAGTGGGGGCAGCTCGTGCCGCCGATCTCCACGGTGCGGTCGGCCACGAGCTTCCCGGTCCGCAACTCGTAGGCCTTCACGGGGATCGCGACCTTGTGGAACGTCACGTTCGTGCTGTCCGTCCAGGCGGGACCGTACTCGTAGGGGCACGTCCGGACGGAGGTTCCGAACTTGGCCTCGCCCACGCAGACCACCAGGACGGCCTTGGCGGGGTCGTCGGTCCGCCATTTGCGGGGGAGCTGGTCCGTGTACTCGGTGGGGCCGCCGAACAGCGCGCGGTTGGTCTTCCCCTTGCGGTAGGGGGCGGCACCGCTGTACTTCGAGGGTTTGGAGCAGTACCGGGGCTGCTCGCCGTCGGTCTCCGAGAGGAGGCGGGTGACGTTCTCCAGCTCGATGGCCCTCGTGGCCCGCACGACTCCCTTGCGCGCCTCGTCCGCGCGTTCGTCGTCGGGGTACCGGGCGAGCAGCCGCCGGTAGTGGTCCCGCGCGTCCTGCCACTGCTCGAAGTCCGCCAGGTCGTCACCGCACTCGGCGAGCGCCGCGGGCTCCGTCCGCTCGACGGCCCGCTCCACGGCGCCGGAGTACCGGTCCAGCACGTCGTGGGTCGGGAGCCGCCGGTCGAGCCAGTCGGTGACGGTGACGGTGCGGCAGGCCTCATCGGCGGGCAGGTCGTCGAGGAAGCCGTTGAGGACCGTCTCGACCGCCTTCTCGTTGGCGGAGTCCTCAAGGACCGAGGCGAGGACGCGGAACTCCTCCTCCAGACCGTCGTCGACATCGGCGGTGCCGGAGGTCCCGGCGGTGTGGGGGAGACCGTCCTCGTCGCTCAGCCTCGTGCCGAGCCGGGCCCCGGCCTCCAGCAGCCGGTCGCAGAGCTCGGCGGTCTCGTCACTGCGGGCGGCAGGCGGGGCGCCGACCACGCGGTGGTGGAGCCGCACCCCGTCCTGGAGGACCAGCACCCGCGAGCAGTCGCCCCTCCCGAGGGCGTCGGCGACGCTCCGCTCGATCCGGGCGGCGTCGAACCGCACGAACCCCACGGGCAGCAGCACCGCGCACGCGATGCCGAGCGCGAGGAGACGCTGTCCGCGCGCCACGGTCCGTCCGCGGCGTCCGCCCGCCAGGAACCATCCGTGCGCGACGAGCGCAGCCCACCACAGGAGCAGGACGGCCTCGCACCACGGCCGGGCGGCCCGGAAGTCGACGTAGAGGAGGGCGAGGGTGAACGTCCCCGTGGCGACGGCGAGTTCGCGCCGGCCCAGCATCAGGTACCCCACGCCGAGCAGGGAGGCGTTGCCGAGGGCGGCGGCCAGCGGGTCGTGTGTCCGTTCCGCGGCCGGTGCGGGCTCCGGCGGGGAATCCGGCGCGGGGTGTGTGGGGTGAAGCATCCTGGTCCTTTCCTGCCTCCGGAACGACTGAGGGCGTTCCGGGCCGTCCGCCCCGCCCGCGGGACGGACACCGGGGACGGGCGTCCGCGACGGGATGTCGGTGACGGGCGGACGCACGGCGCCTCTCGCGGCGGGGCCGAGTACACATCCGTAGACAAGCGGCCGTGCGGTTGTTCGGCGACCCGGTGCGGGAGGTGAACAACTCCGCCCCCGCGACCTGGGCGGGAGCGGCCCGCCCGCCGGTGTCCGCGGGGATGTTCACGCCGGTGTGCGCGGTGGCGGACGGTCCGGCGGACGCGTCCGCCGCCGCCCGGGAAGAGGGGAGCGGCTCCGCGTCCGGAGCGGTCGGGACCGGTTCCCGCGGGGGTTGTGGAAAGCGGGACGCGTTCTTAGCATCGCTGGTGTTACATCATTGGTGTCATACGGTCGCGACGAGGCGGCCGGGACGGTTGGGAGTCCGGATGGCGGCGGCAGGCACAGGCCCCGGCCCGCTCGCCGGGGTGCGGGTGGTGGAGCTGGCGGGCATCGGTCCCGGGCCGTTCGCCGCGATGCTCCTGGGCGACCTCGGCGCCGACGTCGTCCGCGTCGACCGGCCCGGCGGGCAGCCCCTGGGCGTCGACCCGGCCAGGGACGTCACCGGCCGCAACAAACGCTCGGTGGTGGTCGACCTCAAGACCGAGGACGGCCCCGCCACCGTCCTGGACCTCGTGGAGCGCGCCGACGTGCTGATCGAGGGCTGGCGGCCCGGCGTCGCCGAACGCCTCGGCGTCGGCCCGGAGGAGTGCCTGGCCCGCAATCCGGCGCTGGTCTACGGGCGGATGACCGGCTGGGGCCAGGACGGGCCCCTCGCCCGCAGCGCCGGCCACGACATCGGCTACACCGCCGTCACCGGAGCGCTCGGCATGATCGGCCCGCCCGACGGGCCGCCCGCGATCCCCGCCAACCTCCTCGGCGACTACGCCGGCGGATCCCTCTACCTCGTCGTCGGGATCCTCGCCGCCCTCCACCACGCCCGCGCCGGGGGCGGACGCGGCCAGGTCGTCGACGCCGCGATCGTGGACGGCACCAGCCACCTGACCGCCATGATCCACGGCATGCTGGCCGCCGGCGCCTGGCAGGACCGGCGCGGAGCCAACCTGCTGGACGGCGGCTGCCCCTTCTACGGCCTCTACGCGACCTCCGACGGCGGCTGGATGGCCGTCGGCGCGCTGGAGCGGCCCTTCTACGACGAGTTCGCCCGGCTGCTCGGCCTGGACGAGGAGACCGCCGCCGGCCGCGACGACCCCGCCCGCTGGGGCGTGCTGCGCGAGGCCGTCGCCGCCCGCTTCCGCACCCGCACACGCGCGGAGTGGACGGAGGTGTTCGACGGCACCGACGCCTGCGTCGCCCCCGTCCTCTCCCTGCGCGAGGCCCCCGCCCACCCGCACCTGGCCGCCCGCGGCACCTACGCCGACCACGCGGGGACCGTCCAGCCCGCCCCCGCGCCGCGCTTCTCCGCCACCCCCGGCGCGCTGCGCCGTCCGCCCGCCGTCCCCGGCGCGGACGCCGCGGAGGTGGCCCGAGACTGGAACCTGCCGTCCCTCGCCGGCGGACTGCCCTGACCCCCGTCCCGAAAGCCTCCCCGAGAACCTCCCGAAGATCCCCCGAGAACGTCCCGACTCCCCGAGAACGTCCCGACTCCCCGAGAACGTCCCGAAAGGCCCCGACCGTGACAACCGACGCGTACATCTACGACGCCATCCGCACCCCGCGCGGGCGCGGCAAGGCCGGCGGCGCCCTGCACGGCACCAAGCCGATCGACCTGGTCGTCGGCCTGATCCACGAGCTGCGCCGCCGCTTCCCCGGCCTGGACCCGGCCGCCATCGACGACATCGTGCTCGGCGTCGTCACCCCCGTCGGCGACCAGGGCGCCGACATCGCCCGGACCGCCGCCATCGCCGCCGGGCTGCCCGACACGGTGGCCGGCGTCCAGGAGAACCGGTTCTGCGCCTCGGGCCTGGAGGCGGTCAACCTGGCCGCCGCCAAGATCCGCTCCGGCTGGGAGGACCTGGTCCTGGCCGGCGGCGTGGAGTCGATGTCCCGGGTGCCGATGGGCTCCGACGGCGGCGCCTGGGCCATGGACCCCATGACCAGCTTCGAGAGCGGCTTCGTCCCCCAGGGCATCGGCGCCGACCTCATCGCCACCATCGAGGGCTTCAGCCGCCGCGACGTGGACGAGTACGCCGCCCTGTCCCAGGAGCGCGCCGCGACGGCCTGGAAGGAGGGCCGCTTCGACCGCTCCGTCGTCCCCGTCACCGACCGCAACGGCCTGGTCGTCCTCGACCGCGACGAGCACATGCGCCCCGGCACCACCGCCGACTCCCTGGCCTCCCTCAAGCCGTCCTTCGCCGCCATCGGCGAGGCCGGCGGCTTCGACGCGGTGGCGCTGCAGAAGTACCACTGGGTCGAGAAGATCGACCACGTCCACCACGCGGGCAACTCCTCCGGCATCGTGGACGGCGCGGCGCTGGTGGCGATCGGCAGCCGCGAGGCGGGGGAGCGCAACGGGCTGACCCCGCGCGCCCGGATCGTCTCGGCCGCCGTCTCCGGCTCCGAACCGACGATCATGCTCACCGGCCCGGCCCCGGCCTCCCGCAAGGCACTGGCCAAGGCGGGCCTGACCATCGACGACATCGACCTGGTCGAGATCAACGAGGCGTTCGCGGCCGTCGTCCTGCGCTTCGTCAGGGACATGGGCCTGTCCCTGGACAAGGTGAACGTCAACGGCGGCGCCATCGCCATGGGCCACCCGCTCGGCGCCACCGGCGCGATGATCCTCGGCACCCTCGTCGACGAACTCGAACGCCGTGACCTGCGGTACGGCCTGGCGACCCTCTGCGTCGGCGGCGGCATGGGCATCGCCACCGTCGTCGAGCGGCTCTGACCCGCCCCGGCGGCACCCCGCCCCGCCTTCCCCGAACCTCCCGACGCAGCAACCTCAACGGAGACCGAGAACCCACCATGGCAGCCCCCTCCACCATCCGCTGGGAGCAGGACGACACCGGCGTCGTCACCCTCACCCTGGACGACCCGAACCAGTCCGCCAACACCATGAACGCCGCGTTCGCCGCCTCCCTCGCGGCCACCGCCGACCGGCTGGAGGCGGAGCGGGACGGCGTCCGCGGCGTCATCGTCACCTCCGCCAAGAAGACGTTCTTCGCCGGCGGAGACCTGAACGACCTCCTCGCCGTGCGGCCCGAGCAGGCCCGGGAGCTCTTCGACCGCGGCATGGCGATCAAGCGCGACCTGCGCCGCATCGAAACCCTCGGCAGGCCCGTCGTCGCCGCGATCAACGGCGCCGCGCTCGGCGGCGGCCTGGAGATCGCGCTGGCCTGCCACCACCGGATCGCCCTCGACGCCAAGGGCTCGAAGATCGGCCTGCCCGAGGCCACCCTCGGCCTGCTGCCCGGCGGCGGCGGCGTGGTGCGCACCGTGCGGCTGCTGGGCATCACCGACGCCCTGCTGAACGTCCTGCTCCAGGGACAGCAGTACCGCCCCCGCGCGGCGCGGGAGAAGGGCCTGGTCCACGAGGTCGTGGACACCCCCGAGGAGATGCTCGCGGCGGCGCGGGCGTTCATCGACGCCCACCCCGAATCCGTCCAGCCCTGGGACGTCAAGGGCTACCGGATCCCCGGAGGCACCCCCGCCCACCCGAAGTTCGCCGCCAACCTCCCGGCCTTCCCCGCCAACCTCGCCAAGCAGCTCGGCGGAGCCCCCTACCCCGCCCAGCGCAACATCCTGGCCGCGGCCGTCGAGGGCGCCCAGGTGGACTTCGAGACCGCCCAGGCGATCGAGTCCCGCTACTTCACCGAGCTGGCGACCGGGCAGACCGCGAAGAACATGATCCAGGCGTTCTTCTTCGACCTCCAGGCGGTCAACTCCGGCCGCAGCCGCCCCCGGGGCCCCGAACCCCGGAAGGTGGAGAAGGTCGCCGTGCTGGGCGCGGGCATGATGGGCGCCGGCATCGCCTACGCCTGCGCCAGGGCCGGCATCGAGGTCGTCCTCAAGGACGTGAGCGCGGAGGCCGCCGAGAAGGGCAAGGCGTACTCGGCGGGCCTCCTCGACAAGGCGCTGGCCAAGGGTCGCACCACGCCGGAGAAGCGCGACGCGCTGCTGGCCCGCATCACCCCCACCGCCGACCCGGCCGACCTGGCCGGATGCGACGCGGTGATCGAGGCGGTCTTCGAGGACACCGCCCTCAAGCACAAGGTGTTCCAGGAGATCCAGGACGTCGTCGCGCCCGACGCGCTGCTGTGCTCCAACACCTCCACCATCCCGATCACCACGCTGGCCGAGGGCGTCGAGCGGCAGGCCGACTTCATCGGCCTGCACTTCTTCTCGCCCGTCGACAAGATGCCGCTGGTGGAGATCATCCGCGGCGAGCGGACCGGGGACGAGGCGGTCGCCCGCGCCTTCGACCTGGTGCGGCAGATCAACAAGACCCCGATCGTGGTGCGCGACTCCCGGGGCTTCTTCACCTCCCGCGTGATCGGGCAGTTCATCAACGAGGGCGTGGCGATGGTCGCCGAGGGCATCGAGCCGGCCTCGGTGGAGCAGGCCGCCGCCCAGGCCGGCTACCCGGCCAAGGTGCTGTCCCTGATGGACGAGCTGACCCTCACCCTGCCGCGGAAGATCCGCCGCGAGGCCCGGCAGGCCGTGGAGGCGGCGGGCGGCACCTGGGAGCCGCACCCGGCCGACGCCGTCATCGACCGGATGGTCGAGGAGTTCGGCCGCACCGGCCGCAGCGGCGGCGCCGGCTTCTACGACTACGTGGACGGCAGGCGCGCGGGCCTGTGGCCGGGACTGCGGGAGCACTTCACCCGCGAGGGCGCCCGGATCCCCTTCGAGGACATGAAGGAGCGGATGCTCTTCTCCGAGGCCCTCGACAGCATCCGCTGCCTCCAGGAGGGCGTGCTGACCTCGGTGGCCGACGCCAACATCGGCTCCGTCCTGGGCATCGGCTTCCCCGGCTGGACCGGCGGCGTCCTCCAGTACGTCAACGGCTACCCCGGCGGCCTGCCCGGCTTCGTCGCACGGGCCCGCGAACTCCAGGCCCGCTACGGCGACCGGTTCGCGCCTCCGGAGCTGCTGCTGGAGAAGGCGGAGAAGGGCGAGACCTTCACCGACGCCCCCGCCGCCGCGTGACCCCCGGCCGGGTCCGTCCGGTTCCGGGAGGGAACGGACGGACCCGGCCCGCCGGGACTCACTCCTCGTCGGGGAAGGAGGCCCGCAACTCCTCGCGCATCGACCGCTGGAAGGCGGTCACCAGCGCCTGCACCACCATCGGCTGCATGTGGGCCGACAGCTCCCGCATGGTCTCCACCTGCTCCGGATCGTCCTCCCGCCGCCGGTAGGGGTCCCAGACCTCCTCCTTGAACAGCCGGCTCAGCTCGCGGGCCGCGGCACGGCTGTGCTCCAGGACGACCGAGCGCGCCGCCAGGAGCGTCTCCAGCGTGACGGGCACCTCCAGCAGCCGCACCCCCAGGTGGAGGATGACGGGATCGACGCGGAAGACGTCCGGGTCGCCGGTCCGGGCCAGGACGTTCATCGCCGCCAGCCGGTCGATGTCGTCCTCCGTCAGCTCCCGTCCCGCCCGCCGCTGGAGCTTCTCCCGGGTGGTCTCCTCCTCGGCGTCCGGCGCCCAGGACGCCACCAGCGCGCGGTGGAGGGCGAGGTCCTGCGGACTGAGGTCGGGCGGAAGCTGCCGCAGGTAGCGCTCGATGGCCGCCAGGGTCATCCCCTGGTGCTGCAACTCCTCGATCAGCGCGAGCCGGGACAGGTGCTCGGGCCCGTACCGCCCCACGCGCCGGGGGCCGATCTCGGGCGGCGGCAGCAGCCCCCGGGTGGAGTAGAAGCGGATCGTGCGGACGGTCACGCCGGCGCGCGCCGCCAGCTCGTCGACGGTCAGGGAGCCAGCCGGGTCCTTCATGCCGGACAGTATCGCTGTCTCACCAATGGTGTGAAGCCGTGTGGCGGCACCGGCCGGGCCCGGACCCGGGGACTCAGGGCCGGACGGCGGTGATCCAGTGCGCCACGGGCCGCACCCGGCCCCGGGCGAGGTCCGCGAAGCCGGCCGCGGAGACCATCTCCAGGTGCCGCTCGGCGGGGCCGCGGAAGTCGGCCACCATCAGCCGCCCGCCGGGGCGCAGCACCCGGAACATCTCGGCGAACGCCCGCTCGCGTTCGTCCTTCCGGACGTGGTGGACGGCGAAGCTGGTGACGACGGCGTCGAACGAGCCGTCCGGAACGTCGATCCCCTGGGCCGTCCCCACGGCGAACTCGCTGTTCTCGCCGCGCCGCCTCGCGCGGTCGCGGGCGTACCCGACCATCCGGGACGACGGGTCGATCCCCAGCACGCCGCCGCCGGGGGCGACGGTCGCGGCGACCGCGCGGGTCAGCGCGCCCGTACCGCAGCCGATGTCCAGGACGCGGTCGCCGGGCCGTGTCCCGGCCAGTTCGGCGAGCCGCGCGAACATCCGGCGGCGCACTCCGGGCAGGGCGAGCGAGCTGAACAGCTCGTAGCGCCGGGGGTGGTCGATGACGATGCCGGGGCTGTTCCCCTCAGCGCCGCCTGCGGTTCCGGTCATGGTGGTCCCCCAAGAAACTTAGTGACGACTAAGAACATCGCCGAGCTTAGTCGCCACTAAGTTGCCGGGCAAGACGGCGGACGCAGGTGGGTAGCATGGGCCGATGCCCCAGCAGGAACCGACCACCGCCGCCACGTGCCGTGTCCGGCTGAGTGCGGCCGACCGCAGGACGTCGATCCTGGACGCCGCCACCGAGGTCTTCGCCGAAGCCGGTTACCGCCGCGGCCGGGCGGCCGAGATCGCCGCCCGCATCGGGGTGAGCGAACCGGTGGTCTTCCAGAACTTCGGCTCCAAGGCGGCGCTGTACGCGGCCGTGCTCGACCGGGCCGCCGAGCAGGTCGGCGCGACCATGCGCGAGGAGCTGGCGACCTGCTGCCACGGCTCGGCGGCCGTCTTCCTGGAGCACGTCACGACCCCCGGCCACGTCGACCGGATGCACGAGCGCGGCACCCTGGGCGCCCTGCTGGCCGACGCCGCCGCCCTCACCGACGAGCCCCGCATCGCCGAGGCGTACCGGCGCGGCACCCGGCGCATCGCCGAGGAGCTGACGGCCGTCCTGGCCCAGGGGCAGCGCGCCGGGGAGATCACCCCGGAGATCGACCCGGCCGCCGGCGCCTGGTGGCTGCTGTCGCTGCTCGCCTCGCACCGCTTCCGCCGCACCGCCGTCCCCGAGGAGACCAGGGCGGACACGGAGGACCGGCTCGCGGAGATGACCCACCGCCTGCTCGTGGCGCCCGCCGGCCCCCGAATTCCCGATCGCGCCCGTCCGGCGCGTCCGTCCGCATAGGCTCCTGCCGGACCCCTGACGGGCCGTCGGCCCCGTCCCCGATCCGACGAGGAGGCTCCATGACGGGCACGGCACTCCCGGGAAGCGGCGCGCACACCCGGATCGACACGACCGTCCCCCACTCCGCCCGGATGTGGGACTACTGGCTGGGCGGCAAGAACCACTACGAGGTCGACAAGGCGGCCGGTGACCAGGTGCGCCGGATCCACCCCGGCATCCTCGACTACGCCCGCGCCGACCGGGCGTTCCTGGGCCGGGCGGTGCGGTACCTGGCCGGCGAGGCGGGCGTCCGGCAGTTCCTCGACATCGGCACCGGCCTGCCCACCTCCGACAACACCCACGAGGTCGCCCAGCGCATCGCCCCGGAGTCGCGGATCGTCTACGCCGACAACGACCCCATCGTGCTGGCCCACGCCCGCGCCCTGCTCACCTCCACCCCCGAGGGCGCCACCGACTACCTCGACGCCGACCTCCACGACCCCGACGCCATCCTGCGACGGGCCGCCGCGACGCTCGACTTCACCAGACCGGTCGCGGTCATGCTGCTGGGCATCGTGATGTTCGTGGCGGACACCGGGCGGGCCCGCGCCATCGTGGAGCGGCTCATGGACGCGGTGCCCTCCGGCAGCCACCTGGTGCTGTCGCACACCATCACCGCGCCGGGGCTGGAGGACGTGGACGCCGCGGTGGAGTACTGGAACAGCGTCGGCACCCCGAAGCTCCACCAGCGCACCCCCGAGGAGATCGCACGGTTCTTCGACGGCCTGGAACTGCTGGAACCGGGCGTGGTGTCGTGCTCGCGGTGGCGCCCGGAGCCCTCCGCGGCGGGCGGCGAGCCCGAGGAGGTCGCCTTCCACTGCGGCGTGGGCCGCAAACCGTAGGGCCCGCCCCGCCCGGGGAGGACGGCCCGGACACCCCATCGGCACGAGGAGCCCCGCGCATGGACGCACCCCGCGACCCGGACCCCGCACCGGACACGTCCGCCGCGGCCACACCCCCGGCCGCCGCCGAGCTGGGGCTGGAACCCCACCCCGAGGGCGGCTGGTACCGGCGGCTGTGGGCGGCCGCCGAGCAGGTGACCACCGCCCGCGGGCGGCGGGCCGCCGCGACCGCCGTCCACTACCTCCTCGCCCCCGGCGAGGAGTCCCGCCCGCACCGCGTCGCCTCCGACGAGCTGTGGCTGTGGCACGGCGGCGGCCCCCTCGCCCTCGCCCACGCCCCCGAGCCGGACGGCGCGCGGCCCGTCACCACGGTGCTCGGCGCCGGCCGGGGGCTGGCAAGGACGTGGTGGGCGCTGGTGCCCGCCGGACACTGGCAGACCGCCCGGCCCGCGGGCCCCGAGCCCGCCCTGGTGACCTGCGTCGTCGCCCCGGGCTTCGACTGGGCCGACCTCACCCTCCTCGGGGAGTGAGGGGCGGGGGCGGCATCCGGCGTCCGCCGGGTGCCGTCCCCGCCCCCGGCCGTCACATCGGCTCGGTGTCGGTCAGCTCGCCGTCCAGCAGCAGCCAGCGCGTGATCCCGATGTCCCGCAGGAACGGGATGTCGTGGCTCGCCACGACCAGCGCGCCCTCGTAGGACGCCAGCGCCCCGGTGAGCTGCCTGACGCTGGCCATGTCCAGGTTGTTCGTCGGCTCGTCCAGCATCAGCAGCTGCGGTGCCGGCTCGGCGAGCAGCAGCGCCGCCAGGGTCGCCCGGAACCGCTCGCCGCCCGAGAGGGTCCCGGCCGGCCGGTCCGCCCGCGAGCCCCGGAACAGGAAGCGCGCCAGCCGCGCCCGGACGTGGTTCTCGGTCGCCTCCGGCGCGAACCGGGCGACGTTCTGCGCGACGGTCAGCCCGTCGTCCAGCACGTCCAGCCGCTGCGGCAGGTACCGCGCGGGGACGTGGACCACCGCCTCGCCCGCCGCCGGCTCCAGCTCCCCGGCGACCGTGCGCAGCAGCGTGGACTTGCCCGCGCCGTTCCGGCCCACCAGGGCGACCCGCTCCGGCCCGTGGAGGTGCAGCTCGGCGCGGGCCCCGTTGCGCAGCTCCAGCCCGCGCAGGGTCAGCACGGAGCGGCCGCGCGGCACGGCGGTGCGCGGCAGGTCGACGCGGATCTCGTCGTCGTCCCGGAGCGCCTCGGCCGCCTCGTCCAGCCGTTCCCTCGAATCCTTCAGCCGCTCCTCGTGGAGGATGCGGTGCTTGCCCGCCGATTCCTGCGCGGCCCGTTTGCGGGCGCCCGCCACGATCTTCGGAAGGCCCGCGGTGGCGGCGGCCTTCCTGCCCTGGCGCGCCCGCCTGGCCAGCTTCTCGTGGGCCTCGGCCAGTTCGCGCTTCTGGCGCCTGACGTCGGCCTCGGCCGTGCGGACCGCCCGCTCGGCCGCCTCCTGCTCCACGGCCAGGGCCGCCTCGTAGTCGTCGATGTTCCCGCCGTACCAGCGGACCCCGCCGTCGCGGAGGTCGGCGATCCGGTCGACGCGCCGCAGCAGCTCGCGGTCGTGGCTGACCACGACCAGCACCCCGTTCCAGGAGTCGACGGCGGCGTACAGGCGGTGGCGCGCGGCCAGGTCGAGGTTGTTGGTCGGCTCGTCCAGCAGCAGGATCTCCGGCCGGGCCAGCAGCAGCGCGGCCAGCCGCAGCAGGACGGCCTCCCCGCCGGAGACCTCCCCGATGGTGCGGTCCAGCCCGACGTGCTCCAGGCCGAGCTGGTCCAGGACGGCGCGGGAGCGCTCCTCGACGTCCCAGTCGTCGCCGACCGCGGTGAAGTTCTCCTCGCTCGCGTCCCCGTTCTCGATGGCGTGCAGCGCGGCGCGGGCCTTCGCGACGCCCAGCGCCTCGTCCACCCGCAGGGCGGTGTCCAGGTGGACCGTCTGCGGCAGGTAGCCGACCTCGCCCGCGGTGTGCACGTGTCCCTTCGACGGGCTCAGCTCACCGGCGATCAGCTTCAGCAGGGTGGACTTCCCGGCGCCGTTGAGCCCCACCAGGCCGGTGCGGCCGGGGCCGGCCGAGAAGTGGAAGTCCTCCAGGACGGGCGTGCCGTCCGGCCAGGCGAAGCGCAGCCCGGAACAGGTGATGGACGCGGTGGACGGTACGGAAAGCGGCATAGGGGCCTCCGGTTGCTCTCGTGGTGGGGGAGGGGGCAACACGCGGAGGCACCGGGGACGCCGTGCGACGACACGGAGACGGGGAGCGGGGAGAACGCGAAGGCCCCGGACGCATCCTGTCCGGAGGGCGGCTCACAGCCCGAGGTCGACGCACGCACGACGAACAACGCGGGGCACTCCCGCGGATCCGGTGCCTCGGAACCTCAGACGAGCAACGGCCTCTCCGATCGCCGACAACAGGGCCGCCGAAAACGCTACGACAGGCGGGACGGGCCCGCAATCGGTTTTTCCGCCACCGTCCGGAGGAGACCCGGAGGAGACCCGGAGCGGGCCAGGGGCGGGCCCGGGGCGGCTGGCCTCCCCTTCGGAGGTGTGCTGTGCTGCGGACCATGACCGACCGAGCCCGCCGCGCCGTCCGCCCCGTCACCTGGCCCCGCCTGACCGAGGCGGTCGCCGACCGCCTGGCCGCCGCGGACACCCACGACGGCTCGCCCTGGACGCGGGCGGCGGTCGACGGCGCCCCGGCGGCCCGGCCGGGGCAGTGGGCGGACGACCTCGCCGAGGCGCTGCGGCTGCGCGGCCGCCCCGTGCGGCGGGTGAGCGCGGGCGGCTTCCTGCGGCCGGCGTCGCTGCGGCTGGAGTACGGGCACCGGGACCCGGACGCGTACCACGACCTGTGGCTGGACACCGGCGCCCTGTGGCGGGAGGTGTTCGGGCCGCTCGGCCCCGGCGGCACCGGCCGGATCCTGCCCGACCTGTGGGACCCGGTCACCGACCGCGCCACCCGCAGCCCCTACGTCACCCTCCCGCCCGGCGGCGTGCTGCTGCTGGACGGGCCGCTGCTGCTCGGCCGCGGCTTCCCGCTGGACCTCGCCGTCCACCTGCGGCTCTCCCCGGCCGCCCTGGCCCGCCGCACCCCCGAGGAGGAACGCTGGACGCTGCCGGCCTTCGCCCGCTACGAGGAGGAGACACGCCCGGAGGAGACGGCCGACGCGGTGGTCCGCGTCGACGACCCCCGCCACCCGGCCTGGACCGGCTGACCCGCCCACGTGCCGGAGCGGATGAGTACGAGCGCCCATGTCGGCGGGCGCCGTCCGTCCGTAGCGTCACGGCCATGACGGTGGGCGCGCGGGGACGGGGCACGGGACGGAAGCGGACCCGGTGGGCGGTGGGAGGCGGAGTGGCGCTGTACCTCGCCGTGGTGCTCGCCGTGGTGGTCGCCGTCCTCATGCCCGCGGCCCGCCGGATGTGGTACGGCGAGCCGTATCCGACGGCCGATCCGGACGTCACCGCCGAACGCCTCCAGGACCGCTCCCGGTGGGCGTACGACCTCCTCGACCTGCCCGAGCCGGTCACCGAGGCGTGGAACTTCGTCGAGGACGGGTCCTGCCAGCACCGCGGATACCAGTACCTCGCCCACTGGGACGAGCCCGTGGAGGGCGTGATCGGCCTCGAGCACTCCTGGGGAGTGGACGGGATCGAGGAGAACACGGCCAGGGCCGCCCTGGGACGGTTGCGCGGGCGGCTGGAGTCCGAGGGCTGGAAGCCCACCCACGACCTCGGACGGGAGAGCGCCCGCTCCACGTCCCTCAATTTCTGGCACCTGCACCCGAAGAGCGGCCTGAAGGTCAACGCGCGGTGGCACGACTCCCGCAAGGGGCTCTTCGTGTCCTTCCACGCCCCCTGCGCGCGCATCCCGGACGGACACCCCCGGAAAGACGAGCCGACGCACTTCTGGCACCCCGACGGACCGTTCTGACGACCCGCCAGCACCACCGAACGCGCCGCCCCTCGCCATCGGACGGCGGGAAGACGAAGCCGGTGGCCCGGCCCGTGACTCCGGCCGCGCCGTCGCCGAACGGGCGGGGTAACATCCCTGCCAATGCCCGGACGTAGCGCAGAGGCAGACGCGCTCGCATGGCGTGCGAGGGGACGCCGGTTCGAATCCGGCCGTCCGGGCAGGTTCGGCACGGTCCCGTAGCGCAGAGGCAGACGCGTCCGCATGCCATGCGGGAGGACGCCGGTTCGAATCCGGCCGGGGCCACCGGGGAGAGGGAGTCACGGGGGCATGCACGAGGCCGGCGGCGCCGGGGGGATCACCGACGACGAACTCGCGGCGTTCGACCGCACCGTGGCCAAGCTGCGGGCCCTGCCCGCCGACGACCCGGTACGGCTGCGCGCCGAGCAGGTCGCCGCGTCCTTCGCCCGCGACGGACGGCTGCGCCGCAGGAAGGACCGCGACCGGAACCGGGCCGCCGCCGACGCGGCCACCGTCGCCGCCACCGCCACCGGATCGGCCGCCCGACGCGAGGACGCCCCGCTGGACGGACCGGGGGACCCCGGCGTCTTCGCCCGCCCCCGCCGCTGCTACGTCTGCAAACGCCCCTACCGGCGCGCCGACGCCTTCTACCACCTGCTGTGCCCGGAGTGCGCCGCCGACAACTCCGCCCGCCGCCGGATGCGCACCGACCTCACCGGCCGCCGCGCCCTCCTCACCGGCGGCCGGGTGAAGATCGGCTTCCAGCTCGCCCTGATGATGCTCCGCGACGGCGCCGAACTGATCGTCACCACCCGCTTCCCCCACGACGCGCTGCGCCGCTTCGAAGCCGCCGAGGGCAGCGGGGAGTGGCTGGACCGCCTCACGGTCGTCGGGATCGACCTGCGCGACCCGCGCCAGGTCATCGGCCTGTGCGAGAGGCTCCGCGCCGACGGCCGCCCGCTGGACATCCTGGTCAACAACGCCGCCCAGACGGTGCGCCGCCCGCCCGAGGCGTACGCCGTCCTCGCGGAAGGGGAGCGGCGCGCCGCCGCCCGCGCGCTTCCCGCCGGGGTGCTGTACGCCCCCGGCTACCGGCCGATGGCCGGCGCGCCCCTGCCGCAGGCCGCCCTCGCCCCCGCCCTGCCCGGGCGGGACCCCTCCGCCGGACCGGACGCCCTGCCCGCGGTGGACGCCCTGCCCGCCGTGGACGAGGCCGGGCTGCTGCCCGACACCGCCCCGCGCAACTCCTGGTCCGCCCGGCTCGGCGAACTCGACCCTGCGGAGGTGCTGGAGACCCAGCTCGTCAACGCCCTCGCCCCCGCCCTGCTCTGCGACCGCCTGCTGCCGCTGCTGCTGGCCTCCCCGCACCCGCGCCGGTACATCGTCAACGTCACCGCGGTCGAGGGCCGGTTCGCCGTGCGGAACAAGACCGCCGGCCACCCGCACACCAACATGGCCAAGGCCGCCCTCAACATGCTCACCCGCACCAGCGGGCCCGAACTCGCCGCCCACGGCGTCCACATGTGCGCCGTGGACACCGGCTGGATCACCGACGAGAACCCGGCCCCGAAGAAGGCCCGGCTCGCCGGGCGCGGCTTCCGCACCCCGCTCGACGTCGTCGACGGCGCGGCCCGCGTCTACGACCCCATCGTGCGCGGCGAGGCCGGAGCACCTGTCTCCGGCGTCTTCCTCAAGGACTACCGGGAGGCCGAATGGTGACCGCCGACAGGCAGCAGGCCGGGGGATTCGCGGGCATCGGGCCCGTCACCCCGCGCCCGGCGGACGACCTCGCGCCCCTGCTGGCATGGCTGCGCACCGGACAGGAACCCACCGGACGCCTGGACTTCACCGCCGGCACGGCCCTGCCCGACGGACGCCTCGACCTGTGCAAGCAGGCCCTCGGCCCGGACGGCGCGGCGGCCGTCGCCGACGCCCTGCGCCCCGGGCCCGTACGGCACCTGCTGCTGGGCACCGACGGCCTCGGCGACCAGGGCGCGTCCACCGTCACGGAGAAGGCCGCCGGCTCGGGGATCGAGACGCTCTACCTCGGCTGCAACGGGATCACCGCGGGCGGCGTCTGCCGCATCGCCGACGGACTGCGCGCCTCCCCGCAGGCCGTCACCGGCGTCTGGCTCAAGCGCAACCCGCTGGGCGCGGACGGCGGCGGGGGAGGGCGGGCCGTGGCGGACCTGGTCGAGTCGGCGCGCTCCCTGCGTACCCTCGACCTCGTCCAGACCGGCCTGGACGCCCCCCAACTCGCCCTCGTCGCCGAGGCGCTGGCCACCGCCGACCGCCAGGGCCGCCGCATCGAGAGGCTCTACGCGGGAGGCAACCCCCTCGGCGCCGAGGGCGCGCGTCCGCTCGCCGCGCTCCTGGCCGACGGAGCGGTCGGCGAACTGTACGCCGCGGCAGCCCGGCTGGGCGACGAAGGAGCGCTCCTCCTCGCCGACGCCCTGGCCCGCGCGCCCCACGGGCGGCTGCGGCGGCTGTCGGTGGCCAGCAACGGCATCGGCCCGCGGGCCGCGGCGGCCCTGGTCTCCGCCGCCGTCGCGGCCGGGGTGGAGGTGTGCGACCTGGGCCGGGTGAAGGCGGCGGGAGCGCTCGGCGCCCGCGACAACCACGTGGACGAGGACGCCGCCCGCACCATCGCCGGGGCGCTGGCGGAACGGCCGCACCGGATGACGCACCTGGTGCTGGCCCACACCGGGATGCGCAGCCGCGAGGCGCACCGCCTCCTCGACACGGCCCCGCACGCCGCCACTCCGACCCGGTTCCTCCTGGGCAAGGGCATCGCGGCCAGCGTGCGCCGCCGCCTCGACGCGCTCGCCGGACGCATTCCGCCGCTGCCGCCCGTCCCCGCCGACGTCGCCGCGATCCGCAGCGTCCACCGCCAGCCGCCCCCAGGGACCTGACGACTCCCGAGGAAAGGAGGGTAACCGTCGCTCACCAGGAAGCGGTTCGCTCCGAACGCCTTGCTGGCCGGGTCCTTTCCGAACCAGATGTCGTCATCCCCGACGTCTCCTGCTTCGAACCCGAGGTAGGAGCCCAGCGGTCCCATGCTCATCGCCAGAAGTCCGCCTCCGGTTTCCCCTTTGGAAGGGAGCCTCGTCACCGGGTCGTTGTCGGCGGAACCGACATGGACGTGATCCTTGCCGACGCCCAGCTCCTCGGCCCTCTGGGCGCCCACCCCGGGACTTCCCAGCAGAACGATGTCATCGGCTCCAGGGATCCCCCCGCGTTCCTGTGCGGCGAGACCGACGGTGAGGGAGCCGTAGGAGTGGCCGATTGAGGTCGGATGAGGGTCGGTATGGTGGTTGGTCGCCGCCGGCCGGACAGCTCACCGACCCGTCGGCGTGGACGGTGAGTTCCAGGGCCGCCGCCTCGTCGAGGACGTCGTTCAACTCCTTCTGGAGCGGTCCGAGTTCCTGGGCCAGGCCGTCCAGCGCGGTGCGCACGAGACCGCATTCCGCACGGACGTACTGGAAGTTCTCGTTCAGCCTCCGCAGCCTGCGGACCGCGGCCCTCTCGGCCTCTCCTCCTGCGTCCCGCCCAGTTTCCTCGTCATGCCGCTGTCGACACGGGTACGGGCCGCGCCCGCCCGGCGGCTGACGTCGGCCCAGCCGTCGGCGGCCTCCTCGATCCCCGGGAGTTCGAGATCCCGCAGCCCGGGCCTCCACGCGCCGGAGCGCCGGGCCCGGACCGCGGCCGCTCCGCGAGTTCGATCAACCGCTGCCAGACATCGGTCCGCCGATCGGCCGTCATCGCGCCGTCCCACCCCCGAGCATGCCGTGCCGGAACGCGCTCCACCGGCCCCGGGCCCGGGAGTCCGGGAAACGGGGGCGCACCGGGAGCCGCTGCCCGGCGAGGGCATCCGCGCGGGACGGCCCGACTCCGGGCGTACACGCACATGTCCCCGGGCGGTTCGGCCCGGCGGGAGCGCGGAATCACCGGGCGGATCGCGGTACCCCGCTACAAGCCCCCCGTGGTGTCCGGCCGCTCGGCCGGGCGCCACGGGGGGCGGGGCAGGGGCGGCGGCAGGCGAGCCGGCCTCACCCCCTGTGCCAGCGGGCCAGGGCGAACAGGAACAGGCCGTACAGCATCAGCCCGACGGCGACCGCCGCCAGCAGCCAGGGCCCGGCCGGGGTCTCGGCGAGGGAGCGCAGGGAGTCGTCCAGGCCCTTCGCCTCGTCCGGGTCGTACCGCACGGCCGCCAGCACCACGAAGCCGCCCGCCACCGCGAACACCACGCCGCGCGAGACGCCGCCCGCCACCCCCAGCACGTCCACGGCGCGCCGCAGACGCGCGGGCACCGGCCCCAGCTCCTCCCGGAAGGAGTGCCGCAGCGCCCGCACCACGCTCCACACGCCGATGCCGACGATCACCAGCCCCAGCGCCCCCGCCAGCCAGCGGCCCACCGGCAGGTCGAACACGCGGGAGGTGAGGTCGCGGGACTGCCGGTCGCTCGAACCGCCGCTCCCGGAGCCGGCGGCGAAGGCGATCGCGGACGCCGACAGGACGGCGAGCACCGCGCACCGCGCGGCCGAGCGCAGCCGTTCCCGCGGCCTGTGGCCGTTGGGACGCGCCGCGCCCAGCAGGGCCTCCGCCAGACGCCACAGGGCGAGCCCGGCGAGTCCGATGCCGACCGCCCACACCAGGAACCCGCCGAACGGCTGCCGGGCCAGTTCCCGCAGCGCGCCGCCGCTGTCCGCCTGGCTCCCGCGATCGCCGGAGGCCATGCGCAGCGCCAGCACGCCGACCATCAGATAGACCACGCCGTAGGCGACCAGCCCCCAGCGGGCGGCGGCCTCCATGGCGGAGCTGTTCGCGGCCCGTCTCGCGTTTCCGCGCACCGACGCCGGTGCGGTTGTCGTAGTCCTCATGCCGCGCCGTCTGCCCCGTACGGGCGCGGTGACGCCTGGCGGAGGGCCCGGCCGAGCCGCCCGGGGCCGGACGGGCGGCGGCGGTCCACGCGGGGACGGCCGGGAGGGGAGGCCGCCGGACGGGGCACGGGCGGCGGAACGGTTATAGCCTGGAAATGCCTTCGTACGTCTGCGTGAGGGAAGGCGACATCATGACATTCGTCCAGGTCATCGACTGCAGGACACACCAGGCGGAGAAGCTGGACAGCCTGATGGACAGCTGGGTCAAGGCGACCCAGGGGAAACGCACCGCCACCCACTCCATCGTCGGGCGGGACCGCTCCGACCCCGCGCACGTGGTGGAGATCGTGGAGTTCCCCTCCTACGAGGAGGCGATGAGGAACTCGCACCTGCCCGAGACCGACCGGATCTTCCAGGAGATGCTGCGGATCTGCGACGAGGCGCCCACGTTCACGGACCTGGACGTCTCCCGCGACGAGCAGCTCAACACCGGCATGGCCCGCACCTTCGTCGAGGAGGTGATCAACCGGAGGAACTACGACGTGGCGGACGCGCTGTGCACCCCCGACTACAGGGAGCACGACCCCGCCCTGTCGTCCTACGGCGTCGGGCTCGCGCGGGCCAAGGAGGAGAACCGGGAGATCCTGGAGGCGTTCCGGCCCGTGCTCACCGTCGAGAGCATGATCGCCGAAGGCGATCTGGTGTGCGCGCGGCTCTCCTACACGGGCCGCCACGTCGGCCCGTTCAAGGGCGTCGAGCCCACGGACCGGGAGATCACGGGGACCGGCCACGTCACCTTCCGCTGCGAGAACGGGAAGATCGCGGAGGGCTGGTGGAACTGGGACGACCTCGGCCTGCTGCGGCAGATCGGTGCCGTCGAGATCTAGCGCCCGGCGTTTGGCCGCGGTGCGCGGGAGCGTGGCCGAGGATGTGACACGCCGTCAGGCCACTGTCACCCACATGGGTGTTGTTCGCCCCTTTCGCGGTGAAACGCCTGCCGGATTCGCGAGGATGACGGCGACCGTTTCACCAGGCCGCCCCTCCTCTCCGGGGAGGGGCGGCGACCGGAAGGGGGAAATCCATGCGTACACGTGTGGCGCACTTCGTCGGTGCCGTGGCCCTTGCCGCGGGGCTGCTCACGGGGGCTCCGTCCGCCGCCGTCGCCGAACCCGCCGCGACGGGAGCGGTGGCCCTCTACGAGGGCCAGCGGATCAACCTGCTCAAGGACGGCTGGAGGGGGGCCCACACCTGTGTGGTCACCACCGCGCAGGACGTCGACTGCTACGGCACGCGCGGTGAGGCCGACGCCGCCCTCGGCCACGACGGGTCCGCCGGGACGAAGGCCCTCCCGGACTGCGCCCGGGGCTGGCTGTGCATCTTCGAGCACGCCAACGGAGGCGGACGCCGGCTGATCTTCAACGACGAGCAGTGGCACGACCTCGACCAGTACGGCTTCGCCAACCGGGCCAGCTCGTGGCGGAACAACCAGAGCCGCGGCGACTCGGGCGGCCTGCAGATGGGCAACGGGCAGCAGATCTGGCTCGGCGCCCCGGAGTACAGCGCCAACCTCGGCAGCTACAACGACCGCGCGCGCTGGGTCCACGGCTGACGGACCGGCGACACCGGCTCGAGGAAGAGGAAGGGGCCGGGCCCATCGGGGCCCGGCCCCTTTCGCCGTCCGGGCGTCCGGGCGCCCTGGAGCGGGAGGAGGCGTCCCGGGACCGGAGGGGCGTCAGGAGAACGGCGTCGCCATCTCGTCGAGGATCTCCTCGATGACCTCGGCGGGGTCGCGCGTCTGCTCCTCCTCGGTCCACAGGTGCATGCCGATCCGCGCGGCGGTGAGGAACGCCGCCGCCACGACCTGCGGACGCACCCCCTCGGGGCACTGCCGCTCGGCGAGGGCGAGGGCGAGGTCGCGTTCGAGCGCCGCGTGGTTGGCGAGCTGCCGGGCGAGGACGGAGGGGTGCCGTTTGGCCAGGCGGGTGCGCACGGCCCACTCGGGGTCCAGGCGGCCGTGCCGGTGGAACAGGGCGCGCACCGCCCGGCGGAGCGCGGTCCAGGCGGGCTCGTCGGCGGGGCGGTCCCGCACGGCCCGGACGAACGCGCGGATGTGCTCCTCCTCGCCGTAGAGGAGGGCGTCCTCCTTGCCGGCGAAGTAGTTGGAGAACGTCCTGCGCGAGATCCCGGCCATGTCCGCGATGGCCTCGACGGTGACGTGCTCGAAGCCGTGCTCGACGGCGAGGCGGAGCGCCGCCTCGTGTACGGCCTGCCGGGTGGCGGCCTTCTTGCGCTCCCGCAGTCCCAGTGTGTTCTCCATGCCGCCATCATCCTACGGTCGGTAAAGACTTCCCAATGAGAAAATTTGCTCACCGGGCATGCAAAGCGCAGGGGTTCCCCGTCCCCCTTCCCCTTCCGGAGGTTGTGCGTGAGCGCACACACGGCCGCGCCCGCGGAAGCCGGGCCGGCGGACCACCGCGCTGTCCTGCGCTCGTTGACCGGGCTGCTCATCGTGCTGTTCACGGCGGTGATCAGCAGCACCGTCGTCTCGGTGGCGCTCCCGCAGATCGTGGGCTCGCTCAAGGGCTCCCAGACCCGGTACACCTGGGTCGTCACCGCGATGCTGCTGACGTCCACGGCGTCCACCCCGGTCTGGGGCGGGCTCGCCGACCTGTTCAGCAAGAAGCTGCTGTTCCAGATCGCGATCGGCCTCTTCGTCGTCTCCTCGCTGGCGTGCGGTTTCGCCCGGAACACCGGCCGGTTGATCGCCTTCCGCGCCGTCCAGGGCCTGGGCGTGGGCGCGCTCCAGACCCTGGTACAGGTGATCATCGCCGCGATGATCAGCCCCAGGGAGCGCGGCCGGTACAACGGCTACCTCGGCGGCGTCATGGCCGTCGCCACCGTCGGCGGGCCGCTGCTGGACGGCGCCATCACCGACGTCTCCTGGCTCGGCTGGCGCTGGTGCTTCTTCATCGCCGTCCCGTTCACGCTGGCCGCCGCGGAGCGGGCGGCGGGTCCACGCTCGACCTGACGGGCATGCCGCCCGCCGCCGTGGAGATCGTCCGCGCCGCCTACGGCGACGGCACCGGCCACATCTTCCTGATCTCCGCGGGCATCGCCGCGGTCGGCGTGATCGCCACCCTGTTCCTCACCCCCGTGAGGCTCCGCGACAGCGTCGACCTGACGCCGGGCGCGGGCGGGACGGACGACCGGGCCCCGCTGGAGAAGACCGGCGGGACCGCGGCCGGCTGACCCGCGGCGACGCACCCGCGGCGGGAAGCGGCCGGGCTCCGGCGGACCAGCCGTCCGCCGGAGCCCGGCCGCCGTGTTTCCGGTCGGCCTGCGCGGCTCAGCGGCCGCCGGAGCCGAGCAGGCCCGCGCGGCGCAGGGCCTCGGCCATCTCGCTGTTGACGGGAGCCGCGTCGCGGTTCCGGCCGCCGCCCCGCCGCTGGCGCTGGCCCTGCCCCTGGCGCTGGCCCTGCCCCTGGCGCTGGCGCGGGGCGCCGCCGCGCCGCTCGCGCGCCGGACGGCCGCCCTGCTCGCCGCCCGCCGCCGGACGGGCGTCGTCGTCCAGCCGCATCGTCAGCGAGATCCGCTTGCGCGGCACGTCCACGTCCAGCACCTTGACCTTCACGATGTCGCCCGGCTTGGCGACCTCGCGCGGGTCCTTCACGAAGGACCGCGACATCGCCGAGACGTGGACCAGGCCGTCCTGGTGGACGCCGATGTCCACGAAGGCGCCGAACGCGGCGACGTTGGTCACCACGCCCTCCAGGACCATCCCCGGCTCCAGGTCGCCGATCTTCTCCACGCCCTCCCTGAAGGTGGCCGTGCGGAAGGCCGGGCGCGGGTCGCGGCCCGGCTTCTCCAGTTCCCTGAGGATGTCGGTGACCGTGGGCAGGCCGAAGGTGTCGTCCATGAAGTCCTGCGGGCGCAGGCTGCGCAGCACCTTCGTGTTGCCGATGAGCGCCGCCACGTCCTCGCCCGTGGCCTTCACCATCCTGCGCACCACCGGGTACGCCTCGGGGTGCACCGCGGAGGCGTCCAGCGGGTCGTCGCCGCCGCGGATGCGCAGGAAGCCCGCGCACTGCTCGTACGCCTTGGGACCCAGCCGGGGGACGTCCCGCAGCGCCCTGCGGCTGCGGAAGGGGCCGTTGGCGTCGCGGTGGGCGACGATGTTCTCCGCCAGCCCCGGGCCGATGCCCGACACCCGCGACAGCAGCGGCACCGAGGCGGTGTTGACGTCCACGCCGACGCCGTTGACGCAGTCCTCGACGACCGCGTCCAGCGAGCGGGACAGCTTCACCTCGGACACGTCGTGCTGGTACTGGCCGACGCCGATGGACTTGGGGTCGATCTTGACCAGTTCGGCCAGCGGGTCCTGGAGGCGCCGGGCGATGGAGACCGCGCCGCGCAGCGAGACGTCCAGGTCCGGCAGCTCGCGGGAGGCGAAGGCCGAGGCGGAGTACACCGAGGCGCCCGCCTCGGAGACCATCACCTTGGTCAGCTTCAACTCCGGGTGCGCGGCGCACAGTTCGGCGGCCAACCGGTCCGTCTCCCGGGAGGCGGTGCCGTTGCCGATGGCGATCAGCTCGACGCCGTGCTCCCTCGCCAGCCGCGCCAGGGTCGCCAGCGACTCCTTCCAGCGGTTCTGGGGGACGTGCGGGTAGACGGTGTCGGTGGCGGCGACCTTGCCGGTGGCGTCGACGACCGCCACCTTCACGCCCGTGCGGTAGCCCGGGTCCAGGCCCATCGTGGCGCGGGTGCCGGCCGGGGCGGCCAGCAGCAGGTCGCGCAGGTTGGCGGCGAACACCGCGACCGCGTCGTCCTCGGCGGCCGTGCGCAGCCGCAGCCGCAGGTCGATGCCCAGGTGCACCTGGATGCGGGTCCGCCAGGCCCAGCGCACCGTGTCGGCCAGCCACTTGTCGGCGGGACGGCCGCGGTCGGCGATGCCGAACCGGCGGGCGATGGCGCGCTCGTACTCGCCCGGGCCGGCGGGCGCGCCCTCGGCGGCGTCCTCCGGCTCCGGGTCCATGGTGAGGTCGAGGACCTCCTCCTTCTCGCCCCGGAGCATCGCCAGCACCCGGTGCGAGGGCAGGTCGGTGAACGGCTCGGAGAAGTCGAAGTAGTCGGCGAACTTGGCGCCCTGCTCCTCCTTGCCCTCCCGCACCTTCGCCACGAGCCGGCCGCGCCGCCACATCGTCTCGCGCAGTTCGCCGATGAGGTCGGCGTCCTCGCCGAAGCGCTCGGTGAGGATCGCCCGCGCGCCCTCCAGCGCGGCGGAGGCGTCCGCGACGCCCTTGTCCGGGTTCACGAACGCCGCCGCGGCGGCGGCCGGTTCCACCGTCGGATCGGCCAGCAGCCCGTCGGCCAGGGGCTCCAGCCCCGCCTCGCGGGCGATCTGCGCCTTGGTGCGCCGCTTGGGCTTGTAGGGCAGGTAGATGTCCTCCAGCCGCGCCTTGGAGTCGGCGGCGCGGATCCGGGCCTCCAACTCGGCGTCGAGCTTGCCCTGGGCGCGCACGGACTCCAGGATCGCCGTCCGCCGCTCCTCCAGTTCCCGCAGGTAGCGCAGCCGCTCCTCGATCGTGCGCAGCTGCGCGTCGTCCAGGGCGCCGGTGGCCTCCTTGCGGTAGCGCGCGATGAACGGCACGGTCGAGCCGCCGTCGAGCAGTTCGACGGCGGCCCTGACCTGCCGTTCGCGTACGCCGAGTTCCCCGGCGATCCTGCCCTCGACGGACGCCGGGCCGGCCGCTTCGCCGGCCGCAGCTCCCTCGACGGGCATCTCTCCGATGGACTGTGTCACGATCCGTTCCGCCTTCTCGGTGCTGGGTGTTCCCCCGGTAGCCCGCATTGTTACAGGCGGCACCGACGCGCGGACGGTCAGACGCGGCGACCGGCGTGGGAAGCCCCGCCGAAGAGGCGGGCCAGGAGACGGAAGGGCAGTGTCACCACGGTGGCGACGGCGCCGCCGACGGTACGGAGTGCGTCTGCTATCGCTTTGAACATGCCATAACGGGTGACCGCTCGGATTCCGGGCAAACCACCGGATCCGCCGGCCCGTTACCGGCCCCGCCCGCTCAGCCCTTGCCGAACAGGCCGTCGGGGAAGGCGCCCGCGCCGACGACCGCGGCGGTGAAGGCGCCGCACAGCTCGGTCAGCCGCTCGGTGCCGGCCGCGCCCAGGTGCTCGTAGGGGGCGCGGTCGAGCCGGTCGGTCTCCTCCTCCAGCTCCTTGCGCAGGGCGACGCCGGCCTCGGTCAGCTCGCCCTCGGCGTCCAGCAGTCCGCGCCCGCGCAGCCGCTCCTGGGCCTCCTCCCAGTCCCGCCGGGTGTGGCCGCGGGTGGCGAGCACCCACCTGGGAGCCATCCCGCGACCGCTGGCGGTGTGGCTGACCAGCGCCTCCAGCGGGTCCAGCCCGGCGTGCCGCAGGGCGATGACGTGGCCGTCGCCGCGGTGCTCGCGCAGCAGGGAGGCCGCGTGCCACAGCGCCAGGTGAGGGGCCTCGGGCACGGGGAGGTCGGCGTGCGCGGCGTACAGCGGGCGGCCGGGACGGACACACCCCTCCGCGGCGCGCAGCGCCAGCCCGGCCGCCTCGGCCATCTCCCCGGAGGCCACCGCCTCCTCGCCCAGCAGCCGCCGCAGCATGGAGTCGGCGGCGCGCAGCCGCGCGGCGAGCACGGTCTCGGGGGAGGCCAGTTCCCACACGCCCGGCAGGTGGCGGGCGACGAGGTCGTGGTGGAAGTTGTAGAAGGTTGCGGTGACGACCCCGGGACCCACCCGGCCGAGCGCCGCGGCACGCGCGGCGAAGTAGACCGCGGAGGGGTCCTCGATGCCGTAGGGGGCGAGCTCCCGGGCCAGGTCGGGGGCGAAGTACAGGGCCGAGTGCAGCGGGTTGACGACGTTGTGGCAGCGCCGTCCGGCGCGTGCGGGGAGCGAGGTCATGACCGGCACGCTACCTGCCGGTAATGGGCCAGGTGAAGACCGGCGGGCGTCGTTCGAGGAAGGCGGCGACCCCCTCGGCGGCCTCGCCGCTCTCCCGCGCCCGGCGCTCCCAGTACGCGATCCGCTCCGGGTCCGGCGGGGCGCCCGCGCCGTCGGCGAACTCCTTGGCCGCGGCCTGGGTGAGCTGCGAGCGCGAGACCAGCAGGCGTGCGAACTCCGCCACCCGGCGGCCGAGTTCCGCGTCCGGGTGCACCTCGTCGACCAGTCCGGTCCGCAGGGCGCGTCCGGCGTCGATCAGCTCGCCGGAGAACAGCAGGTACTTGGCGGTGGCCGGGCCGACCAGGGACACCAGCCGACGGGTGGAGGAGGCCGGGTAGACGATGCCCAGCTTCGCCGGGGTGATCCCGAAGAGGGACCCCTCGGCGGCGAAGCGCAGGTCGCAGGCGGCGGCGAGCTGGCATCCGCCGCCCACGCAGTGGCCGCGCACGGCCGCCAGGGTGGGGCGGGGGAAGGCCGCCAGGGCCTCCTCGGCGGCCACCGCCAGTCCCCTGGACTCCCCGGGACCGCCCCGCAGCGCGCCGATGTCGGCGCCCGAGCAGAAGGTGTCCCCCGCGCCGGTGAGGACGAGCGCCCGTACCGCGGGGTCGGCGGCGAGCTCCTCCAGCACGGCGGGGACGCGACGCCACATCCCGGGCGTCATCGCGTTCCGCTTGGCCGGGTTGCGGATGGTGAGGGTGGCGACGCCGCCCTCGACGGCGGTGAGCACGGCCGGCTCGGTGGGCTGGGGCATGGGCCGGATGGTAACGGCCGCGGGGACGGGCCCCCGTCGCGGGCCGCGGGGCCCGGCGCGCAGGGTCGGTCACGGCCGTGAACGGTGCGTAAGTCTTCTGTCAATTGCCATCGATAAGTGCCGACTTGCGGTCACCCCGCCGGACCGCCCGCGCCGGGGCCCAACACTCGACCCGATACTCGACGGAGCGCCGGTCCACGAGGCCGGGCCGGCGGACACACGGCGGGCGAGCCGGGAGCGGGGGGCGGGCAGATGGAGATCCGTGGGGACGCCTTCCCCGAACCGGACGGGCACGCGCCGGCCCCGGGCGGGCCGGCGGTGCGGCCGCAGCCCTACGAGGGCACCTGGCGGTTCACCGCCCCGGTGCGGGACTCCTCCGTGCCCCGGGCCCGCCACCTCGTGCGCGACCTCCTCCGGCGCAGGGGCGCCCCCGTCTCCGACGAGCTGCTCCACGGCCTGCTGCTGATTCTCTCGGAGCTGGTCACCAACGCCGTACGGCACGCGGCCCTGCTCTCGGAGGAGATCGGCGTGGAGGTGGCCGTCGGCCCGGACTGGGTGCGGATCGGGGTCGAGGACGGCCACCCCTACCGCCCCTCGGCGCCGCCCGCCGACCCGGCCCGGGAGCACACCGGAGGGCGCGGCCTGCTCCTGGTCGAGGCCACCGTCACCGAGGCGGGCGGGATTTTCGAGGTGCACCGGACCGCGTCCGGCGGCAAGGTGGTGTGGGCCGTCCTGCCGATGGGCCGCCGGCCCGCCGGAGGACCGGGGTCACCAGCCCGCTGAGGCCCCGGCCACCTCGCGGATGCCCGCGCGCGCCGCGTCCAGCACCGTCATGAACCAGGCCGAGAACGGCTCGGCCTCGTGCCGCTTCAGCAGCTCCTCGGGCGTCACGAACGCCGTCTCGGCGATCTCCTCCGGGTCCGGGCGCGGGGTGTCCCGCACCAGTCCGGCGAAGAGGTGGTTGTACTCCTGCTCCACCAGGCCCGAGGCCGGGTCCGGGTGGTTGTAGCGCACCGTGCCCGCCTCCCGCATCAGCCAGGGAGCCACCCCCAGCTCCTCGCCCACCCGGCGCGCGGCGGCGGCGAAGGGCGGCTCACCGGGGTACGGGTGACCGCAGCAGGTGTTGGACCACACGCCGGGGGAGTGGTACTTCCCCAGCGCCCGGCGCTGGAGGAGCAGCCGGCCCATGTCGTCGAAGAGGAAGACGGAGAAGGCCCGGTGCAGGCGGCCGGGGGCTTGGTGGGCGGACAGCTTCTCCGCGGTCCCGATGGTCGCGCCGTTCTCGTCGACCAGTTCGAGCATGATCGGGTCCGCCGTGCTGTTCGTCATGTCCGCCCTTCGCCAGAATGTGCCGGAACAGTGCTTCTCCGATGTTCCGACTTTCCGTCCCAGTGTGCCGCACGCCACCAGGTGGTGCGCGCCGTCCCGGGGCGGAGCGGACGGCCGCGGACGGGCCGCGGACCCGTCCCGTCTCAGTGGCACAGACGGCCCTCGTACGCCGCGTGCCCGCGCGGTTCGAGCTGGAAGGTGCAGTGCTCGACGTCGAAGTGACGGCCCAGGCAGCTCTGCAGGTCGTGCAGGATCCTGTCGTGGCCCGCCGACTCCAGCTCCGCCCGGTCGACCACCACGTGCGCGGAGAGCACCGGCATGCCCGAGGTGATGGTCCACACGTGCAGGTCGTGCAGGTCCTCCACGCCCGGCACCCCCAGGATGTGCTTCCGCACCTGGGCCATGTCCACGTGCCGGGGCGCGGCCTCCAGCAGGACGTCGACCGCCTCGCGCGCCAGCCGCACCGTGCGCGGCACGATCAGCACCGCGATCAGCAGCGAGGCCACGGCGTCGGCCCGCTCCCAGCCGGTCACCACGATCACCAGCGCGGCGACGATCACGGCGAGCGACCCCAGGGCGTCCGCCGCCACCTCCAGGAAGGCGCCGCGCACGTTCAGGCTCTCCCGCTGCCCCTTCATCAGCAGCAGCATGGACAGGCCGTTGAGGGCCAGACCCACCACGCCGAACAGGACCGTCAGCCCGCCGGGCACCTCCTCCGGACGGTGCAGCCGGTGCAGGGCCTCCACCAGGATGTAGCCGCCGACCCCGAGCAGCAGCACGCAGTTGAGCAGCGCCGCGAGGATCTCGGCCCGGGCGAACCCGAAGGTGCGGCGCTCGCTGCCGGGCCGGTTGGCGACGTGGATCGCCAGCAGCGCCATCCCGACGCCGACCACGTCGGTCGCCACGTGGCCCGCGTCCGCCAGCAGCGCCAGCGAACCGGTCAGGGCGGCGCCGGCGGTCTCGGCCAGCAGCAGCACGACCGCGATGGCCAGGGCGGCGCGCAACCGCCCCCGGTACGCCGCCGCCGCGGTGCCGGGGCCGCCGGGAGGCGGCCCGCCGTGGTTGTGCCCTGCGCCCATGGTCGATGCCTCCGTCATATCGCGGTCGATCGGCGGACGACCTCAGTCAACTACGGGAGGGGGGTATGGGGCAACGCGGCACTGAACACCGTTGTCATCCCCTGTGACCTGCGCTTTCCCGGTTCGCTGCCCGGTGGCCCGCCCGGCCGCCCCGTCAGCCGTCCGACCCCGTCCCGCCGGGCGCGGCGGCCTCCGGACGGCGCAGGCGCCAGCCCTCCCACGCCGAGGCCACCATCTGGCGTACCCCGTACCGGGGGGCCCAGCCCAGCTCCCTGCCGATCCGCTCGGCCGAGGCGACCACCCCCGCCGGATCCCCCGGACGGCGGGGGACGACCACGGGAGCGGGCTCGCGGATCCCCGTGACCTCGGCCACCAGATCGGCCAGCTCCCGCACGGACACGCCCCGGCCGGTGCCCACGTTCACCGTCAGGTCCTCGCCGGGCGGAAGCTCCGCCAGCCGGCGGGCGGCGGCCAGGTGGGCGTCGGCCAGGTCCGCCACGTGGACGTAGTCGCGCACGCAGGTCCCGTCCGGCGTGGGGTAGTCGTCACCGAAGATCCGCGGCGCCTCACCGCGCGTGAGGGCGCCGAAGAACATCGGGATGACGTTGGACACACCGGTGTCGGCCAGTTCCGGCCGCGCCGCCCCCGCCACGTTGAAGTAGCGCAGGCACGCGGTGGCCAGCCCGTGCGCCCGCCCGGCGGCGCGGACCAGCCACTCGCCCGCGAGCTTGGTCTCGCCGTACGGGTTCAGCGGGGTGCACGGGGTGTCCTCCGTGACCAGGTCCACATCCGGCATGCCGTAGACGGCGGCGGAGGACGAGAACAGGAAGCGCCGCACCCCCGCCGCGACCACCGCCTCCAGCAGCACCGTCAGGCCGTGGACGTTCTCCCGGTAGTACGTCAGCGGCCGCTCCACGGACTCGCCGACCTGCTTCCTCGCCGCCAGGTGCACCACGCCCGTGACGCCGTGGCCGGCGATCGTCTCCTCCAGCAGGGAGCGGTCGGAGACCGCGCCCCGCACCAGCGGCACGCCGGGCGGCAGCCGGTCCGGCAGACCGGTGGAGAGGTCGTCGAGCACGACGACCCGCTCACCGGCCCCGGTCAGGGCCCGCACCACGTGCGCGCCGATGTATCCCGCTCCACCTGTGACCAGCCATGTCATGCCCGCAGCCTAGCCACACCGCCCCGGAAGGCGGATCACCGAGCCGGTCGCCGCGGTCCGGGACGCCGGACGCCGCCGCGTGACGGCGGTGCAACCCCTCTCCGGTGAATCCGCGGTGAACTGCCGCTTCCGCCGATCCGATAACCTCTGGCCACGTGTTGCCCGCCCCGGACGGGTGAGGGCGCACTGTGACGCTGCCCGGTCGCCGTCCGCAGGGACCGCGCCGCGGACAACACGGCTTCCAAGGAGTGAGTTCGTTCTTGTCGACCGCCATTCTCACCGGTCCGCCGGTCGCGGGGGCGCCCCTGGAGGGCGATCTGCGGTCGCTGGGGTTCGACGTGCGGGTGGCGGCCGACGCCGCCGGGGTGGCGGCGGAACTGGCCGCCGTCCCGGCGGGCGAGCGCGTCGCCCTCGTCGACCCCCGCTTCGTCGGCCACCTCCACAGCCTGAGGCTGGCCCTGACCGACCCGCGCTTCCCCGCCGCCGCCGTCCCCGGCGCCCTCACCGCCCGGCCCGAGGCGCGCGCCGCCCTGGCCCGGGCCGTGGCCGCCACGGCCCCCACGGACACAGCCCGGGACGGCCTGCCCGACCGGGTGGCGGCCGCCCTGGAGGACGACGCGGACGCCCCCGCCGTCCACCGGCCCGAACTGGGGACGCTCGTCGCCGCCGTGCCCGCCGGCGAGGCGGAGCGGGAGGAGGCCCGGCGGGCCGTGGCGGCCGTGGACGAGGAGGCCGTGCGGCTGCGCTCGGCCGTGAAGTCCCGCGACGGCTTCTTCACCACCTTCTTCATCAGCCCCTACTCCCGCTACATCGCCCGCTGGTGCGCCCGCCGCGGACTCACCCCCAACCAGGTGACCACCGCCTCGCTGCTCACCGCGCTGATCGCGGCGGCCTGCGCCGCCACCGGCACGCGGGGCGGCTTCGTCGCCGCCGGCGTGCTGCTGATCGCCTCGTTCGTGCTGGACTGCGCCGACGGCCAGCTCGCCCGCTACGCGCTGAAGTACTCCACGCTCGGCGCCTGGCTGGACGCCACCTTCGACCGCGCCAAGGAGTACGCGTACTACGCGGGCCTGGCGCTCGGCGCGGCCCGCGGCGGCGACGACGTGTGGGCGCTGGCCCTGGGCGCGATGGTGCTCCAGACCTGCCGGCACGTCGTGGACTTCTCCTTCAACGAGGCGAGCCACTACGAGGGGGAAGGGACGGCGGGCGGCGCCGGCCCCACCGCCGCCCTCTCCGGGAGGCTCGACAGCGTCGGCTGGACGGTCTGGGCCCGCCGCATGATCGTGCTGCCGATCGGCGAGCGCTGGGCCCTGATCGCCCTCCTCACCGCGCTCACCACCCCCCGCACGACCTTCGTCGTCCTGCTGGCCGGCTGTGCGGTCGCCGCCTGCTACACCACCGCCGGACGGGTGCTGCGCTCGCTCGCCCGCAGGGGCCGGCGCACCGACCGCGCCGCCCGGGCCCTGGCCGACCTGGCCGACTCCGGGCCGCTCGCCGGGGCACTGGCCGCCGCGCTGAAGGGCGTGAGGCTGCCGGCCCCCGCCGTACCGGCCCTCGCCCTCCTGGGCTCGGCCGCCCTGCCGGCCGCCGCGCTGTGGACGCCCGTGGGCAGCCCCTGGCCGGTCCTGGCCGCGGCGGTCCACGCCCTCCTGGCCGCGCTCGCCGTCGCCCGTCCCCTGAAGGGCGCACTGGACTGGCTGGTGCCGCCCCTCTTCCGCGCGGCGGAATACACCACGATCCTGGTCCTGGCCGCACGGTCGGGGACGGACGGCGCCCTGCCCGCCGCCTTCGGGCTGGTCGCGGCGGTCGCCTACCATCACTACGACACGGTGTACCGCATCCGCGGTGGCACCGGAGCCCCTCCGCACTGGCTGGTGCGGGCGATCGGCGGACACGAGGGACGCGCCCTGGCGGTCACGGCCGCCGCCGCCCTCTGGGCCGGGAGCCAGGGCTTCACGATCGCGCTCGCGGTCCTGGCCGGGGCCCTGGCGCTCACGGTGCTCGCCGAGAGCGTCCGCTTCTGGGTGTCCTCGCAAGCACCCGCCGTACACGACGAAACAGGAGAACCCGCATGATCGGCCTCGTGCTGGCCGCCGGCGCCGGACGGCGTCTGCGCCCCTACACCGACACCCTCCCCAAGGCCCTGGTGCCGGTGGACCCGGAGGGCGAGGGCATCACGACCGTGCTCGACCTCACCCTCGGCAACTTCCGCGAGGTCGGCCTGACCGACGTCGCCGTGGTCGTGGGGTACCGCAAGGAGGCCGTGTACGAGCGCAAGGCCGCCCTGGAGAAGAAGTACGGCCTCACCCTCCACCTGGTGGAGAACGACAAGGCCGAGGAGTGGAACAACGCCTACTCCCTGTGGTGCGCCCGCGAGGTGATCAAGGAGGGCGTGATCCTCGCCAACGGCGACACCGTCCACCCCGTCTCCGTGGAGCAGACGCTGCTGGAGGCCCGCGGGAAGGGCCAGAGGATCATCCTCGCCCTCGACACGGTCAAGAAGCTCGCCGACGAGGAGATGAAGGTCGTCGCCGAGCCCGGCCGGGGTGTGCGCAGGATCACCAAGCTGATGGACCCCGCCGACGCCACCGGCGAGTACATCGGCGTGACCCTCATCGAGGGCGAGGCGGCCGCCGACCTGGCCGACGCCCTGAAGACCACCTACGAGCGCGACCCGCAGCTCTACTACGAGGACGGCTACCAGGAGCTGGTGGACCGCGGCTTCACCGTCGACGTCGCCCCGATCGGCGAGGTGAGCTGGGTCGAGATCGACAACCACGACGACCTGAACAAGGCGCGGGAGATCGCGTGCCGGTACTGACCCGTCTCATCCCGTCGCCGGTCGTCGTCGACATCAGGCCCGGCGCGCTGGACGACCTGGCGGGTCTCCTGGTCGACCAGCGCATCTCGGCCTCCGGCAAGCTGGCGATCGCCATCAGCGGCGGTTCGGGGGCGGCACTGCGCGAGCGGTTCGCCCCCGCCCTGCCGGGAGCCGACTGGTACGAGGTCGGCGGCGGCACCCTGGACGACGCGATCAAGCTCGCCGACGCCATGAAGTCCGGCCGCTACGACGCGGTCGTCGGCATGGGCGGCGGCAAGATCATCGACTGCTCGAAGTTCGCCGCGGCCCGCGTCGGCCTGCCCCTGGTCGCCGTCGCCACCAACCTCAGCCACGACGGGCTGTGCTCCCCGGTCGCCACGCTCGACAACGACGCCGGCCGCGGCTCGTACGGCGTGCCGAACCCGATCGCGATCGTCATCGACCTCGACGTCATCCGCGAGGCACCGATCCGCTTCGTCCGCTCGGGTGTGGGAGACGTCATCTCCAACATTTCCGCCGTCGCCGACTGGGAGCTGTCCCACCGCGTGACCGGCGAGCAGATCGACGGCCTGGCCGCCGCCATGGCGCGCCAGGCCGGCGAGGCGGTGCTGCGCCACCCGGGAGGCTGCGGCGACGACGAGTTCCTCACGGTGCTCGCCGAGGGGCTGGTGCTGACCGGCATCTCCATGTCGGTGGCCGGCGACAGCCGCCCCGCCTCGGGCGCCTGCCACGAGATCAACCACGCCTTCGACCTGCTCCACCCCCGGCGCGCGGCCGCGCACGGCGAGCAGTGCGGACTCGGCGCCGCCTTCGCGATGCACCTGAGGGGAGCGGAGGAGCAGGCGGCACTGATGATCGAGGTGCTGAGACGGCACGGCCTGCCCGTGCTGCCCGGCGAGATCGGCTTCAGCGAGGACGAGTTCGTCGAGGTGGTGGAGTACGCGCCGCAGACCCGGCCCGGGCGCTACACGATCATCGAGCACCTGGACCTGTCCACCGACCAGATCAGGGACGCGTACGCCGACTATGTCAAAGCTGTCAAAGCCGTCAGTGGCTGAACTCCGCCCGGTCGTCCACCCCGCGGGGGTGAAGGACCGGCGGAGCGGTGAGCACTGGGCCGGGCGCCTGTACATGCGGGAGATCTCGCTGCGCTGGACCCGGCACCTGGTGGGCACCCGGATAACCCCCAACCAGCTCACCTACCTGATGGTCGTCGCGGGCGTGGCCGCCGGCGCGGTCCTGCTGGTGCCCGGCCCGGCCGGGGCGATCGCCGCCGCCCTCCTCATCCAGCTCTACCTGCTGCTGGACTGCGTGGACGGCGAGGTCGCCCGCTGGCGGAAGCAGACGTCCATCACCGGCGTCTACCTGGACCGGGTGGGCCACTACCTGGCCGAGGCCGCCCTCCTGGTGGGCTTCGGCGTGCGGGCGGCGGACGTCTTCCGCACCGGGGGCGCCGCACCGGACTGGCTGTGGGCCTTCCTGGGCACGGTGGCCGCGCTCGGGGCGATCCTGATCAAGGCCGAGACGGACCTGGTGGACGTGGCCCGCTCCCGCAGCGGTCTGCCCGCGGTCAAGGAGGAGGCGGCGGTGCCGCGCTCCTCGAAGCTGGCGCTGGCCCGCCGGGCGGCGGCGGCGCTGAAGTTCCACCGGCTGGTCGGCGGGGTCGAGGCGTCCCTGGTGATCCTGGCGGTGGCCGTGGCGGACACGGTGCGCGGCGACCTGTTCTTCACCCGCCTGGGAGTCGCCGTCCTGGCGGGGATCGCCGTCCTGCAGACGCTGCTGCACCTGGTGTCCATCCTGGCGTCGAGCAGGCTGCGGTGACGCGGCGGCCCGCGGCCGGACACGGTGGCGAGCGGCGGACGGCGGCGAGGAACGGTGAGTGAGATGAAGGACACGGACGGCAGGAGCCTGACCCTCGGGGCGGTCATCCTGACCATGGGCAACCGCCCCGAGGAGCTGCGCGCCCTGCTCGACTCGGTCGCCAAGCAGGACGGCGACCCCATCCAGGTGGCGGTCGTCGGCAACGGCGCCCCCCTGCCCGAGCTGCCCGAGGGCGTGCGGACCGTGGAGCTGCCGGAGAACCTCGGCATCCCCGGCGGCCGCAACGTCGGCATCGAGGCGTTCGGACCCGGCGGGCGCGAGGTGGACGTCCTGCTCTTCCTCGACGACGACGGGCTGCTGCCCAACACCGACACCGCCGAGCTGGTCCGGGAGGCGTTCGCGGCCGACCCGAAGCTGGGGATCATCAGCTTCCGCATCGCCGACCCGGACACCGGCGTCACCCAGCGCCGCCACGTACCGCGGCTGCGGGCGTCGGACCCGATGCGCTCCTCGCGGGTGACGACCTTCCTCGGCGGAGCCAACGCCGTGCGCACCAAGGTCTTCCAGGAGGTCGGCGGGCTGCCGGACGAGTTCTTCTACGCCCACGAGGAGACCGACCTGGCGTGGCGGGCGCTGGACGCCGGGTGGATGATCGACTACCGCTCCGACATGGTGCTCCACCACCCCACCACCCTCCCCAGCCGGCACGCGGTCTACCACCGGATGGTCGCCCGCAACCGGGTGTGGCTGGCCCGCCGCAACCTGCCCCTGCCGCTGATCCCCCTCTATCTGGGCGTCTGGCTGCTGCTGACCCTGCTGCGGCGCCCCTCCCGGCCCGCGCTGCGCGCCTGGATGGGAGGCTTCAAGGAGGGCTGGACCACTCCCTGCGGTCCCCGCCGGCCCATGAAGTGGCGTACGGTGTGGCGTCTGACCCGACTCGGTCGCCCTCCCGTCATCTGAATCTGACAAGCTCTGTCCGAGGGCATCGGGTCCGGCTGACAGGACCGGGTTCCGCTGTACTCATCCCACAACCCGGCTGCGCACTGTGAGGACGAAAGTTTCAACGTGAGCGAGACAACGCACGGCGGTGCGATCGCGACGAGCGAGCCCCCGCGTTCACCCGACGACGGCCTGTCCCCGGCCGAACTCGCCGCCAAGTACGGCCTGACGGCGAGCGGGGTGCGGCCCTCCCTGATGGAGTACGTCCGGCAGCTCTGGGCGCGGCGGCACTTCATCCTCACCTTCTCCCGCGCCAAGCTCATGGCGCAGTACAGCCAGGCCAAGCTCGGCCAGCTGTGGCAGGTCGCCACACCGCTGCTGAACGCGGCGGTGTACTTCTTCGTCTTCGGCGTCCTGCTGGGCGGCCGCGAGGGAGTGCCGGGAGGCAAGGGGAACTACGTCCCGTTCCTGGTCACGGGCGTCTTCGTGTTCACCTTCACCCAGACCTCGGTCCTCTCCGGGGTCCGGTCCATCTCCGGGAACCTGGGACTGGTGCGCGCCCTCCACTTCCCGCGCGCCGCCCTCCCGATCTCCTTCTCCCTCCAGCAGCTCCAGCAGCTGCTGTACTCGATGATCGTCCTGGCGGCCATCCTCCTCGGCTTCGGGCACTTCCCGGACTGGACCTGGCTGCTGGTGGTGCCGGTCCTGGCGCTGCAGCTGCTCTTCAACACCGGGCTGGCGATGGTCATGGCCCGGCTGGGCAGCAGGACCCCGGACCTGGCCCAGCTGATGCCCTTCGTGATGCGGACCTGGATGTACGCGTCCGGCGTGATGTTCTCCCTGGAGTACATGCTCAGGGAGCGGGCCGGCGCGCCGGAGTGGCTGGTGACCGCGGCCCAGGCCAACCCTGCGGCCGTCTACATGGACCTCATGCGCTTCGCGCTCATCGACGGGTACACCGTCTCCGATCTCCCGCCGTACGCCTGGGCGCTCGCCGCGGGGTGGGCCGTCCTGATCGGCGTCGGTGGTTTCGTGTTCTTCTGGAAGGCGGAGGAGCGGTATGGCCGTGGCTGAGAAGGGCCTGGAGAAGGACGCCGCCGCCGAGCCGGCACAGGGCGGCGAGCGCCGCCCCACCGTGATCGCCGACGACGTGCACATCGTCTACCGCGTCTACGGCGGAGCCCGGGGAAGGGGCAGCGCCACCGCCGCCCTCAGCCGGATCCTCCGCCGCAAGCCGGGCGGGAACGTGCGGGAGGTGCACGCCGTGAAGGGCGTGACCTTCACCGCCTACCGGGGCGAGGCGATCGGTCTGATCGGCTCCAACGGCTCGGGCAAGTCGACTCTGCTGCGCGCCATCGCGGGCCTGCTGCCCGTCGAGCGCGGCAGGGTCTACACCGACGGCCAGCCCTCGCTGCTGGGCGTCAACGCGGCGCTGATGAACGACCTGACCGGCGAGCGCAACGTCATACTGGGCGGTCTGGCGATGGGCATGACCAAGACCCAGATCGAGGAGCGCTACCAGGACATCGTCGACTTCTCCGGCATCAACGAGAAGGGCGACTTCATCAGCCTGCCGATGCGCACGTACTCCTCCGGCATGGCGGCCCGGCTGCGGTTCTCCATCGCCGCCGCCAAGGACCACGACGTGCTGATGATCGACGAGGCGCTGGCGACGGGCGACAAGAGGTTCCAGAAGCGCTCGGAGGCCCGCATCCGCGAACTGCGCAAGGAGGCCGGCACGGTCTTCCTGGTCAGCCACAACAACAAGTCGATCCGGGACACCTGCAACCGGGTGCTGTGGCTGGAGCACGGCGAGCTGCGCATGGACGGCCCGACGGACGAGGTGCTCAAGGAGTACGAGGAGTTCACCCGCAAGTAGCCGCGACGGCGGCAGGGGGACGGCCCCCGCGACCCGGAGACGGGCCGCGGGGGCCGTCCCCTTCTCCGGCCCGCCTCTCCTCCCTCGTCCGCCGCCCCGTCCGCCGCTCCCCGCCCCGCCGGACCCGCAGGGCAGGGCACCTCGGAGTACGACGTAAGCTGAGCCGGAGTCGGTGATCGGCGCGCCGGGCGGCACTGCCCCGGTCGGCCGAGCGGCGGAGCATGCACGAGGCGCACCCGAAATAGGATGTTCTGCGCGGCAGGCGCCGCGGACACCGCGGACGGGAGGTCGCCGGTGTCCACCGACGTCCCGCCGCCGTCGGTGTCCGCGGGCGCCGGCGCGCCGTGGACACGGCCGGGTGGGAGGAACGGAGAGGTGACGGCGATGGCTACGGGCGGCACATGGTGACCCCGCCCACGGAGGCGCGGGCGCGCTTCGTCCTCGACAAGGCCGCCCACGAGAACTTCCCCGTGGCACCCCGCTTCCTCCCCCGCGCCTGGCGGGACGACCTGATGGCCGTCTACGGCTGCGTCCGGCTCCTGGACGACATCGGCGACGGGGACCTCGCCCCCGGCGGCTCGGACGCCGCCGCGCTGGGGGTGGACCCCGGCCGGGCCGGCGACCGCCACGTCCTGCTGGACGCCTTCGAGGCCGACCTGCGCCGCGTCTTCCGCGCCGCCGGCGGCCCCGGCGCGGCGGACGGCGACGGCCCCCGCCACCCCCTGCTGAGCGCCCTGGTGCCGACCGTGCGCCGCCGCTCCCTGGCCCCCGAGCCGTTCCTCGCCCTGATCGAGGCCAACCGGCGGGACCAGGAGGTCCGCCGGTACGGCACCTGGGAGGAGCTGCTGGACTACTGCGCGCTGTCCGCGAACCCCATCGGCCGGCTCGTCCTGGCCGTCACCGGCACCACCACCCCCGAGCGCGTCCGCCGCTCCGACGCCGTCTGCACCGCCCTGCAGATCACCGAACACCTCCAGGACGTCGCCGAGGACCTGGCGCTGCGCGACCGGATCTACCTCCCCGCCGAAGACCTGGACCGCTTCCGCGTCACCGAGGCCGACCTCGCCGCGCCCGCCGCGAACGCGTCGGTGCGCGCCCTGGTGGCCTGGGAGGCGCGGCGCGCCCACGACCTGCTGAACGAAGGAGACCCGTTGGTGGCAAGCGTCCCCGGGGTGCTGAAAGTCCTCCTCGCCGGATTCGTCGGCGGCGGCCGGGCGGCGCTGCGCGCCATCCGGTCCGCCCGGTACGACGTCCTGGCCGCCACCCCCCGCCCCACCCGGACCGGTGTGCTGCGCGAGGCCGCCGCGACCCTGGGGAGGGCGCGGTGAGCCCGGCCCCGGACCGGCCCGGAGGGGCGCTGCCCCCCTCCCCGCAGGTCTTCGCCGCCTACCGCTACTGCGAGGCCGTCACCGAACGCCAGGCCCGCAACTTCGCCTACGGCATCCGGCTGCTGCCCACGGCGCGGCGGCAGGCGATGTCCGCCCTCTACGCCTTCTCGCGGCGCGTGGACGACATCGGCGACGGCCCGCTGGAGCCGGAGGTCAAGCGGGCCCGGCTGGAGGAGACCCGCGAACTGCTCGGCCGCGTCCGCGCCGGGGACGTCCCCGAGGACTCCACCGACCCGGTCGCCGTCGCCCTGGCCGACGCCGCCCGCCGCTTCCCCATCCCGCTCGGCGGACTCGACGAGCTGATCGACGGGGTCCTGATGGACGTCCGCGGCCGGACGTACGAGACGTGGGAGGAGCTCAAGGAGTACTGCCGCTGCGTCGCCGGCGCCATCGGGCGGCTCTCCCTCGGGGTCTTCGGCACCGTGCCCGGCGCCCGCGACGCCGAGCGCGCTCCCCACTACGCCGACACCCTCGGCCTGGCCCTCCAGCTCACCAACATCCTCCGCGACGTGCGGGAGGACGCCGAGGAGGGCCGCACCTACCTGCCCCGCGCCGACCTGGCCGCGTTCGGCTGCGCCGCCGGATTCGACGGCGGCGCGCCGCCGCCCGGCGCCGACTTCGCCGGGCTCGTCCGCTTCGAGGTGCGGCGCGCCCGCGCGCTGTTCGCCGAGGGGCTGAAGCTGCTGCCGCTGCTCGACCGCCGCTCCGCCGCCTGCGTGTCGGCCATGGCCGGGATCTACCACCGCCTGCTGACCCGCATCGCCCGCGACCCCCACGCCGTGCTGCGCGGCCGGGTCTCCCTGCCGGCGCGCGAGAAGGCCTGGGTGGCCCTGCGCGGCCTGTCCGGGCTGGACACCCGCCGGGCCGCCCGCCTCACCGCCGGGGAGGGCCCGCGGTGACCGCCCCCCGGACCGACCCGCGGCGCGACGGCGCCTCCGGCGGCGATCCCGCCCCCCGCGCCGTCGTCGTCGGCGGCGGGCTGGCGGGCGTCACCGCGGCGCTGCGCCTGGCCGACGCGGGGGTCCGCACCACCCTGGTGGAGGCCAGGCCGCGGCTCGGCGGGCTCGCCTTCTCCTTCCGCCGCACCGGCGGCGCCGGCGAGCTGACGGTGGACAACGGCCACCACGTGTACCTGCGCTGCTGCACCGCCTACCGCTGGTTCCTGGAGCGCATCGGCGCGAGCGCGCTCGCGCCCCTCCAGCGGCGCCTGGACGTCCCCGTGTTCGACGCCCGGCGCCGCCGCCTCGGCCGGCTGCGCCGCACCGGCCTGCCCGTGCCGCTGCACCTGGCGCCCGGCCTGGCCGCCTACCCCCACCTGAGCCCGGCCGAGCGCGTCCTGGCCGGACGGGCCGCGCTCGCCCTCAAGCGCCTGGGGACGGTCGACCCGGCCGACCCCGCCCTGGACGGGACGGACTTCGCGAGCTGGCTGCGCCGCCACGGCCAGTCGCCGCGCGCCGTGCGGGCGCTGTGGGACCTCGTCGGCGTCGCCACCCTCAACGCCCGTGCCCAGGACGTCTCGCTCGGACTGGCCGCGATGGTCTTCCGCACCGGCCTGCTCAGCGACCCCGGCGCCGCGGACATCGGCTGGTCGAGGGTCCCGCTGGGGCGCCTCCACGACGAGCTGGCCGGCGCCGTGCTGGAGAAGGCGGGCGTGCGCGTGGTCCGGCAGGGCCGCGTCAGGGCGCTGCGCCGGGAGCCGGACGGCGCCTGGCGGGTCCCGGTGGACAGCGGGCCGCACCGTTCGGGGGAGGCCGGCGAGACGCTGACCGCGGAGACGGTCGTCCTCGCCGTGCCCCAGCGGGAGGCCCACCGGCTGCTGCCCGAGGGGGCGCTGTCCCGTCCGGAGCGGCTGCTGGAGATCGGCGACGCGCCGATCCTCAACGTCCACGTGGTGTACGACCGGAAGGTGCTGCACCGCCCGTTCCTCGCCGCGCTCGGCACCCCCGTGCAGTGGATCTTCGACCGCACCGAGGCGTCCGGGCTGGGCGGCCCCGCCGGAGAGGGCGGGGGAGGGGGAGCCGCGGGGGAGGAGGGCCAGTACCTGGTGGTGTCCCAGTCCGCGGCGCAGGACGAGATAGGCGTGCCCGCCGCCGTCCTGCGCGAGCGCTACCTCCCCGAGCTGGCCCGTCTGCTGCCCGCCGCCCGCGGCGCGCGGGTGCGCGACTTCTTCGTCACCCGGGAGCGGGCCGCCACCTTCGCTCCCGTCCCCGGCGTGGGACGGCTGCGGCCCGGAGCCCGTACGGAGGCCCCCGGGGTGTGGCTGGCCGGCGCGTGGACCGCCACCGGCTGGCCCGCCACGATGGAGGGCGCCGTGCGCAGCGGCCTGACCGCGGCCCGGGAGGCGCTGGCGGCCCTCGGACGGCCCCAGGACGACGTCCTCCCAGAGGCGGCTTGAGCATGACAACGAAACCAGAGGAGACCCCGTGACCCCGGCGATCCCGACGAACGCAGCCCTCGACACCGCGAGTGTCACCGCGCTGCTGGAGCGCGGCCGTACGCTCGCCACGCCGGTGCTGCGCGCCGCCGTGGCGCGGCTCGCCCCGCCCATGGACACCGTCGCCGCCTACCACTTCGGCTGGATCGACGCAGAGGGCAGGCCCGCCCGCGGCGACGGAGGCAAGGCCGTGCGCCCGGCGCTGGCCCTGCTCTCGGCCGAGGCCGCGGGCGCCGAGCCCGCCACCGGCGTCCCCGGCGCGGTGGCCGTCGAACTGGTCCACAACTTCTCCCTGCTCCACGACGACCTCATGGACGGCGACGAGCAGCGGCGCCACCGCGACACGGTGTGGAAGGTGCACGGCCCGGCCCAGGCCATCCTCGTCGGCGACGCCCTGTTCGCGCTGGCGGGCGAGGTGCTGCTGGAGCTGGGCACCGCCGAGGCCGCGCGGGCCACCCGCCGCCTGACGCTGGCGACCCGCAGGCTCATCGACGGGCAGGCCCAGGACATCTCCTACGAGCACCGGGAGAAGGTCACCGTCGAGGAGTGCCTGGAGATGGAGGGCAACAAGACCGGCGCGCTGCTGGCCTGCTCCGCCTCCATCGGGGCGGTCCTGGGCGGCGCCGACGACGCGACCGCCGACGCGCTGGAGGCGTACGGCCACCACCTGGGCCTGGCCTTCCAGGCCGTCGACGACCTGCTGGGCATCTGGGGCGACCCGGAGGCCACCGGCAAGAAGACCTGGAGCGACCTGCGGCAGCGCAAGAAGTCCCTGCCGGTCGTCGCGGCCCTGGCCGGGGGCGGTCCGGCCGCGCGGCGGCTCGGCGAGCTGCTGGCCGAGGACGCCACCAAGAGCCAGCGGGAGTTCGAGGACTTCAGCGAGGAGGAGTTCGCGGCGCGGGCGGAGCTGATCGAGGAGGCCGGCGGCCGCGAGTGGACCTTCCGGGAGGCCCGCCGCCAGCACGCCACCGCGCTGCGGGCGCTGGAGGGCGTCGACATGCCCGGTCGCGTCCGGGAGCAGTTCGCGGCCCTGGCGGACTTCGTCGTCGTCCGCGAGGGCTGACCCCCGGAAGCCGGTGCCGGACGCCCGGTGCCGGACGTCGCCGGGCCGCGGGTCCGGCGGCGTCCGGCATCTCGGGTCACGACTCCAGGAGGCGGTCCCGCAGGCGCTCGCGGATCTCCGGGGTGAGGCCGAGGCCCCGGGCGAAGTAGCCCTCCGTCCCGCCCCAGTGGTCGTCGATGGCGTCGAACGCCGCGTGCAGATAGGCGGGCCGCACGTCGAAGAGGGGAGCGATCAGCTCCATCACCTCCGGCGACAGCCCTTCGGGGGCCGAGGAGGAGCGGTGGATCCGGTAGCGGCGGTGGGGGGCGTTGGACTCCAGGTAGTCCGCCTCGATCGCCTCCCGCTCCACGTCCAGGGCCAGCAGCGTCACGGCGACCGACAGCCCGGCCCGGTCCTTGCCCGCGGCGCAGTGCATCAGCGCGGGCACGCTGTCCTCGGCCAGGGCCCGCAGCACCCGGCCGTGCTCGGCCGCGCGGTCCGTGATGATCTCCCGGTAGGTGTCGATCATCCGCGCCTCCGCCTGCCCGTCGCCGAGCGCGGCCCGCAACTCCGCGATGCCGCCCTCGCGGACCATCGTCCAGAACTCGGCGCCGTGCGCCGGGTCCGTCAGCGGGATGTTCACGTTCCGCACACCCGGCAGTTCCACGTCCGGGCCCTCCAGGGCCTGGTCGGCGGAGTTGCGGAAGTCGAAGACCGTGTGCAGCCCGAGCCGGGACAGGAACGCGGCGTCCTCCTCGGTCGCGTGGGCCAGGTGCCCGCTGCGGTAGAGCACCCCCCGCCGCACCCGCCGCCCGTCGGCGGTGGGCAGCCCGGCCACCTCCCGGAAGTTGCGCACCCCGGTCAGCACGGGTTCCACGGTCTCGGACGTCACGGCCACTCCTCGTTCTCGGGGTTCCCGGGCGGTGTATCCGGTCGCTCCCCACGGTCTCGGGGCGTCCCGGCGGGGAGGGCCCCCGGCCGGCGCCGCCCGCGGCGGACGGATCGCTGCCGACCATACGGCATGAGTGGCGGATACATCCGGTGCCTCCGGTGAACGGTCCGTGGAACAGTGGCGGCATGGACGGTGTCACGGGAGGCTTCCGGGACGGGAGCGCGGACGACGGACTGTTCTCCCTGCCGGCGACAAAGCCGGCGCCGGGCGCGGTGCACCTGCCCGGCCATCTGGACCGGGCCGCGCAGCGGGAGCTGCTGGACGCCTGCCGCGCATGGGCCCGGCCGCCCGCCGGACTGCGCACGGTGCGGATGCCCGGAGGCGGCAAGATGACGGCCCGTCAGGTCTGCCTCGGACGGCACTGGTACCCCTACGGCTACGCCCGCACCGCGGTGGACGGCGACGGGGCACCGGTCAAACCGTTCCCCGAGTGGCCGGGGGAGTGGGCGCGGCGGGCCGTGGAGAGGGCGTACGGCGAGCCGTGCACGGCCGGTTACGACATCGCGCTCGTCAACTTCTGCGGGGAGGGGGCGCGGATGGGCATGCACCGCGACGCCGACGAGCGGTCGGACGCCCCCGTGGTCTCGTTCAGCCTCGGGGACACCTGCGTCTTCCGGTTCGGCAACACCGCAGGGCGCGGCCGGCCGTGGACGGACGTCGGGCTGCGCAGCGGGGACGCCTTCGTGTTCGGCGGTCCCTCGCGCCTCGCCCACCACGGCGTTCCGCGGGTGCGGGCCGGCACGGCACCGCCGGTGCTCGGGCTGCGGGGCCGGGTCGGCGTCACGGTCAGGGAGCGGTAACTTGCCGCTGGCACACGAGGGTTATGATCTGTGCCACCCGTCCACGAGACGTGCTGCTTTCACTCGTTGGTGGGGCCGGCGAAGAGTGGCGAATATGTCAACTGCGCCTGCACTTCCTCTGGGTGACGACTAGCGTTGCGGCGGTGCCGAGAGTGCCGTGTCCGCCGGCCCGCCGAGACGACCTCAACTTTTCCGAGGACTGCGATGCCTGAACCCCCGAGCTATGCGGTGCGAGAGGGAAGGGGAAGCTCCGCTCCCATGCCCACAGCGCCCCCTCCGCCCGGCTTCTCCGGTCCCGTCGGCTTCGGTGGAGCACCGGGCTCCCCGCCCGCGCCGGGGAGCGAAAGGGAGCGGAGCGGGAACGGAGGCACCGCGCTCGACGGAGGACGGCGCGGCCGGCGCGGACGGCGGCCGGCGCGGGAAGCCGCCCTCGACGCCGCCCTGCGCCGCCGGATGGTCCGCCTGGCCGTCCTGCCCGCCGCGCTGATCACGGTCACCGCCGCCGCTGTCGTCGCCTATGTGCTGCGCTCCGCGGGCGGCGCCGAGGGAAGCGCGACGGGACCCGACAGCGCCACCGTCTGGGGCGTGCTCGGCGGCGCGCTGCTGATCTGCTGTGCCGTGGTGATCGGCGCCGCGCTCTTCGCGTCCTCCGAGGCGCGCGCCGTCCTCGAACGCTACGCCGCGCTGCGGCAGTCGGCCGCCCACCACCAGGCCGAGATCCAGGCGATGCTGCGCCGCCTCGAACAGGGCGAGTGGCTGCGCCCGCCCGTCCACGGCCCGCTGCCCGAGCCGGACGGCGACCCCCTGGGACTCCTCGTCCACGACGTCGTCCAGGCCCAGCGCGCCGCCGAACTGGCCGTGGTCCAGGCGGTCGCGCTGGTGCGCAGCAGCGCCAGCGGCAGCGAGGAGAAGGTCGAGGTCTTCGTCAACCTCGCCCGCAGGCTCCAGTCCCTGGTGCACCGCGAGATCGAGCTGCTGGACGAACTGGAGAACGAGGTCGAGGACCCGGACCTGCTCAAGGGCCTCTTCCACGTCGACCACCTGGCCACCCGCATCCGGCGGCACGCCGAGAACCTCGCCGTCCTCGGCGGCGCGGTCTCCCGCCGCCAGTGGAGCCGCCCGGTCACCATGACCGAGGTGCTGCGCTCCTCCATCGCCGAGGTCGAGCAGTACCCCAGGGTCAAGCTGGTGCCGCCCATCGAGGGCACCCTGCGCGGCCACGCCGTCGCGGACGTCATCCACCTGCTCGCCGAGCTGGTCGAGAACGCCACGGTGTTCTCCGCCCCCCACACCCAGGTCCTGCTGCGCGCCCAGCGCGTCACGGCCGGACTCGCCGTCGAGGTCGAGGACCGCGGCCTGGGCATGACGCCCGCCGAGCAGAACCGGATGAACGGGCTGCTCGCCGACCCCGAGCGGGTCGACGTCGCCGAGCTCCTCCAGGACGGGCGGATCGGTCTCTTCGTGGTCTCCGCGCTCGCCCGGCGCCACAACATCACCGTCCAGCTCCAGACCAACATCTACGGCGGCACCCAGGCGGTGCTCGTCCTGCCCGACGCCCTCCTGGGCGACGGCACGGAGGACGCGCCGCGTCCGGCGGCGGCCGGAACGGGCGGAGCGCACCGGCCGCTGCCGGACGCGGCGGCGCGGAGCGACGCGCCTCCCGCCGTGCCGCAGGGCCCCGGGCCCGGCGCGCCCGAGCACCGGCCCGCGCCCGCCTCCGCGCCCCGGAGCGCACCGGCCGCCGCTCCGGCCGTGCCGGCGGCAGCGCCCTCAGCAGCGTCCCCGGCCGCGTCCCCGGCCGCCGCTCCGTTCCCGCAGCCGGACTCCCCCGCCGGAGCCGGGGGACCGGACGGCGGCGAGCGGCCGCAGCTCCCCCGCCGCCGCCGGCAGGAGCACCTCGTCCCCGAACTGCGGCAGCCCCCGCGGGTCGCCGGATCGCCGGACGAACCCGAAGTGGAGCACAACCCCGGACTGATGGCAGCCTTCCGCCGGGGCGCCAGCCTCGCCGAGGAAGCCGACGAGAACAGCCCCCGCTAGCCCCCGACTGCCCGGCCTCTCACCCCCAAGAGGAGAAGAACGCGATCATGGTGAGCGATGCCCCCATCGGCCAGACGACGGACCTGTCCTGGCTGCTGACCGGTCTCGTCCAGCGCGTGCCGCACACCCGCAGTGCCCTGCTGCTGTCCTCCGACGGTCTGGTGAAGGCCGCCCACGGCCTGGACACCGACACCGCCGACCATCTGGCGGCGCTGGCCTCGGGACTGTACTCGCTGGCCCGCAGCGCAGGAGTCCGCTTCGGCAGCGGCGGCGAGGTACGGCAGGTGGTCGTCGAACTCGACACCGCCCTGCTGTTCGTCTCGACCGCCGGCTCCGGCGCCTGCCTGGCCGTCCTCGCCGACACCGAGGCGGACGCCGCCGTGCTCGGCTACGAGATGGCGATGCTCGTCAAGAGCGTCCGCCCCTACCTGGCCACTCCCGCGCGCCAACCGGCGGGGCAGTAGGCGATGCCGGAGCCCGAGGAGGCGCTGTGGATGGACGATGCGGCCGGACGCCTGGTCCGGCCGTACACCGTCAGCAACGGACGGACCCGCCCGACGGCGGAGTTCGACCTGCTGACGATGGTGATGGCCACCGGCGTCAAGCCGCAGACCTATCTGGGGCCGGACCACGCCCATGTGCTGAGCCTGTGCGACGGACCGATGACCGTCGCCGAGATCGCCGCCCACGTGCGGCTGCCCGCGGTGGTCACCAAGGTGCTGCTCTCCGACCTGGTGGACTGCGGTGCGGTGACCACCCGGGCCCCCCTGCGGATGGGGGCGGACCCGACCGACCGAGAACTGCTGGAGGCGGTGCTGCATGGACTCCGTAAACGACTCTGATCCGTTTCCGACCGCCCTGAAGATCCTGGTCGCGGGCGGGTTCGGCGTCGGCAAGACGACCTTTGTGGGCGCCGTCAGCGAGATCGAGCCGCTGAGCACGGAGGAACTGCTCACCCAGGTCAGCGCCGCCACGGACAGCCTGGAGGGGGTGGAGGACAAGAGGACCACCACCGTCGCGATGGACTTCGGGCGGATCACCCTCAGCGCCGAGCACGTGCTGTACCTCTTCGGCACCCCGGGCCAGGAGCGCTTCTGGTTCATGTGGGACGAGCTCTCCAACGGCGCGCTCGGCGCCGTGGTGCTCGCCGACACCCGGCGCCTGGACCAGTGCTTCGCCGCCGTGGACTACTTCGAGCGGCGCGGTCTGGGCTTCGTCGTCGCTGTCAACGAGTTCGACGGCGCCCACCGCTACCACCCAGACGAGGTGCGGGCGGCCATCGACCTCAAGCCCGAGGTGCCGGTGGTGACGTGCGACGCGCGGCACGCCAGCTCCGGCACACAGGTTCTCGTCACCCTTGTCCAGCATCTGATCGAAACGAGGAGCGGTCATGTCCCCGACGTCGTATGACCCCACCAGCCACCTGCTGCTCACCCCCGAGGACCGCGAGGCGCCGGCGCGGGTGACGAGGCTGCGCGAGCTGGGCATCGGGGACGCCCCGATACCCGAGTTCGACGAGTTCGCGCGGAGGCTGGCGCAGATCACGGGCGCTCCCTACGCGATGGTCAACTTCATCGACGAGGAGCGCCAGTACTTCGCGGGCCTGTACGCCCCGGGGAGCGACCGGACCGTGGAGCTGGGCCCCGCGCAGCCGGCCCCCCAGGTGGGCCGGGTGATGGCGCGCGACCACGGCTACTGCCCGCACGTCATCGTGCGGCGCAAGGCCCTGGTGCTGGAGGACGTCTGCGACTACCCGCGCTTCGCGGGGAACCCGGTCGTGGACGAGATCGGCATCCGCTCGTACCTGGGCGCGCCGCTGATCGACCGCACCGGCACGGCGCTCGGGACGGTGTGCGTGGTGGACCAGGAGCCCCGTCCGTGGGGCCGCCAGGGTCTGGAGACCATCAAGGGGATGGCCGCCGAGCTGGTGGAGGAGATCCACCGGATGGAGCAGCGGCAGGGCGCCTGACCGTCCGTTCCGTGAGCGTTCCGGCGCTCACGGAACGGTTGCTCCGGCCCCGGCGGGGACGCCGGGGCGCGGACCGGCTCGCACGGCGGACCGGCTCAGACGGCGGGCTCGGGCTGGAACTCGTCCATCCGCACCAGGTCGGAGAGCCGCTCGGACCACTCGCCCTTCGCCGTGCCCATGGCCACCTCGCCCAGCCGCAGCCGCTGGATGTCGGAGGTGCCGGCGGGGGCGAAGATGTGGTGGGCGTCGCGCAGGTAGCGCTCGATGGGGCGGTCGGTGAACAGCCCGGCGGCGGCGTGGATCTCCATGGCGTCGCGCGCCGAGTCCAGCGCGTACTCCACGTTCACCAGCTTGGCGTTCATCAGCTCCGCGTCGCACGGGACGCCGCGGTCCAGCAGGTGCACCGCGTGGTACGCGGCCAGCCGCGCGGTCATCAGCCGCGACTGCATCTGCCCCAGCTTCAGCTTGACCGACCCGAGCTCGCCCAGGGGAGCGCCGTACCGCTCCCGCTCGGCGCAGAACCGTGCCGTCTCGTCCATGATGGCCTGGTGGATGCCGAGGGACACGGCGGTGAGGTTGGGGCGTCCGTACAGGACGCTGGAGGAGTAGGCGACGGCCAGGCCGTCCCCCTCCTCGCCGAGCCGGTTGGCCGCGGGGACACGGCAGTTGTCGAAGATCAGCTCCCCGAAGCTGAAGCCGTGCAGCCCCATCGCGGGCTTCTGGGGGGCGAGGGAGAAGCCGGGGCGGTCGGACTCCACCAGGAAGGCGGTCAGCCCCTTGGAGCCGGGGCCGGTGCGCACCACGACCCCGTGCACGTCGCCGACGTGGCTGTTGCCGACGAAGACCTTGCGGCCGTTGAGGACGTAGTCGTCGCCGTCGCGGACGGCGGTGCTGGCCATGCCGAGGACGTGGCCGCCGGACTCCGGCTCGGTGACGGCGATCGTCGGCAGGCAGTCGCCCGAGGCGATGGCGGGCAGCCAGGTCTTCTTCTGCTCCTCGTCACCGAAGTGGATGATCTTGGCGACGCCGAGCTGGGACGCCTGGACCATGGCGCCCATGGCGCCGCTCACACGCGCGAGCTCCTCGATGACGATGGTCTTGGCGAGGTGCCCGGCGCCCATCCCGCCGTACGCGGCCGGTATCGTCACCCCGATCCACCCCTGGCGGGCTATCAGCCGGGACAGCTCGTGGGAGACGGTGCGGGAGGCCTCCATGCCGGGTATTCGGGGGCCGACCTCGCGTTCGGCGAACTCCCTCACCTGACGGCGCAGTTCCCTGTGCCGCTGGTCGGCGAAATAACGATCCATGGCGAACTCTCTCCTGCTGTTGCGCCCCGCCTGGCGGCCGGGTGGGGCCGGAGCGGCGGCAGTTCCGTCGGGTGCGGCCGACGTCGCCACCGTCGTCTCCAACATGTCGGTCATAACAAGATCACTTCGAGGGCGCGGCGGCAAGTGCCGCCGCTCGGGGGCGGGGCCCCTCCCACGAGTGAGCGGTGCGGACACGGGCATGATCAAGGTCGGGCGAATGTCCCGGGAGCACTACCCAGGGGCATAGCCCGGGTACACGCCCGCCCGCTGTTGCCGACATCACACCCTCGGGTTTCCCGGAAATCCTGCGCCGGGTCAACCGGCATGATAGAGGCGGGAGTTGCGGAAGCCGTCCGGCCCGCCCCGCGCCGTCCGAGGGGGCCGCGGCGGGAAGGACCGCTTCCGCGCATCCACGAGGAAGGGACGACAGCCGTGACCCTGCGCGCCGACACCACCGAGGCGTCCGACGGAGTGCCCGTGACCACCTACACCTGGCTCCCGCCGGACGCGCCGCCCCGCGCCCTGGTGCAGATCGCCCACGGCGCGGCCGAACACGCCCGGCGCTACGACGGGTTCGCCCGCTTCCTGGCCGGCCACGGCTACGCGGTCGTCGCCTCCGACCACCGCGGCCACGGGGCCACCGCCGAACACACCGGCGGCTACGGCGTGGTGGGGGAGAGCGGCTGGCGGGCCGTGGTCGAGGACCTGAAGGCGGTCGGCGACCGGCTGCGCGCGGAGGTGCCCGGCGTGCCTCACGTCCTCCTCGGGCACAGCATGGGGTCCCAGCTCGCCCGGGACTTCGCCCAGGAGTACGGCGGGGAGCTGGCCGGGCTGGTGCTCTCGGGCACCTTCCGCTCGCTGCCCGGCGCGGAGCCGCAGACCGCGGTGGAACGGCTGGAGGAGGAGATCGCCCGCGGCGGCCGGGACGCCCTCTCCGGTTTCGTGCCCGGCCTGTTCGCCTCCTTCAACGACCCCTACGAGCACCGCACCGGCTTCGAGTGGCTCTCCCGCGACGAGGCGGAGGTCGACCGCTACGTCGCCGACGAGCGGTGCGGCTTCCCGTTCAGCGCGGGCCTGTCGCTGGACTGGGTGCTCGGGGTCCGCAAGACCAACGACCCGGAGCAGCTCGGCCGCGTCCCGCGCGACCTGCCGGTGCACATCGCGGTCGGCGACCAGGACCCCTGCCACCAGGGCATGACGCTGGTCTACGAACTCCTGGAGGACTTCCGCTACCTGGGGCTGCGGGACCTCACCTGGCGGGCCTACGAGGGGGCCCGGCACGAGATCCTGAACGAGACCAACCGCGACGAGGTCCGGGCCGACCTGCTGGCCTGGCTCGACCGGCACGTGTGAGGACGCCCGGCCGCCGCGCCGCCCGGGCCCGCGCGGCTCCGGTCAGCCGGCGGCGCGGGCGGTGAAGTCGGTGAAGGCGGTGATCCGCTCCCGCAGCGAGCGCGGGTCCAGCCCGTGGGCCGCCACGTGCTCCCCGACCGTGCCGTAGCGGCGCAGCTCGGCCCGCGCGGTGCCCAGCCCGAGCACCCGGTGCGGGACGTCGGCCAGGGCGTCGGCGACCGCGGCCGTGGAGGTGCCCGCCAGGTACGGCTCGACGAGGACGACCTCGGCCACGGGCGCGCCGGCCACGGCCGCCCGCAGGGCCGGGGCGTCGAAGGGGCGGACGGTGGCGGCGTACAGCACCGTCGCGTCCAGCCCCTCGACGGCGGCGAGGGCGTTCTCCAGCAGCGGGCCGACCGCCACCACCGCGGGCGCCCCGGGCCGTCCGCGCCGGACGGTGAGGAAGCCCCCGCCGGTGACCGGCCGGGGGCGGGCGTTGGTCTGCGCCGAAAGCCGGACGTACACCCTGTCGTCCCCGGCCGCGTACGCGTGCCGCAGCAGGGTCTCGGCCTCGTCGGGGTGGCCGGGCACGTGGACGGTCCAGCCGTCCAGGGTGTCCAGCAGCGCCACGTCGCCCGGGGCCATGTGAGTGAAGCCCCCGGCGGGCCAGTCGTAGGAGCCCCCGGCGCTCACCAGCACCCCGCCCACCCCCTGGTGCCCGAAGTCCAGCTTCACCTGCTCGAAGGGGCGCTCGATCAGGAAGGGGGCGAAGGTGTGGAGCACCGGGCGCAGCCCGGCCAGGGCCAGCCCGCCGCCGACCCCGACCAGGAGCTGCTCCCGGATGCCGACGTTGACCACCCGGTCCGGGTGGCGCTCGGCGGCCCGGCGGAAGCCGTCCGTGCCGATGTCGGCGAGGACGACCGCCAGACGCGGATCCTCGTCCAGCAGGCGGGAGGTGACGGAGGCGAAGCGTTCGCGCATGGTGTCCACGGCGGAGGGGTCCTTTCGGCGGGCTGGGGGAGGAGGTGGGAAGCGGCGGCGGGCCGGAGGCGGTCAGGCGTGCTTGGGCTCGACACGGGCGACCACCGCGTGCGGGCGCCCGGGGTGCGGCCGGGTGTACGCGTCGTACAGCGCCTCGTGGTCGCGGCCGTCCACGGCCGCCACCGACCAGCCCGCGGCGGCGAAGGGGGCGGCGACGCCGCCGGGCAGGGCGTGGGAGGCCGAGGAGTTGTCGATCACCAGGGTGTGCAGCCGGTCCAGGCCGGTCGCCCCGGCGAACGCGATCGCCTCGTGGTTGCTGCCCTCGTCCAGTTCGGCGTCCCCCACCAGCACCCACACCCGCGGACCGGACAGCCCCCGGGCGCGCAGTCCGAGCGCGGTCCCCACGGCCAGCGGGAGCCCGTGTCCGAGCGAGCCGCTGCCGATCTCGGCGCCGGGGACCAGCGTCCGGTCCGGGTGGTGGCCCAGCGGGGAGCCGTAGGAGCCGAAACCGGGCAGCAGGCCGGCGGGGAGGAAGCCCTTGGCGGCGAGGACGGCGTAGTACGCCATGGGCCCGTGCCCCTTGGAGAGCAGGAAGCGGTCCCGGCCCGGGTCGCCTGCGCGGTCGGGGGAGACCCGCAGCACCCGGTCGTAGAGGACCCACAGGGCGTCCAGGGTGGAGGTGGCGGCCGGGCCGTGCTTCTCGTCGCCGGTCATCAGGGACATCAGCGCGGGCAGGTCGGCGTACCCGTACGCGCGGTCCGGGGCGGCGGGGGGCGGGGCGGCGGCCGGTGTCGTCGGTGTCATGGACAGAAGGCTGCAATCTCAAGTCCCCTTGAGGTCAAGGCGGTATGCTCGGCGCCATGACGGACCGAGACGGACGACTGGCCATCGGCGAACTGGCGGCCCGCTCCGGTGTCGCCCCCTCCGCCCTGCGCTACTACGAGGAGCTGGGGCTGATCCATTCGGAGCGGACGGCGGGCAACCAGCGCCGTTACCCCCGCACGGCCCTGCGCCGGGTCGCCTTCGTACGGGCCGCCCAGCAGGTCGGCCTGTCCCTGGAGGAGGTCCGCGCCGCGCTGGACCGGCTGCCCGTGGACCGGGCGCCCAGCGCCACGGAGTGGAACGCCGTGGCACGCACCTGGCAGCGGAGGATCGAGGACCGGATCGCCGAACTGGAGCGGCTCAAGGAGCGGCTGACCGGCTGCATCGGCTGCGGCTGCCTCAGCCTGCGCAAGTGCGGCCTGTACAACCCGCACGACGCCGCCGGCAAGCACGGCCCGGGCGCCCGCTACCTGATGGAGGAGGACGACCCGGAACCGGCCGGGACGCGCTGAGGCCGCCGCCGCGGCCGGGGTTTCCCCCGGCCGTACACGGGCACTCGCCGGGCCCGAGATCCGGGAGGTGCAACACGATGGCCGACATCTCCGCAGCGGAGCTGGAGACGCTGTGGGACGAGTTCCACAGCGTGGTGAACATGAACTCGAACGAGCTGGGCGCCTGGCTCAGGACGAGCGACGCCGGCGAGCGGGGCGAGGAACTGCCCGAGCGGGCCGGGTCGGAGACCGGCCAGCGGGTGCTCGCGATCCTGCGGAAACGGCGCACCGACCTCACCGACGACGACGTCGCGGTGATGCGCGAGGTGGTGGACACCGTCAACGCCGAGCGCGAGCGGGTGCAGGTCGCGGACGCGGTACGGGACCCGGAATGGCGGCGCCGGATGATGTCGCTGGGGCACGACCCCGTCAAGACGACCTGACGCCCGCGGCCCCCCGCCCCGGCGGCGGTCACTGCCCGGCCGCCACCGGCAGCGCGCCGCCCAGGCTCTCCGGGGGCCCGGGCCGGGCGTAGTACCAGCCCTGGGCGGAGTCGCAGCCCAGGTCGCGGAGCTGCTCCGCCTGGGCCGCGGTCTCCACCCCCTCGACCGTCACGGTCAGGTCCAGGGCGTGGGCCAGCGAGACGATGCCCTCGACGACCTTGAGGTCGACCGGGTCCGCGGGGTGCTGCTGGAGGCCCCGGGTGAAGGACCGGTCGAGCTTCAGCGTGGTCGCGGGCAGCCTGCGCAGGCTCGCCAGGTTGGAGTAGCCCGTGCCGAAGTCGTCCAGGGCGATCCGCACGCCCAGGTCGGCGAGCCGGCGCAGGGGCTTCAGCTCGTCGTCGTCGGCGCGGATGAGGGCGCTCTCGGTGACCTCCAGGCACAGCGAGGACGGGTCGAGCCCGGCGTTCTCCAGGATCGCCACGGTCTCCGGCACCAGCTCCGGGTGGCGGAGCTGCCGCGGCGAGAGGTTGACGTTCACCCGCAGCGGCCGGGCGCCGCCGATGCCGCGCACCTGCCACTCGCACGCCTGCCGCACGGCCCGGTCCAGCACCCAGCGGCCGAGCGGCACGATCAGCCCGGTGTGCTCGGCGAGCGGGATGAAGCGGTCCGGCCCCAGCACCCCGTGGCGCGGATGAGCCCAGCGCACCAGGGCCTCGGCGCCCTCCACGCTGCCGTCGCCCATCCGCACCAGCGGCTGGTACTCGATGAAGAACTCCTCGTTCTCCAGGGCGGCGGGCAGGTGGGTGGTCAGCATGTGGCGGCTGATGGTCCGGGCGTCGGAGTCGGGGTCGGCCAGCTCGTAGCGGTTGCCGCCGAGGGCCTTGGCCCGGTACATGGTGATGTCGGCGCTGCGGAGCACCTCCGCGGGCGTCAGCTCGCCCACCGGGCCCTCGACGATGCCGATGCTGGCGCGCACGGTCAGCTCCCGGCCGCCCAGCGGGATCGGGGCGGACAGCGCGTCCAGCGCCCGCCGGGCCAGGTCGGTCACCTCCGAGGGGGACACCGGGTCGCTGACCAGCGCCACGAACTCGTCGCCGCCGATCCGCGCCACCATCTGGCGCTGGGAGGTCACACAGCTCTGCAGCCGCTCGGCCACGTTGACCAGCAGCTGGTCGCCCACGGAGTGGCCGAGGCTGTCGTTGACGGTCTTGAAGCCGTCCAGGTCCAGGTAGCACAGCCCGATCCGGGCGGTGCCGGAGTCGGGGGAGAGGGCGTGCTCCAGGCGCTCGAAGAACATCGTGCGGTTGGGCAGGTCCGTCAGCGCGTCGTGGGTGGCCTCGTAGCGCAGCCGCAGGTTCAGCAGCCGCCGCTCGGTGACGTCCTCCATCAGCGCCAGCATGTAGCGCGGCTCGCCGTCGGGGTCGCGCAGCAGCGAGACGGTCAGGTTGGTCCACAGCACGGTGCCGTCGCTGCGGGTGTACGGCTTCTCCACCCGGTAGTGGTCGCGCTCGCCGCGCACCAGCTCCTCGTGGACCCGCCAGACGCCCGGGGCGTCGTCGGGGTGGACCCAGTCGGAGACGCGGCGGCTGCGCACGTGGTGCTCCGACCCGCCGAACATCCGGGCCAGGGCGCTGTTGAGGTCGAGGATCCGGCCCTCCATGTCCGCGATCCCGATGCCGATCGCGGCGCCCTCGAACACCGCCCGGAAGCGGGTCTCGCTCTCGTGGAGGGCCTTCTCCACGCTCTCCCGGGCCGCGAGCGCGGCCCGGGAGAGCGCCTCCTGCTCGGAGCGGGTGCGCTCCTGGAGGGCCTGGGCGAACCCGGCCGAGATGGCGTGCTGGAGCCGGGCACAGCGGGCCCGGCCCTCCTCGGTGGGCAGTACGGCCGGATCGCTGCAGTACAGCAGCAGGTAGGCGTCGACCACGCCCAGCACCTGCGGCAGCGCGTCGGGGGCCGTGCAGTGCGCCGCGACCAGCGCCGCCCCCACCCGGCGCCCCGGCGACGGGTCGAAGGGACGGGCGTGCAGCGCGTCGCCGAGCAGGCGTGCCAGGGGGAGCAGGTACTCCTCGAACTCGGCGCGGGTCATCGACGTGGCCGTGGCGGGGTAGACCGCCCGGCTCCAGATCCTGGTGAAGCGGCGGTGTCCGTCGTTGGGTTCGTCGGGACCGTCCGGCGCGGGAGGGCGGCCGGACTCGGACGGTCTCCGGGCCGACAGGCTCACGCCTTGCGTCCCACTCCGCCGAAACCGGTGAAGACCACCGGGTCCTCCTGGTCCACCGGGCCGTCCGGGCGCCAGTTCGGCATGGCCACCAGACCGGGCTCGACCATCTCGAAGCCGTCGAAGAACCGTTCCACCTCGGAGCGGGAGCGCAGGATCAGCGGCGAGCCGATGTCGCGGTAGACGCCCTCCACCTCGTCGCCCTGCTCCGGTCCGCGCGGGCCGCCCTCGACCGAGGCGTGGGTGAGGACCAGCAGGCTCCCGGGGGCCAGCGCGTCGCGCAGCTCGGCGACCTTCCCCCACGGGTCGTCGCGGTCCTCCAGGAAGTGCAGCAGCGCCACCAGCAGCAGGGCCACCGGACGGTCCAGGTCGAGCAGGCGGCGGACCTCGTCGCTGCCGAGGACGTCCGCCGGCTCGCGGACGTCCGCGGCCACGACCCCGGTGCGGGCCTCGTCGCCCTCCAGGACGGCCCGGCTGTGGGCCACGGCCACGGGGTCGTTGTCCACGTAGACGACCCGGGCCCCGGGCGCGGCGGCCCGGGCGACCTCGTGGACGTTGCCGAAGGTGGGGATGCCCGAGCCGATGTCGAGGAACTGCGTGACGCCCTCGTCCACGGCGAAGCGGACGGCGCGGCGCATGAACGCGCGGTTGGCCTGCATGATCTTGGGGAGTCCGGGGAACGCCTCGATGGCCCGCCGGGCCGCCTCCCGGTCCGCCTCGAAGTTGTGCGACCCGCCCAGGTAGTAGTCGTAGATGCGGGAGACGCTCGGTACGGACAGGTCTATGCCGTGTGGAGCCCAGGCGGGACGCTCCATGGAAGTCTCCAACCGGTAGCCGAATATGACACTGGGACTCCAGAGGCTACTGATCCCGGAGGGACGGGTACACGGATTCTCGCCAGTCGCGCTCCGGGCGCGAGCCGCTACGTATAGCTTGCCCCGGTTCCCCCGGTCGGCCAATCACGGCGGGGACGGTGTTTTCCGCCGGATGCGGCGGTTACCCGGGGAGAATGAGCACCACCGACCACAGCGAACTCCCACTGCCCGACTACGACCACCTGTCCGCGGGCGAGCTGGAGCACCGCATCCGCTCCCTGTCGCACGAGGAGCTGGAACGGCTGCTCGGCTACGAACGCGACCACGCGAACCGCGCCCATGTGACCGCGCTGCTGACGGCCCGTCTCCACCAGCTGGAGGAGGGCAGCCCCCAGTCGCCCGGCAGCAGGGTGCCGCCCTCCGGGCCCAAGGGCGAGCCCAAGGGCTCCCCCGTCAGCCCGGCGACCTCGCCGGAGCCGTACAACCCGCCGCCGCACGGGACCCCCGACCAGCCGGCCAAGCCGGTGGGCAACCGCTTCCGCTGACGGTTCCCCCGCGGCGCGCAGCCCCCGGAGGCCTCCGCCCCGGGGGCTGCCGCGCGCTGTCCGGAATTCAGCCCTCCGTGGCCCGCGAGGACGGCAGCAGCTCCCGGATGTCCGGGGGCAGGACGTGACCGACCTTGGTCATTAGCTCGGGGGAGACCGCCGCGTCCAGCACCTCCAGCACCGCCGTGGCCTCCCGCAGGGCGGTGTCCTCCGAGGCGTGGGACCGCCAGGCCACCCGCCCGGCGAAGGTGGTCAGGTCGAACGGCTCGCCGTGGCTGCGGGTCTCGGCCCGGCGGTGCGGCGAGGTCTCGTCCCCGGCCACCACCCGGCGCAGCGCCTCCGCGGCCTCCCCCGGGAGCTGGGCCGCCAGATGGTCGGCCACCCCGTCCGGGATCCGCTCGGCCAGCGTCTCCAGAGTGGCCCGCACCGCCCGCTCCGCCGACTGCCGGTCGGGCAGTTCCGCGTGCGCCTGGACCTGGCCGGTGAGTTCCTCGTAGCGCATGGTGGGCACCCTCCTCCGGGTCTCCTCCGGTCCTTCCCGGGGCCTCCGCCCGCCCCGGCCCCTGGATGCGGGTGACCCGGCGGGCGCGTGCCGACACCTGCCGTTTCCGTGACCGGGGTCAGGGCATCCGGTACGAATACGGACAATCGGAGGTGAGGAACGTGCCGGGACGGAAGGAACTTCCTTCGACCCTGGAGCGCTCTCCCCAGGAGGCGCAGCGCACCTGGATCAAGGCGCACGACTCCGCCGTGAAGGAGTACGGCGAGGGCCGCCGCGCCCACCAGACCGCCTTCAGCGCCCTCAAGCACAAGTTCGAGAAGGTGGGCGACCACTGGGAGCGCAAGGAGGGCGGACGCAAGGGCCCCTCGGACGAGCGGGCCGCCCGCCCGCGCGGGAAGGGCGGACGCTCCGGCGAGGGCGTCGACGAGAACGCCTCCAAGGAACACCTGTACTCCATCGCCCGGCGGCTCGGCGTCAGCGGCCGGTCCCGGATGACCAAGGACGAGCTGCTGCGGGCCATCCGCAGGGCGAACCGCTCCGAGACCCGCAGGGCGCGCTCCTAGCGCACCCGCCGGTCCGCCCTCCGGTGCCCGCCGGAGGGCGGACCGGCCGCCGCCCCGCACACGGCCCCGCCTCCCCGCCGGCTCCCGCCCGGGAGGCGGGGCCGTGCGCGGGACCGGGCGCACTTGACCTCAAGCGCGCTTGAGGAGGCAGGGTCGGTCCATGACCGCACAGGACGACACCACCCTCCTCTTCCGCAACACCATGCGCATCACCGACGGGCATCTGGAGAGCTTCCGCGACGCCATCGCCCGGGCCGTGGAGTTCGCCCGGCGGCACGGGCCGCAGCTGATGGTGGAGACCTTCCTCGACGAGGAGCGGATGCTCGCGCACAGCTTCCAGCTCTACCGGGACTCCGACGCGGTCCGCACCCACTGGAGACTCGCGGACCCGTACATCCGGGAGGTGATGGAGCACTGCCGGGTGGAGCGCTTCGAGGTGTTCGGCGAGCCGGACGCCGATGTGACCGCGGGCGTGCGCTCGGCGCTCGGGGAGCAGTGCCCGCTCACGTTCCACCCCCGCATCGCCGGCTTCGTCCGCCTCGCCGGGGAGCCCCGGACGTAGCCGGCGGGCCCGGCCGCGGCACCGGGACGGCGCCGCCCCGCCGCCTCAGCCGACGTACCGGCGGGCGGTGGAGCGGCGCTGCTCCGCCTCCAGCAGCCGCAGCCTCTCCTCCACCTCCCGCGGCACCACCCGCCGCTCGCGCAGCACCCACGGCAGACCGGCCAGGGCCCGCCCGAACGCCCGCGCCGACGCCGCGTCGCGCGGCACCGTACGGGCCAGGAAGGCGGTGCGGCGCAGCGCCGCCGGCAGCGGGCGGCGCAGCCAGGTGAACCACAGGGTGTTGCGCAGCCCGTCCTCCCGCCGCCGCGTCGCGTCCCGCGCCCTGGAGGGGGCGTGGTGGACCGTCAGCTCCTCGGCATAGACCAGCCACCAGCCGCGCACCGCCAGGTCGACGGCCAGCAGCTCCTCCTCGCCGCCCAGCCACAGCCGCGGCGAGAAACCGCCCGCCGCGCGGAAGGCGTCGGCGCGCAGCACGGTCGCCGCGGCGAGGAACGAGCCCAGCGCCGGGCCGGGCAGCCAGCCGGGCCCGGACAGCGGCGAGTTCCGCAGCTCGGCGACGATCGGGTCCTCGGAGCCGCCCGGCTCCACCACGATGCGCGCGGTGACCGCCGCCAGCCCCGGGTGGGCGTCCAGCAGGTCGGCCGCCGCGCCCAGCGAGCCCGGCTCCCACCACGAGTCGTCGTCGCAGAAGGCCACGTACGGCGTGGTGACGCGCTCCACCGCCACATTGCGGCCCACCGCCCCCAGGTTCCGCTCCGCCCGCAGCAGCCGCACCCACGGGTGGACGCGGGCCACGGTCTCGCAGGTGCCGTCCGAGGAGGCGTTGTCCACGACGAACACCGGCGGACGCTCGGGCAGTTCGGCCAGCCGGCCCAGGGTGCGCAGCAGCTCCGCGCGCCGGTTGTGGGTGATCACCACGACCGAGACCCGGGGGTCCGGGTCCCGGGGGCCGGTGGACCCGGCGGCCGGGGAGGGACCCGCCGAGGGGTCCGCCGGAGGCCGTCCGGTGCTGCGGGAGGCCGTCTCAGGGGCCACGGTGCTGTCCTTCCACACGGCGTGCGGCTTCTTCCACGTACGGCGGCAGGGGCCTGCGGGCGCGCAGGGCCGCGGGCAGCGCGGCCAGCACCTCGCGCAGGACGTGCCGGGCCGCCGGGTCCCGGCGGGCCTCGGCGGCCAGCGCGCGGGTGCGGTCCAGCGCCAGCGGCAGCGGGCGGCGCAGCCAGCAGGTGAGCAGTTCGTTGCGGCGCATCCGGACGCTGCGCCCGGACCGGGGGGAGGGGTCCGGGTGGTGGTGGGCGGTGACCTCGGGGCAGTAGCTGACCCCCCAGCCGCGGGCGGACAGGTCGTAGGCGAGCAGGGTCTCCTCGGCGGCGAAGAACAGCAGGGGGTGGAACCCCCCGGCGTCCAGGAACGCCGACCGCCGCACCACCGAGGCGCACGCCAGGAACCCCAGCACCTGCGGGCCGGGCAGGTCCCCGGCCGGGCCCAGCGGCGAGGTGTCCAGCACCTCGTTGAGCGGGTCGGGACGCTCCTCGGGCCCCACGCAGGTGCGAGCGGCGATCAGCCCCAGCCGGGGGTGCCGGCGCATCAGCCCGGCGGCCCGCGCCAGCGCGCCCGGCTCCCACCACGAGTCGTCGTCGCTGAAGGCCACGCAGGGGGTGCCGATCGCCTCCACCCCCAGGTTGCGGGCGACGGCCCCCCGGTTGGCGGGCAGCGGCAGCAGGTCCACCCGTGGGAACAGGGCCGTGACCATGGTCCGGGTGTGGTCGGTGGAGGCGTTGTCGACCACCAGGATCCGGGGCCGCTCGGGCAGCTCCGTCAGCCGGCGCAGGGTCCGCGCGAGGCTGTCGGCGCGGTTGCGGGTGGCGATGACCACGCCGATCGGCGGGTCCGTCATACGGCAGGCACCTCCGGCAGGCGGGACAGGGCGGCCAGCACCTCCTCGGGTCGGATGCGCAGCAGCAGCGGGTCGGGGTCGCGGCCGTGCGGATCCCCCGGCGGACCGGGGTGCCACAGCACCCGGTGGCGCGGCAACGGCGGCGGACCCCACAGCCGCGGCGGCACCGGCCCGAAGAGGGTGACCGAGGGGGTGCCCAGGGCGACCGCCAGATGGGCGATCCCGGTGTCGCCGCTCACCACGGCCGAGGCGTCGGCCACCAGCGCGGCCAGCTCCTCCAGGGGCGGGCCGCACAGCACGTCCGTGCCGGGCAGGTCCGCCAGCTTGGCCAGCCGCGCGGCCGGTTCGCGCTCGTGCGGCCCGCCGGTGACCACCACCCGGCGCCCGGAGCGCCGCAGCCCGGCGGCGACGGCCGCGTACCGCTCCACGGGCCAGCAGCGCGCCGGGGAGCCCGCACCGGGATGGAGCACCACCGCGCCCGGGGCGGGGGATACCGCGCCGGGGCGGGGCAGCCGCAGGTCCCGCGGGTCGGCCGGCACGCCGTACTCGGCCAGGAAGCGGCACCAGCGGTCCCGCTCGTGCTCCTCGGCGTACCACTCGGGTCCGTCGGGGGCGGCGAAGGCCAGCAGGCGGCGCGGGTTCAGCCGCAGCAGGGGCCGCATGCTCTCCGGCCCCCTGCCGTGGAGGTCCACGGCGACCTGCGGCGGCGGCCCCTGCCAGCCGATCTCCCCGGGCACGGCGCGGCCGGGGGCCGAGGCGTGCAGGAGGGTGTCCACGGCGCCGCTGAGGCGGGCGAGCGGCTCCAGCTCCCGCGGCGCGGCCAGCACGATCTCGCACTGCCGGAACTCCCGCCGCAGCGCGCGCAGCGCGGGCACCCCGGCCAGCAGGTCGCCCAGGCCCAGCGCGCGCAGCACCAGCACCCGGGGCCGGCAGGGGGCGCCCGCCGACCCGTTCACCGCGCCGGACGCCGGGCTGCCGGCCGAGTCGTTCCAGGGGGTGTTCACCGGACCGGTCACCGGCGGCTCACCGCACCGGGTTCCGGGTCACGGACACCGCCGCCCGCGCCGCGATGCGGCTGCTGGAACGGCCGTCCAGGTACGGCAGCAGCACCACCTGCCCGCCCCAGCTCTCCACCAGCGCCGCCTCCGGCAGGTCGGCGAGCGCGTAGTCGCCGCCCTTGACCCACACGTCCGGGCGGAGCCGCTTCAGCAGCTCCTCGGGGGTGTCCTCGTCGAACACCGCCACCGCGTCCACGCACTCCAGCGCGCGCAGCACCCGCACGCGGTCGGCCAGGGGGTTGATGGGACGGCCCGGTCCCTTGCGGCGGCGCACCGAGGCGTCGGAGTTGAGGCAGACCACCAGGCAGTCGCCGGTGCGCCGGGCCGCCTGGAGCAGCCCCACGTGCCCGGCGTGCAGCAGGTCGAAGCAGCCCCCGGTGGCCACCACGGTGCCGCCCGACGCCCGCACCCGGGCCACCAGCCGCTCGGCGTCCTCCCCGGCCGGGGGCGGGGGCGCGGCCCGGTCGGGGAAGGCCAGCGCCCCCGCGCCCCCGGCCGCCACGTAGCCGGTCGCGGCGGCCACCGCGCCCCGGACGGCCGTCTCCGGCAGCGCCCCGTCGGCGAGGAGCCCGGCGGCACTGGCCGCGAACTGGTCGCCCGCGCCGCAGGAGTCGCCGCTGTGCCGGGCCGGCGCGGGCACCAGCAGCGGATGGTCGCCGTAGGACAGCAGGGCGCCCCGGTCGCCGAGGGTGACGGCCACCGAGCCGACGCCCCAGGCGTCCGCCAGCGCCCGCGCGTGCCGGGCGGCCGTGTGGAGGTTCTCCGGCCCGTCCGCCCGGCCCGGCGGGCCCGGCCGGGCGGAGCCGTCCAGCCGGGAGGCGAACAGGGCGGCCTCCTTCGCCGTCGGGGTCACCAGCCGGGTGCCGGGGACCGGCTCCCGGCCGCGCGGGTGCGGGTCCCACACCAGCGGCACCCGGCCGGCCCGCTCCGCCAGCAGCCCGCGCACCGCGTCCGCCGCGCCCCGGCCGTAGTCGGAGACCAGCAGGGCCGGGGCCGAGGCGATCGCCTCGCGGACCTCCCCGGACACGGAACCGGGGGAGCCCGCCGCGGCCCGGCCGTCGCCCCGGTCCAGCCGGACCACCGGGCGGCCCCCGGCCAGCACACGGGTCTTCTCCGACAGGGAGCCCTCCAGCGGCAGCGCGGCCACGGTGACCCAGGGGGCCAGCAGCTCGCGCAGCCGCGCGCTGGCCGGGTCCTCGCCCAGCGCGGCCACCAGGACCACCTCGCGGCCGGCGAGCGCCGCCACATAGGCGGCCAGGGCGGCGCCGCCCGGCCTCAGCAACTCCTCGCAGCCCTCCAGCACCGGCACCGGGGCGTCCGGCGCCAGACGCTCGGCGCGGCCCACCAGATCGCGGTCGAGGAGGGCGTCGCCGACCACGACCAGCGGCGAGGCGGCGGCCGGGAACTCCTCGGACGGCGCCGGCGGCGCCGGCGGCGTCGGCGGTGTCGTGGGCGTCATCGCCGTCCCTCCCCCTTTCCAGGACCTGCCAGGACGTGCTCCAGGGCGGCGTCGAAGGCGGCGCACACCATGTGCACCGTCACCAGGTGGAGCTCCTGCACCGTCGCGGTGGTGTCCGCGCGCACGCACAGCGACTCGTCGCTGCCCGCGGCCAGCGGGTTGGGCGCGGGCCCGGTGAGCGCCCACACCGACATGCCCGCCCCGCGTCCGGCCTCGGCGGCCGACAGGAGATTGGCGCTGGCGCCGCTGGTCGACAGCAGCATCAGCACGTCGCCCTCGCGGCCGTGGGCCCGCACCTGGCGGGCGAACACCTCGTCCACGCCGTAGTCGTTGGCGATGGCGGTGGTGGAGGAGGTGTCGGCGTGCAGGGCGATGGCGGAGAACGGCGGGCGGTCGTCGCGGTAGCGGCCCACCAGCTCGGCGGTCAGGTGCTGGGCCTGGGCGGCGCTGCCGCCGTTCCCGGCCGCCAGCAGCCGCCCGCCGCCGGCCAGCACCTCCGCCAGCCGCTCGCCCCACCTCCGGGCGGTGCCCACCTGGGAGCGGAAGGGGACGAGGGCCTGCAGCAGCGCGTCGCAGTGGGCGGTCGCGGCCCCGTCGGCCGCCGGGGCGGCCCGGACCTCCTCCGGCGGCGGCGCGTGGGACGCGCGGGCCGCCTTGGCCCTGGGCGGGGTCTTGGACGTCATCTGGGACGTGGTCCTGGGCGTCGTCATCGGATGGCCCCCGTCGGGACGCGGTGGCTCGCGACCACCTGGGCGTACACCTGCTCGGCGCCGTCGGCGACCCGCTCCCAGGAGAAGCGGGCCAGGGCGCGTTTCCGGCCGGCCTCGCCGTAGCGCCGCAGCAGCTCCGGCGAGCCGGTCAGCTCGTTGACGGCGCGGGCGAGCGCGCCGGGGTCCCCCGGGGGCACCAGCCGCCCGGTCACCTTGTCGGCGACCGAGTCCAGGTGGCCGCCGACCCCGGTGGCCACGACGGGCACCCCGCAGGCCATGGCCTCCAGCGGGACGATGCCGAACGGCTCGTAGCGCGGCGTGGACAGCACCAGGTCGGCGCCGCGGATCAGGCCGGGCATCCGCTCGTGCGGCACGGCCCCCAGCAGCCGCACCCGGTCCGCCACGCCCAGTTCCCCGGCCAGCCGCCGCAGCCGCCGCGCCTCGGGGTCGGAGTCCAGCAGCGCGGGCTCGGGGCCGCCGGCGATCAGCAGCTCGGCGCCGGGCACCTCCGCCAGCGCCGCGATCGCCTGGTCGAAGCCCTTGCGCGGCACCAGGCGGCCGATCGCCAGCAGCCGGTGGCGGAAGCGCCGCCCGCCGTCCCCGGCCGGGAAGTCGTCGGGGGCTGCTTCGGGGCTGAACTCGCCGGTGTCCACGCCGCACGGCACGACCGAGGTGCGCTCCGGCGGCACGCCCATGGCGGTCAGCTCGTACACCTCGTCCGTGCAGGTCGCCATGACGCGGCCGCACTCGCGCCCGATCCGCCGCTCCACGTCGATCCGCTCGGGCGGGCTGGTGTCCTCCGCGCCCTGGTGGCGCCGCTTGACGGTGCCCAGGGCGTGGAAGGTCTGCACGACGGGGATCCCCAGCCCGCGCGAGCCGGCCAGCGAGGCCAGGCCCGACATCCAGAAGTGCGCGTGCACCACGTGCGGCCGCTGCTCGGTCCAGCGGCGGGCCAGGTGGGCGCCGAAGGCGGGCATGTGCTCCGGCAGGTCGTCCTTGGGCACCGGCCGCGCCGGCCCCGCGGGCACGTGCTCGACGGTGACGCCCGGCCCGAACGGCACCCGGTCGGGCGGCTCGGGGGCGTCCCGGCGGGTGTACACGGTGACGAGGTGACCCCGCCGGGCGAGCGCCTTCGACAGTTGGGCGACGTACACGTTCTGGCCACCTGCGTCGGGGCCGCCGAGCGCCGCGAGGGGACTCGCGTGCTCGGACACCATGGCGATCCTCATCGGGTCACTTCCTTCGTCAGCCGTTCCCAGTCGTCCAGGAAGCGCGCCAGCCCGTAGCGGGCGAGCGCGGCCGCCCGGGCCCTCTCGCCGACCGCCCGCGCGTAGGCGGGGTCGGCGACGAAGTCGCGTACGGCGTCGGTCAGTACGTCGAGCCGGTTGGAGAGCACCCCGGCTCCCCGCGGCACGGCCGCGGACGCCTCGGTGGTGTCGAGGGCGACCACGGGCATGCCCAGGTGCATGGCCTCCAGCAGGGACAGCCCGAGCGAGGTCCAGCGGACCGGGTGGACGTACACCCGGCGCCTGGCCATGGCCCGGTGCAGCTCCCGCTGGGGGAGGTCCTGGGAACGGCAGCGCTCCCGGGGCAGGCCGAGCCGTTCGGCCAGCCCCCGCGTGCGCATGCCGAAGACGTCCAGGGGCGCGGCCTCCGCGAAGCGGGGCAGCAGGTCGGTCCCGGTGGTGCGGCCGCGGCGCAGCGGCTCGTTGACCACCACCGCAGCCCGCGCCAGCTCGCCCGTCCACAGCGGTCCGGGGTCGACGATCCCGTGCTCGACGACGGCGGTGGGCGTGGTGCCGCAGTCCCAGAACAGCCGGTTGAAGTGGGTGACGTGGACGACCGTCAGGTCCGTGCGGTCCGCCATGGGGTGGCGGGTGTCGGGCACGTTCCCGTCCGGCGCGTTGTGCTCCAGGTAGACCGCGGGGACGTCGCGGCCCGGCCGTCTGCCCAGCCAGCGCTCGGCCAGGCCGGGCTCGTGCGGGCGCTGGAGCACCACCAGGTCGACGTCCGTCTCCCGCAGTTGCTCCGGCGTCAGCTCCACCACGCTGTCGGGCCAGTCGAAGGTGGCGGCGCGCCCGAGTCCGTCGGGACCCCGGTCGGGGGTGACGGGGACGAGGTAGGTGTGCGGGCCCTGGACGAACGCGGTGGTCCAGGAACCGTGCACGTGCCACAGCAGGATCCTCATACGGCCCCTTTCCGTCCGCCTCCGGCGGCTGTGCTCTGTCGTCCGCCTCCGGCCGCGGCCTTCTCCACGGCGGCGACCACCTCCTCCGGGGTCACCCGGTCCAGGCAGGGGTGCCCGGGAACCGGGCAGACCCGGGCCCGGGTGCCCGCGCACGGCGCCCGCTGGTCGCCCAGCAGCACCAGCGGGACGCGGAAGGGGGCCCAGCGCCCGGCCGGGACGACGGGGGAGAAGAGCGAGACCACCGGCACCCCCACGGCGGCGGCCAGGTGGGCCGGCCCGGTGTTCCCGGTGACCACGGCCTTCGCTCCCGCCAGCACCCCGGCCAGCTCCTCCGGCGAGGTGCGCCCGCCCAGGTCGAGCCCGTCCGATCCGGCCACGTACGCGGTCAGCTCGCGCTCCTCGGGCACGCCGGTGACCACCACCCGGTGCCCGGCCGCGGCCAGGGCGGTCACGGCCTCCGCCGACAGCTCCGGGCTCCAGCGGCGGGCGGGCACGCTCGCCCCCGGGTGGAGGACGACGTAGCCCGGCGGGCCGGTCAGCCCCTCCGTCGGCGGAGGCGGCAGCACCCGCAGCCGTCCGTCGTCGCCGGGGGGCAGGGGGAAGCCCGCCGCCTCGGCCAGCGCCAGCGCGGCCTCGGCCTCGTGCGCGTGCTCGTCGCGCCGGTGGCGCACGTCCAGCAGGGAGCCGGGGTAGTGGACGCTGTCGGCTGCGACGCGCGCGACGCCGGCCATCCGCAGCACCAGCGCGGTCGGCAGGGGACTCTGGTGGGCCGAGGCCAGGACCAGCGCGGTGTCGCAGCGCCGGGCCGCGATCTCCTCGACGGCCTTCTCGATGTCGGCGCGGTCGGCGGGAGGCGGGTCGAAACCCACCCAGGGCGCGTCCCAGACCAGGACCTCGTCCACGCCGGGCAGCATCCGCCCGGCGGGGGCGCCGCGCGGTCCGCACAGCAGCGTCACGCGGTCGGCGCGCGCCGCCACGGCGCGTACCGCCGGGCCGGCCAGGAGCACGTCGCCGAAGCTGTCCAGGCGTGCGACCAGTGCTCTCATGACGGCCTCCGGGCGGTCGGTCGGGCGGTGGAACGGGCGAGGGCGGACGCGGGACGGCACCCGGCCGGACGCTCCCCGGCGGGGTCTCCCCCGGCGGACGCGGACACCGGCGCCCGGTCCCGGCCGGACGCCCCGGGCGGTCCGTCCAGCGCGATGCGCACGGCGGCGAGCAGGTCGGAGGCCACCATGGGCGCGTCCCGGACCTCCTCCGGCAGCGTGACGGGGGTGGGGACCAGCACGCCGAGGGCCCCGGCGGCCCGCGCCGCGCCCACGTCGGAGCCGATGTCCCCGACGACCGCGCACTCGTGGGGGGCCACGCCCAGCCGCCGGGCGACGTCCAGCACCAGACCGGGGGCGGGCTTGCGGCACCCGCAGCCGTCGCCGGGGCCGTGCGGGCACACGGCCCAGGCGTGGAAGGGGCCGAGCAGTTCGTCGATCCGGGCGTGCACCCGGGTCATGTCGTCCCAGCCGATCAGCCCGCGGGCGATGCCGGACTGGTTGGTGACCACCGCGGCCGGCACGCCGCGGGAGCGCAGCAGGGCCATCGCCTCGGCCGCGCCCGGCATGGGGCGCACCAGCGCCGGGTCGCCGTTGTAGGGGACGTCCTCCACGAGGGTCCCGTCCCGGTCGAGGAGCACCGCGCGCACCGCCGTCATGGGCCCACGCCCCCGCCGCCGGCGGCGGGGGCGGTGGCCCCGTCCGCGTCCCAGGGGGAGGCGTGGCGGTGGCGCAGCGTCCCCGCCGCCCGGTGCCAGACCGCCAGCGGCGGTATCAGGACGCTGGTCGCCAGCATGGTCGCCACCTCCTCGCGGTCGCGGGGGCCCGGGGCGATCCGGGCCCAGGCGAACTCGGCCGTGCCCAGCAGCCAGCCCGCCCCGGCCAGGACGGCGCTCCACCGCCGTCCGGCGGCGGCCAGGGCCAGCGCCGCCGCCCCGGCGGCGGTGACCGCGGCGTGGCGGCGGATGCGTCCCCTGGGCGCGGCGGCCCGCCGCCACCAGGCGGGTCCGTGCAGCCGCAGCATCAGGGCGTCGTCGGCGTTGCCGCGCTGCGTGCGCAGCGACACCCAGCGGTCCGCGGGCCGCACCGGGTGCGTGGTCAGCCGGCTGCCGCGCCGGATCCGCCAGCCGTCGTCGAGGATCCGCAGCGCCAGGTCGGCGTCCTCGCGGAAGGCGCGGGGGAAGCGCTCGTCGAAGCCGCCGACCGCCTTGAGCGCCTCGGTGCGGTAGGCCATGTCGGCCGTGGCCCACTGGGCGCGGGCCAGTCCGGCGGTGTTGCGCTCCCAGTCGGTGGGCCGCCGCCCGGTGGGCAGCGGCACGTCCAGGACGCCCTGCACCCCGGCGACGGTGGGGTCCGCCTCGGCCAGGTCGCGGGCGAGGGACTCGCGCCAGCGGGCGCCGACCCGCACGTCGTCGTCGAGGAACGCCACCCAGGGGGCGGTGACCAGCCGCCAGCCGACGTTGCGGGCGCCGGCCGGGCCCCGGCCGCCGGTCTGCACCACGGTGGCGCGCTCCCGCAGCGGGCCCAGGGCGCCGAGCGGCAGGCCGTCGCGGAGCGGCCGGGGCTGGGGGCGGTCGTCCACCACCACGATCTCGCGGGGCTCCGGGCCGAGCGACTCGCCGAGCGCCCTCAGGCAGTCCGCCAGACAGGGGCGCCCGACGGTGGGTATGACCACGGAGTAGTCGGTGGCCGCCCGGTGGGGGGCGCTCATGCGAACGCCTTCCCGCGGCGGACGGCGAACGGGCCGATCGCCAGCAGGTCCACGGGCGAGGAGCCGAAGCACTCCAGCGCGTCGCGGGGGGAGTCCACCATCGGCCGCCCGGCGGTGTTGAGGCTGGTGTTGACCACCACCGGCAGCCCGGTGCGGCGCTCGAAGGCGTCCAGCATCCGCGCCACCAGCGGCTCGGTGTCCGGGTTCACGGTCTGGATGCGGGCGGTGCCGTCGACGTGCACCACGGCCGGGATGCGGTCCCGCCACTGCCTGGCGACGTCGTGCACGAACAGCATGTACGGGCTGGGGAGCGGGCCGTCGAAGATCTCCGCGGCGCGGCGCTCGGCGACCATGGGGGCCACCGGGCGGAACTCCTCGCGCCCCTTGACCCGGTTGAGCCGGTCCAGGTTCTCCGCCCGGCCCGGGTGGGCGAGCAGCGAGCGGTGGCCCAGCGCCCGGGGACCGTACTCGCTGCGGCCCTGGAACCAGGCGACGATGCCGTCGCCGGCGAGGGCCTCGGCGACGGTCTCGGCGATGTCGGCGGGCCGCTCGTAGGGCACGGCCGCCTCCTGCAGGAAGCCCTCGATCTCCTCGTCGGTCCAGCCGCGGCCCAGGTCGGCGCCCGGCATCGGCCGCGGGGACTCGCCCCGCTCGGCGGCCAGGTGGAGGGCCGCGCCCAGCGCGGTGCCCGCGTCGCCGGCGGCGGGCTGCACCCACACCCGGCGGTAGGGGCCCTCGGCGGCGATCCGGGAGTTGGCCACGCAGTTGAGGGCGACGCCGCCGGCCATGGTCAGCTCCTCGCCGCCGCTCTCCGCGTGCAGCCAGCCCACCAGGTCCAGCAGGGTCTCCTCCAGCACGGCCTGGGCGCTGGCGGCCAGGTCGGCGTGCTCCTGGGTCCACTCGGCGCCCGGCCGGCGCGCCGGGGCCAGCGCGGCCCACTCGACCCCGTGGGCGCGGAAGCCGCCCCCGCCGGTGGCGTGCACCCACTCCCGCAGCTCCGGGAGGAAGCGCGGCTTGCCGTGGGAGGCGAGCGCCATCACCTTGTACTCGTCGGAGGAGCGGAGGAAGCCCAGGTGCTCGGTCAGCTCCTCGTAGACCAGGCCGAGGGAGTGGGGCAGCCGCTGGGCGGCCAGCACCTCCAGCCGGTCGCCGTGGTAGCGGCCGGACAGGTGGGACGCGCACTCGCCGCGGCCGTCCAGGACCAGCACGGCGGTGTCGCGGTGCGGTCCGGCGATCCCCGCGGAGGCGGCGTGCGCCATGTGGTGGGGCACGAAGCGGACGATGGACGGGTCCAGCCCCGGCAGCGCGTCGGCCAGGAAGGACGGGGCGCGCCGGGCGTACTCCCGGCGGAGGTGGTCCCAGGGGTCGTCCAGGCCCAGGGAGTCGGCCGGGGCGGCCAGGTCGGGGTCGAAGGAGTAGGCGACGGCGTCGAGGTCGGCGGGGGTGAGGCCCGCCTGCCGCAGGCACCAGGCCGCGGACTGCTCGGGCATCTCCCAGGCGGAGAAGGGCACCGGCCGCTTGCCGTGCTTGCGGCGGCTGAACCGCTCCTCCTCCGCGGCCGCGACCGTCCTGCCGTCGATCACGAGCGCCGCGGCCGGGTCGTGGAAGACGGCGTTGATGCCGAGGATGCGCATAGGGGGTGCCTCCGTTGTCCGTCCCGACGGGGCCGGGATGTCTGGCGTCCGTGGTTACCCTCGGCAGCGCCGCCAAACTCGGGAGATCGACTCTTTCGGGGGGAAGTGACTCCCCAGCGTGAGGGGAGGCGGCCGGCGCCGGCCGGCCGCGGCGGGGGAGGAGAGGCGGGGGAGCGGGGAAAGAGCCGGGTGGACGGATCAGGCGGCGGCCCGGCGGGCGAACCACGCGATGGTCCGCTCCAGCCCCTCCTGCCAGCCGACGCGCGGCTTCCAGCCCAGCTCCTCCCTGGCCAGCCTGGTGTCCGGGCGGCGGCGGGCGGGATCGTCCCCGGGGCGCTCGACGAACACGACCGGGGACGGGGAGCCGGTGAGCTTGACGATCCGGCGGGCGATGTCCAGCACCGTGGTCTCCTCCTCGCCGCCGATGTTGACCGGCCCCGGGAGGTCGCTCCCCGCGAGGGCCAGGATGCCCGCCACGGTGTCGTCGACGTAGCACAGCGAACGGGTCTGGCTGCCGTCCCCGGCCACCGTCAGCGGCTCGCCGGCCAGCGCCTGCCGGATGAAGGTGGGCACGGCGCGGCCGTCCCCGGCCCGCATCCGGGGCCCGTAGGAGTTGAAGATCCGCACGATCGCGGTGTCCGTGCCGCGGACCTGCCGGTGGGCGGTGACCAGCGCCTCGGCGTACCGCTTGGCCTCGTCGTAGACGCTGCGCGGGCCGACGGGGTTGACGTTGCCCCAGTAGTCCTCGGGCTGCGGGTGGACCTGCGGGTCGCCGTACACCTCGGAGGTGGAGGCCAGCACCATCCGCGCGCCGTCCCGGGCGGCCAGTTCCAGGGCGTTGCGGGTACCGCTGCTGCCGGTCTCCAGGGTCTCCAGCGGCAGCCGCAGGTAGTCGGCCGGGGAGGCCGGGCAGGCCAGGTGGAACACCAGGCAGAAGGGGCCGCCGGGCAGGCCGGTCAGGGCGTTCGGCGCGCACACGTCGCGCCGCAGGAAGGCGAAGCCCGGCCGGCCGAGCAGGTGGGCGACGTTGCCCTCGGCGCCGGAGACCAGGTTGTCCACGGCGAGCACGTGCCAGCCGTCGTCGAGCAGTCGTTCGCACAGGTGCGAGCCCACGAACCCGGCGCCGCCGGTGACCACGGCCCGCCGGTGACGTTCATCCGTCATCGAGCAACCTCATTCCCTCTGGCTGGTGTAAGGGGGCGGCCTGCTGCGCACTCGGGAGACATGAACGAAACGCATCCGGACCCGGACCCGAAGCGGACGCCCGGCCTCGACAGCGGCGGCGGGGTGCCGCCCGGCGAGACGCCGCCCGGTGAGAGCAGCACGCCCGCGGGAGCCCCGGACCAGAACGCCAACACGCCGAGCGGCTGGGGTCCCGCCCCGCTGATCGCGCTGCTGGTCCTGGCGGTCCTGGTCGCCGCGTTCTTCATCGCCTACGCAGTGGCGTTGTGACGCCGGGTCCCCGGATGACGGCGCGGAAAACCCACAGGCCCCCCAGGACGCTGCTGACCGGCTGGTTCACCTTCCTGCACGGGGAGGTGACGGCCGGTGACGAGCTGGCCCTGCGCCGCGTCCAGGAGGTCCTGGACCGCGCCGGGGTCCCCCACGACACCGCCTGGAGCCCCGGTTTCCGGCCGGACGCGCTGAGCCTGGAGGAGGCCGACCCGGAGCGGTACGGCCATCTGGTGTTCGTCTGCGGCCCCCTGCACGGCCCTCAGATCGCCGCCCTCCACGAGCGTTACGCCCACTGCGTGCGCACCGCCGTGGGCGTGTCCGTCATCGACCCCGACGACCCCGCCGTCCGCGGATTCCACCGCGTCCTGCCGCGCGACGCCCCCGGCGTCCGGGCGGCCCCCGACCTGGCCGCCGCCGCGCCTCCCCTGCCCGCCACCCCGGTCGCCGGGGTGGTGCTCACCCGCGGCCAGGGGGAGTACGGCGCGCGCCGCCGCCACGAGGAGGCCGCCGAGCGGATCACCGGCTGGCTCGCGGGCCTCGACTGCGCCCGGGTGGAGCTGGACACCCGGCTGGCCCGCGACGACTGGCGGCTGTGCCGCACCCCGGCCCAGTTCCAGTCCCTGCTCGCCCGGCTCGACGTGGTGGTCACCGACCGGCTGCACGGCCTGGTGCTGGCCCTGCGGGCCGGGGTGCCCGCCCTGGCCGTCGACCCGGTGGCCGGCGGGGCGAAGGTGACCGCCCAGGCGCGGGCGTACCGCTGGCCCGCCATGGTCCCGGCCGAGCGGCTCGCGCCGCGGGAGCTGGACCGGTGGTGGCGGTGGTGCCTGGTCTCGGGCCGGGCGGCGGCGCGGCGGAGGCGGGACGCCTTCCGGGACGTTCCCGGGGACGACCTCGGCGCCGCGCTGACGGCGGCTCTGCCGGATCTGCCGGAGCCGGGTCTGCCAAAGGAGCCGCCCGCGGCCGTACGCGGCTGAGCGCACGGGAGCCGGGCCGCCGACCCGCCGCCGGGCCCGGCCGCTCAGGGCCGCGCCCCCACCCCGGTGGCGATCTCGCGCAGCCGCCCGCCGTCCGCCACGGGCGCCAGCGGCGCCGTCGGCGCGCCCGCCACCTCGCGCATGCCGCGCAGCAGCTCCCGGAGCGCCTCCTGCGCCGAGTGCCGCGGGGTCCAGCCCAGTTCCCGCTCGGCCCGGCCGGTGTCCATCACCGGCAGCCGCAGGAACGCGTCGAACAGCCTCGGCTCGGCGGGCGCCAGCCGCAGCCGCCACGCGGCGGCCACCGCCGCCCGCACCGGCCCCAGCGGCAGCCGTACGGCCTTCGCGCCGAGCAGGTCGGCCAGCACGGACGCGTCCACCGCCGGGCCGGCGGCCAGGTTGAAGGCGCCGTGCACCGGCTGGACGACCGCGAGCCGGTACGCCTCGGCGGCGTCCTCGGTGTGCAGCACCTGGAAGCGCAGCCCCGGCAGGTCCGGCACGACGGGCACCAGGGCGGACCGGACCAGCCGCTGGGGCAGGAACGGCCCGGCGAACAGCCGCCGCTGCTCGCTCGCCGACTCCCGCTTGAAGATGAAGCCGGGCCGCATCCGCACCACGCGGACCTCGGGATGGTCGTGCTCGAACCCGTCCAGCAGCCGTTCCGTGTACGCCTTCTCCCGGCAGTACGCGGCGTCCGGCCGGCCGCCGTGGGTCGGCCACGACTCGTCCACGGCCCGGTCGCGGGGGCCGGGGGAGTAGGCGCCCACCGAGGAGGCGTACACCAGCGCGGGCACCTCCGCCGCCGCCACCGCCCGCAGCACCCGCGCGGTGCCCAGCACGTTGGTGCGCCAGGTGGTCAGCGGATCGCGCATGGGCTGCATCAGCCAGGCCAGGTGGATCACGGCGTCGGCGCCCCGGAACAGGTCGGTCAGCCGCTCCTCGGTGGCCTGCCCCGCCCGGTCGCCGCCGCCGGGCGCGTCGCCGCCGGCCCCGATGTCCGCGCTCGCCCACTCGGTCTTCGGAGGCGTCCACAGCGGTACGCGGCGGGCCACGCCCAGCACCGAGGCGATCCGCGGGTCCTCTCCCAGGCGCGCCAGCACCGAGGTGCCCACGTTGCCGGTGGCGCCCAGGACCACCACGCGCAGCCCCGCCCCGTCCCGTTCGCTCATCTCGCTCGTCTCCCCTCGCGCGGCCCCGCCGCGCCGTGTTCTCCGGTGTTCTCCGGTGTCCGTCGTTCGGGTGTTTCCGCGGTTCCGCGTCTCCCCGGGTGCGGAGAGCGCATCGCTGGGTACCCGTGTGCCCGGCGGGGAAACGGTTCGCCCGGTGTCCGGGCGGCCGCCGTCCCCCACCCCGCCGCCGGACCGCGGGACGGCCCGGACCCCCACACAACCGGCGTTTCCGCCGCCGCGCGCTGGGTACCGCGCGAGACGCGGAAGGAGGGAAGGTGCGGCATGCTGGTCAGCCTCCTGGCCCTGTTAGCGGCCTACCTGACGGCCGCTCTGGTGACGGCCCGGGTGGGATACGGCATCGAGCGCGCCCGGATCATCGAACTCGAGCGCGACTGGCACGCCGACGAGGACCCGGTCGAACGCTTCCGGGAACAGGGCCAGTCGGTGGCGGCCTCCACTGCCTTCCTCTACGGCCTGGCCTGGCCGGTCGTCGTGCCGGCCTACGTCTTCTACCGCTGCGCCGCCCTGGTGATCACGCGGCGGCCCCCGCTCACCCCCTATGAGCGCGCCGCCCGCGCCGAACGGCTCGACGCGCGCATCCGCGAACTGGAGGAATCGCTCGGACTGCGCGGGCGGGCCCTGGACGAGAACGGACCGCTGCCGTGAACTGCTACGAATGCCACTCGGAGGGCCGGACCGCCACCGCCGTCGCCGTGTGCTCGCGCTGCCACGCGGGGCTGTGCCCCGACCACCTGACGGTGGAGTCCCGGCTCGTCCGCGAACCGCGGGGCATGGGCCAGGTCACCCAGGGCCCGGAGGCCCGCCGCGTGCTGTGCGGGGTGTGCGCGCGGGCCGAGGGCTGACACCCGGTCACCCGCCCGGCCCATGAACGGAGAAGGCCCGGCCGGGCCGCGGACGGCCGTGCAACCGCGCGCTACGCGCACCGATATGTACGCTTACGCGTGGTTCATCCAGGAGTGCCCTTGCTGGTTCTGATCGCCGCCCACGCCGTCGTGGCCGCCGCCCTCCCCGCCCTCGCGGCGCGGCTCGGCCGTGCCGTCTGGGCGGTCGCCGCACTGGTGCCGCTGGCCGCACTGGTCTGGGCGGCGGCGCTCACCCCGGCCGTCCTGGACGGCGAGACGCCCCTCGAACGCCTCTCCTGGGCGCCCTCGCTGGGGCTGGAGGCCGTCATGCGGCTGGACCCCCTCTCCCTGCTGATGGTGTTCGTCATCAGCGGTGTCGGGGCCGCCGTCCTGCTCTACTCCGCCCGCTACACAGAGGAGGGCCACGGCCGCGAGTCCGCGCTGCTGCTCGTCTTCGCCGGGGTGATGCTCGGCCTGGTCACCGCCGACAACCTGCTGGTCCTCTACGTCTTCTGGGAACTGACCACCGTGGTGTCGTTCCTGCTCATCGCGGGCCGCGGGAGGAGCGCGGAGCACCGCACCGCCGCCGAGCAGGCGCTGGTGGTCACCACCGGCGGCGGACTGGCCATGCTGCTCGGCTTCGTGATGCTGGGCGAGTCCGCGGGCACCTACCGGATCTCCGAACTGGTCGCCGACCCCCCGAGCGGCGGCTACGTGCCCGCCGCGCTGGTGCTCGTCCTGGTCGGCGTCTTCACCAAGTCCGCCCAGATGCCCCTCCACGGCTGGCTGCCCGCCGCGATGGTGGCGCCCACCCCGGTGAGCGCCTACCTCCACGCGGCCGCCATGGTCAAGGCGGGGGTGTACCTGGTGGCCAGGCTGGCGCCTGGCTTCGCCGACGCCGCGCCCTGGCGTCCCCTGGTCCTCACCGTCGGCCTGGTCTCGCTGCTGGCCGGCGCGTGGCGGGCGCTGTGGGAGAGCGACCTCAAGCGCGTCCTGGCCTACGGCACCATCAGCGAACTCGGCCTGCTCATCGCCCTGCTCGGGTACGGCACCCGCAACGCCGCGCTCGCCGGCGAGGTGATGCTGCTGGCCCACGCCACCTTCAAGTCCGCGCTGTTCCTCGTCACCGGCCTGGTGGAGCACCACACCGGCACCCGTGACCTGGAACGGCTGTCCGGCGTGGGCCGCCGCAGACCGGCGCTGCTCGCGCTGGCCGCGCTCGCCGCCGCCTCCATGGCCGGACTGCCGCCGCTGGTCGGCTACCTGGGCCACGAGGCGTACTTCGACACCTTCTGGGAGGCGGCCCGGCACGGCGCCGGGACGGGCGAGGTGTGGGTGGTGGCCGCGCTCACCGCCGGATCGGCGCTGACCGTGGCCTACGCCGTCCGCTTCCTGTGGGGGGCCTTCGCGGACAAGCCCGGCGTGCCGTCACCGCCCGCCGGCGCCGGCGACCGGGCGCTCGGCATGGCGGCGCCCATCGCGGTCCTGGTGGCCGCCGCCCTGGCGGCGGGCGTGTGGTACCCCGGCACCGAGGCGCTCACCGAGCCGTACGCGGCCGGGCTGCCCCGGTTCCAGGAGCCCTACCACCTCGCGCTCTGGCACGGTCCGACCCCCGCGCTCGCCCTGTCCGCCGGAACCCTGGCCGCGGGCCTCGTCCTCCACCGCGCCCGCCCCGCCCTGGCCGCGGCGCGCGCCCGGGCGCCCCGGTTCCCCGACGCGCAGGAGGGCTACCGCCGCCTGCGCCACGGGCTGGACGGGGCGGCCGTGCGGTTCACCCGGCACACCCAGGTCGGCTCCCTGCCGGCCTACCTCACCGTGCTGCTGGCGGTCGTGCTGGCGGTGCCCGGCACCGCCCTGCTGCTGCGCGACGTCCCGCTGCCCGCCCCGCCGCTGTGGGCCTCGGCCGTCCAGGCGCCGCTCGCCGCGGTGGTGCTGGTCCCGGCGGTCGCCCTGGCCCGGGTGCGGAGCAGACTGGCCGCCACCCTGCTGGCCGGCGCGGTCGGCTACGGGACCGCCGGGTTCTTCCTGGTGCAGGGGGCGCCGGACCTGGCGCTCACCCAGTTCCTCGTCGAGACCCTGACCCTGGTGATCGTCGTGCTGGTGCTGCGCGGCCTCCCGGCCGACTTCGGCGCCCGGCCCGGTTCGCCGCCCGTCCGCCGGATGCGGCTCGCCCTGGCCGCGGCCGCGGGGACGCTCGTGGCGCTGCTGGCGGTGGCGGCCTCCGCCGCCCGGCGGGAGCGCCCGGTCTCCGGCTACTACGCGGAGCACGCGGCGGACGCCGGGGTCCACAACGTCGTCAACGGCATCATCGTGGACTTCCGGGCCATGGACACCCTCGGCGAGATCGCCGTGCTGATGGTGACGGCCGTCGGGGTGGGCGCCCTGATCACGGTCCGCGGCGACGCGTACGGCGGCGAGGAGGACGGCGGGGCCAGGACGCTCCGGGCCAGGCCCTTCTCCGTGCTCCGCCACCCGCGCACCGCCCGCTGGTCCGTCCCCCGCGAGCAGTGGCTGCCGGAGGCGCGGGAGCTGCCCGCCCACGAGCGCTCGCTCCTGCTGGAGGTCGTGACCCGGATGCTGTTCCCGGCCGTCCTGGTGCTCTCGGTCTACCTGCTCTACTCGGGCCACCTGCGGGCCGGGGGCGGCTTCGCCGCGGGCCTGGTGGCCGGTCAGGCGTTCACCCTGCGCTATCTGGTGGGCGGCCGGGCCGACACCGCGTTCGCCGGGCCCCTCGACCCCCGCGTCGTCGCGGGCGGCGGACTGGCCCTGGCCGCGGCCGCCGGGCTGGCCCCGGTCGCCTTCGGCGGCGAACCGCTGTCCACCGCGCTCCTGGCGGGGACGCTGCCGGTGCTCGGCCACGTCGAGGTGACCACCAGCGTGGTCTTCGACACCGGGGTCTACCTGCTGGTCGCCGGGGTGTGCCTGAAGCTGCTGTCGGCCGTGGGCCCGGCCCAGGTGTCCGTCCAGGAGGCCGCGCGGGAGGCCGCCGGCGCGACCGGGGCGTCCGGCGCCCCCGACGACCCCGGGAGCCGCGAGCGATGACCGTACTCGACCTGACGTCGGCCGTGACGGTGGGCGGGCTCTTCGCCGTCGGATTCCACCTGCTGCTGCAGCGCTCCCTGATGCGCCTGCTGCTCGGCTTCCTGGTGCTCGGGCACGCCACCAACCTGCTGGTGCTGCTGGCCGCCGGGCCGCCGGGCAGACCGCCGGTCACCGGGAAGGGGGAGGACACCGGGGCGTTCGCCGACCCGTTGCCGCAGGCCATGGCCCTGACCGCCATCGTCATCACCTTCGGTGTCAGCGTCCTGCTGCTGGCCCTGGTCTACCGGGGCCGGCAGCTCCTGGGCCACGACGAGGTCCGCGACGACGTGGAGGACCGCAGGCTGGGGGAGAAGGAGGCGCGGGAGAGGTGACCGACTGGCTGCTCTTCGCTCCCGTCGCGGTCCCCGTACTGGTGGCGGGCCTTTCCCTGGCCGTGTGGCGCAGGGCCCCGGTCCAGCGGCTGCTGGGCGTCGGGGCGCTCCTGGCCGTCCTGGCGGACGCCGTGGTCCTGCTGGTCCTCGCCGACCGGCGCGGCCCGCTGGTGGCCGACGTCGGCGGCTGGCCCGCGCCGGCCGGGGTGTCCCTGGTGGCCGACCGGCTGTCGGCGCTGCTGATGACGATGGCCCTGACGGTGACGCTCGCCGTGCTGCTCTTCGCCATCGGGCAGGGCACCGCCGAGGGCGGCGACCCCGTCCACGCGCCCTTCCACCCCACCTACCTGCTGCTGGCGGCCGGGGTGGCCCTGGCGTTCCTCGCCGGGGACCTGTTCAACCTGTTCGTGGCGTTCGAGCTGATGCTCGCCAGCTCCTACGTGCTGATCAACCTGGACACCGACTCCGGCCGGGTCCGGGCCGGGATGACGTACACCATCACCAGCCTGCTGTCGTCGCTGCTGTTCCTCACCGCCATCGGGCTGGTCTACGCGGCCACCGGCACGGTCAACCTGGCCGACCTCTCCCACCGCGTCCCGGAGCTCCCCGGCGGCCTGCGGACCGTCCTCAGCCTGCTGCTGCTGATCGTGTTCGGCATCAAGGCGGCGGTGGTGCCGCTGCACTTCTGGCTCCCGGACAGCTACCCGACCGCCCCCGCGCCCATCACCGCCGTCCTCGCCGCGCTGCTCACCAAGGTCGGTCTGTACGCCATGGTGCGCACCCAGACGCTGCTCTTCCCGCGCACCGAGCCCTGGACGCCGCTGCTGGTCGCGGCGGCGCTCACCCTCCTGGTGGGCATCGTGGGCGCCGTCGCCCAGCAGGACCTCAACCGGCTGCTGTCCTTCGTGCTGGTCAGCCACATCGGCTACATGCTCTTCGGGCTCTCCCTCTACACCGTCGCCGGGCTCGCCGGGACCGTCCTGTACGCCGTCCACCACATCGCAGCCCAGGCCGCGCTGTTCCTCATCGCCGGCCTGGTGGCGAACTGGAGCGGCAGCGCCAAGCTGCCGCAGCTCGCCCGGGCGGCCCCGCCGCCCGGGCTGGTGGCGGGACTGTTCATGGTCTCCGGCCTCAGCCTGGCCGGCATCCCGCCGCTGTCGGGGTTCGTGGCCAAACTCGCCCTGCTGCAGGCCGGGACGGCCCGGGGCGGCCCGGCCGTCCTCGCGCTGCTGGCGGCGGCCCTGGTCACCAGCCTGCTGACGCTGTACGCGATGGCCCGGGTGTGGCAGGCGGCGTTCGCCGCGGGCCCCGAACGCCCGCCCGCCGTACGGCGGTACGGCGGCGGCGGACTGCGGCTGATGCTCGGCGCCACGGCCGGCATCGTGCTGGCCGGGCTGGCGGTGGCTGCGGCCGCCGGTCCGGTGGCGCGGGTCAGCCAGCGCGCCGCGGTGGACCTCCTGGACCGCGAGGCGTACCGGGACGCGGTGCTCGGGCAGCCGGTCGGCGACGCCGGTTCCCCCGGGGCGTCCGAAGCGTCCGGAACATCCGGCGAACGGCACCGGGAGCGCCCATGACCGGGACGGAGAACCCCACCGGCCTTCCGCACCAGGCCCGGCGGCGGTGGCCGGTGGCCGCGGGACTGTGGGTGCTGTGGATCGTGCTGTGGGGGTCGGTGAGTCCGCTGGTGCTCGTCTGCGGGCTGGTGGTGGTCGCGCTGGCGGTGCTCCTGTTCCCCCTGCCCCCCGTCACCCACCGGGTGAGGGTCCGCCCGCTGTGGGCGGCGGCCATGGCGGGACGCCTCCTGGTGAACCTGGTCGGCTCGGCCCTCACCGTGGCCCGGGAGGCGCTGCTGCGCGGTCCCCGGGCGCGGGCGGCGGTGCTGGAGGCGCCGCTGCGGGTGGACACCGACCTGCTGATCACGGCGACGGCCCACCTCACCGCGGTGACACCGGGCTCGATGGTGCTGGAGATCGACCGCGAGGGACGGCGGGTCTACATCCACGCGCTGCCCGTGCGCGACGCCGCGGAGGCCGAGGCGCAGCGCGGGGACGTCGCGGCCGCCGAACGCTGGGTGGTGCGGGCCCTGAGCACCACCCGGGCGCGCCGGGAGCTGCGCCGTCGGGCCCGCCGGTACGGCGGGGGGCAGGACGGCGAAGGACGGAACGGCGGGGGGCAGGACGGCGGGGGACGGGACGGCGGACGAGGGGAGGGGAGGCGGTGAACGCGGTCGCGGTCGTCGCCCTGGCGCTGCTGTCGGCCGCCGGGCTGCTGGTGCTGGTCAGGCTGGTGCGCGGCCCGCGGGCCCTGGACCGGATCGTGGCGGTGGAGGTCCTGGTGTCGCTGGTCGTCGCCGGGTCCTGCGTGGGCATCGCCGTGTGGGGGTACACCGCGTTCGTGCCCGTGCTGATCGTGCTGGCCCTGCTGGGCTTCATCGGGTCGGTGGCGGCGGCACGGCTCGTCGAGGAACGGGAGGACCTGAGGTGAGGGGACTGCCCGCGGCGGCGGTGGACGCCGTCTCGGCCGTACTGCTGCTGACCGGCGCCGTCTTCTGCCTGCTGGGCGCCGTCGGCCTGCTGCGCTTCCCGGACACCCTCTCCCGCCTGCACGCCTCGTCCAAGGCGCAGACCCTGGGCGTGCTGCTGGCCCTGCTGGGCGCGGCCGTCCGGGTGCCGCTGCCGTACGCCGGGCTGCTGCTGCTCATCGCGCTCTTCCAGCTGTTCACCGCGCCCGTCACCGGCCAGGTCGTCGGCCGCGTCGCCTACCGCACCGGCGCGGTGGACCGCCGCACCCTGCTCACCGACGACCTGGCCGGACGGCTCGCGCCCCCGGACCCGCCGGACGGCCGGGGAGGCGCCGGGGAGGGCCGGGGGCGCGGGACGTGAGGCGGCGACGGGAAGCGGGGCCGGTCAACGGGCCGGACGCAGCACCATCGCCGAGCCTCCGCCCCGCCGCCGGGGTTCGGCGACGGCCACCGTCCGCCCGTCGCCGAGGAGTTCGAGCGCTGCGACGGCCCCGATCTCCGGCGCCGGGGTGAAGGTCTGCGGCGGGGGGACGAACCGGTGCCCCAGCCGCTCCAGCGGCGCCCGCTCGGGGGAGGAGTCCAGGAACTCCGGCTCGGCCTGGGTGGTGGCGGTGTTGCGCTGCGACATCCGCGGCGCGGCGACCGCCTGGGGCAGCGTCATGCCCAGGTCGAGCCGGTTGACCAGGGTCTGGAGGACGGTGGTGATGATGGTGGAGCCGCCCGGCGAGCCCAGCGCCAGCAGCGGCCGGCCGTCCTCCAGCACGATCGTGGGCGCCATGCTGCTGCGCGGGCGCTTGCCCGGACCGGGCAGGTTCGGGCCGTCCGCCGTCTCCGACAGGGGCGTGAAGTCGAAGTCCGTCAGCTCGTTGTTGAGCAGGAAGCCGCGGCCGGGCACGGTGATCGCCGAACCGCCGGTCTGCTCGATGGTGAGCGTGTAGGAGACCACGTTCCCCCAGCGGTCCGCGGTCACCAGGTGCGTGGTGGACGGCCCCTCGTACGGCTCGCCGCCGCCCCGGCCCGCGGCGCAGTCCCAGGAGGCGGGGTCGCGGGGGTCGGCGGGCGCCAGCGGGCTCGTCAGCGCCCGGCCGGGGTCGATCAGGCAGGCCCGCTCCTTGGCGAAGCGCTCCGACAGCAGCTCCTCGGTGGGCACGTCGGAGAACGCCGGGTCGCCCACCCACCGGTTGCGGTCGGCGTAGGCGATGCGGCTCGCCTCCAGGTAGTGGTGGAGCGCCTGGGTGCGGTCCATCCCGGCCAGGTCGGTGTTCTCCAGGATGTTCAGCGCCTCGCCGACCGTGGTGCCGCCGGAGGACGAGGGCGCCATGGAGTACACCTCCACGCCCCGGTACTCCACCTTCGTCGGCTTGCGGAGCAGCGCGCGGTAGCGGTCCAGGTCGGCGGTGGTCATCAGCCCGGGGCGCACCGTGCGGTCCGCGCCGGGCGCCACGGGCGGCTTCCGCACCGTGCGGACGATCTCGCGGGCCAGCGGCCCCTCGTAGAGGGCGTCGGCGCCCTCGCGGGCCAGCAGCCGGTAGGTGCGGGCGAGGCCGGGGTTGCGGAACACCGAGCCCACCTCGGGCAGTTCGCCACCCGGCAGGAACAGCTCGGCGGTGGGGGCGAAGTCGCGGAAGCGGTCCTCGTTCAGCGCGGTCTGGGCGCGGAACTCCTCGCCGACGACGAAGCCGCGCTCGGCGATCGCGGTGGCCGGCCGCAGCGCCTCGGCCAGGGAGACGGTCCCCCAGCGGTCCAGGGCCTTCTCCCAGGTGGCGGGCGTGCCCGGGACGCCCACCGAAAGGCCCGAGTTGACCGCCTCGTCGAAGGGGATCGGTCGGCCGGTGGCGGGGTCGAGGAAGGCGTCCGGGCCCATGGCGGCCGGTGCGGTCTCCCGCCCGTCGACGGTGTGCACCCGCCCGGTGCGGGCCTCGTAGTGGACGAGGTAGCCGCCCCCGCCGATCCCCGCCGAGTAGGGCTCGACGACACCGAGCGCCGCCGCGGTCGCCACGGCGGCGTCCACCGCGTTGCCGCCGGCGCGGAGCACCTCCAGCCCGGCCCGGGAGGCGTACGGGTTGACGCTGGCGACCGCCCCGCCGTACCCCGTCGCGACGGGCCGCTTGGCGGGCGGCTCCCGGCCGGAGTCGGCCGCGGCGGACGGGGCCGGGCCCGCCGGGGACAGCAGCGGCAGGGCCAGGGAGAGGACCAGGGACAGGGCCGCGGCGACGGCGCCGCGGCGGCGGGAGGGACGCGGGACGCGGACGGGCATGGAGCCTCCGTGACGGGACGGGAACGCTCGAACTGCCGGACGACGAAACCCTGGCAGCCCGCCGCGGCCGGGGCAACAGCGCCGCGCCGATCGGGCGAGGGGCCGCACCGGGCATGGCCGGAAACGGAGCCGGGTACCCGTCCGGCCGGCCGGACCGGCCCACGGAAACCGGTGGAAAAGCAGGAAGCAGCAGTAAGCAGCAGCAGTAAGTAGCAGGAAGCTACAGGAAGCGACAGGAGGTGCACCGGCGATGCGGATCCCCGGCCGGTCGCGCACCGGAACCGAACCCGTGACGGCCCGCAGCGCCCTGGGGCTGCGGCTGCTGCTGTCCGCCCTCTACGTCCCCGTGTTCCTCGCCGGAACGGTGTTCTTCGCCCTGTGGGCGGCGGACGCGGAGCCCGGCGACGCCCCGAGCGGGGAGTCGCTCACCACGATCGCCTGGATCTGCGCCGCGCTGACCCTGGTGGCGGCGGCCGACCTGGTCGTCGTCCTGGCGCGCCGCAGGCGGCAGAGGGAGGGGCGGCGCGGGCGCTGACGGTCCGGTACGGCCGCGCCGCCCCCGGCCGCCCCCGGCCGGAGAGGCCCCGCGCCGGGAGCGCCCGGAACGGGGCCGGGCGGGAACCGGGGTTCAGGGCCGCAGGACGACCTTCACCGCACCGTCGGCCTTCTTCTGGAACATCTCGTACGCCTCCGGCGCCTTCTCCAGCGGCATGTGGTGGGTGGCGAAGTCGTCCACGCCCAGCGGGTCGCCGTCCGTCAGCAGCGGCATGATGTCCGGCACCCAGCGCCGTACGTTGGCCTGCCCCATGCGGAGCTGGATCTGCTTGTCGAACAGGGTCATCATCGGCAGCGGGTCCGTCATGCCGCCGTAGACGCCGATGACCGAGATCGTGCCGCCGCGCCGCACGGCGTCGATGGCCAGGTGGAGAGCGGCGAGCCGGTCCACGCCGGCCGTGGTCATCAGCTTCTGGGCGATCTTCTTCGGCAGCAGCCCGGCCGACTTCTGCGCCAGCGCGGCGGCCGTGCTGCCGTGGGCCTCCATGCCCACCGCGTCGATCACCGCGTCGGCGCCGCGCCCCCCGGTCATGCCGCGGATGACGTCGGCGACGGCGTCGTGCTCGGAGAAGTCCAGCACCTCCACACCGCGCGCCCTGGCCCGCTCCAGCCGCTCGGGCACCAGATCGACCCCGATCACCTTCTCCACGCCCCGGTGGAGGGCGATCCGGCAGCACATGTCGCCGATGGGCCCCAGCCCCAGTACGGCCAGCGTGCCGCCCGGGGGAGTGTCCGCGTACACCACGGCCTGCCAGGCCGTCGGCAGCACGTCCGACAGGTACAGGAAACGCTCGTCCGGCGGGCCCTCGGGCACCTTGATCGGCCCGTAGTGCGCCTGCGGCACCCGCAGGTACTCGGCCTGCCCGCCGGGCACCGCGCCGTAGAGCCTGGTGTAGCCGAAGAGGGAGCCGCCCATGCCGGTCTCGCGGTTCTGGGTGGTCTCGCACTGCGTCTGGAGATCCTGGGAGCACATGTAGCAGGTGCCGCAGGCGATCTGGAACGGCATCACCACACGGTCGCCGGGGGCGAGGTGCTCCACCCCGGGGCCGACCTCCTCCACGATCCCCATCGGCTCGTGGCCGAGGATGTCGCCCTCCGTCATGAACGGGGTCAGCACGTCGTACAGGTGCAGGTCCGAGCCGCACAGCCCGGAGGACGTGATCCGCACGACGGCGTCCGTGGGCTCGCGGACGACCGGGTCGGGCACCTCCTCCACCCGCACGTCGCGCCGGCCGTGCCAGACCGCTGCCTTCATGGATCTCCTCCTCGTGTCCGGAATCGCCCGTTCGGGTTCCCGCTCGGCGGGATCGGCCGGGTACCCCCGTACGGGCCGCTCAGTCGGCCCGCGCCGCGCACCGGACCGGGCACGGGGAGCTATGGGGAGAAGGTGCGTTAGGGAAGCGGCAGAAGAGGTATCCGGTGTGCATGTTGTTGCTCAGGCCCCCAGGGGTGTACGCGCCGCAGGACGACACCTGGCTGCTCAAGCAGGCCCTCCACGACGCCGCACTGGCCCCCGGCTCCCGCGTTCTCGACCTGTGCACGGGCACCGGAGTGCTCGCCATGGCCGCCCTGCGGATGGGCGCCGCAGAGGCCGTCGCACTGGACGCCTCGCCCCGCGCCGTGCTCGCCGCGCGCTGCAACGCCCGGCTGCACCGGCTGCCGATGACCGTGCGGCGCGGCGACCTCGCCGACGCCGTGGCCGAGGCGGAGGAGGGCGGGCGCTTCGACGTGGTCCTCGCCAACCCGCCGTACGTGCCCTCCCCGAGCGCCGAGCTGCCGCGGCGCGGGCGCGCCATGTGCTGGGACGGCGGGCCGGACGGCCGCGCGGTCCTGGACCGGCTGTGCGCCTCGGCGCCGGCGTTGCTGGCGCGGGGCGGCGCGATGCTGGTGGTCCACTCCGAACTGTGCGGCATCGAGACGACGCTGGCCCTGCTCCGCGAGGAGGGCCTGAAGTCCGCGGTGGTGGCCCGCAGCCTCATCCCGTTCGGGCCGGTCCTGCGCGAGCGCGCCGCCTGGCTGGAGGCGCGGGGGCTGATCTCCCCGGGGCAGCGGACGGAGGAACTGGTGGTGATCCGTGCCGACCGGCCCTGAGCAGCCGTCCGCCCGGCGCGTGGTGGTCGACCCCGAGGGCCCGGTGCTGATCGAGGGCCCGGTGGAGATCGACCTCCCCGACGGCAGCACCGCCCGCTCCGACCGCTTCGTGGTGGCGGTGTGCGCCTGCCGCCGCAGCCGGAGCTACCCGTGGTGCGACACCAGCCACCGCCGCAAGGAGCGCCGCACCCGCGACACGGGCGGGGACGGCGGCTGACGGGCCTGACGGTCCGCCCCCCGTCCCGCGCCCGTCCCGGCCCGCCTCACGCCTCCCGGGCCAGTACCCGCCGCAGCGCGGAGGCCCGCGCGAGCCGGACCTCGCGCGGCGCCTCTGACAGGCCCGGTTCGGGGATCCGGAACGCGTCGCCCTCGAACCGGGGGACGACGGAGACGTGCAGGTGGTGGAGGACCTGGCCGGGCGCGGTGTTGTTCTGCACGACCGTGCTCCCCACGGCCCCGTACGCCTCCCGCACCGCGGACACCACCCGGGCGGCGACCCCGAACACCTCCCGCAGGAGGCCGGGCGGCGTCCCGTCCAGGCCGGTCACATGGGGAACGGGCAGGACGAGCGTGCGGCCGGGGTTGTTCTCCCGCTGCAGGAGCGCGGGAACGACGCAGACGTCCCCGGACCGGTACGCGACCAGATCCGCGTCGGCCTCGCCCCGGCCGATCGCACAGAACACGCAGCCGTCCACGGCGACGCCTCCCTCCTCCCCCGGAGCGGCAGACCGGGCAGGGCCGTGTTCCGGCCCGGGCACCCGCGGCCGCCTTCAGGGGCCGAGCCACCGGCCGTCCCGGAACTCCTCGGGGATCTCGTCCTCCCACGGGTCGATCCCGCGGCTCTCCAGCTCGTCGAACCAGCGGTCCCGCGCCGACTCGGGGAGCTTCCGCCCGCACCAGGGGCAGAAGGCGATGCCGATCACCGACGTGCCGCCGTCGTGGACGATCAGCCCGTACTCCCGGAACCGGGCGTCGAAGCGGACCACGGCGTCGGGGCAGTCGAAGGGGCTCGGGTGCGAGCCGCACTCCCAGGCCGCCCGGCGCGCCATCTCCGCGCAGCAGTGACGGGTCACGGGCGCGGCCCGTCGACGGGGGAGAGCCAGTCCCCGGTGTGGCGGTGCCGACCGAGCCCCACGGCCTCGAACTCGTCGAAGGCCCCCTCGGCGCTCGCCCCCAGACGGCGCAGCGCCCGGGAGACGGGACCGCCCCCGGCGGGGAAGGGCTCGCCCTCCGCCAGGCGCAACGGGCCCAGGGCGAGCGCGCCCGCGTCCCACACGGCGGCGCTCTGCCCGCCCGTGCCGCCGAAGTACTCCGCCTCCACGTAGGCGACGGGCCCGGGGACGGACCAGCGCGCCAGGGTGCGGTCGAAGCCGCCGGGCAGCTTCCACGGTCCCGGCAGCGAGCCGCCCGGACCGTTTGCGACGGCGTCGAAGAACTCGTCCGTCACGGGCAGCAGCGCCAACCCCTGCCGCAGTGGCACCGTTCGGGCGGCCGGCAGGCCGCGCGCGGCGGCGCGCAGCGTCTCCTCACGCGCGACCACCGCCTGGAGCACGTATCCCAAACCGGCCTCCCCACCCGGAACTTCACAGCGGGGGCCATTCTGACACCGGGCGCACCACGCCGGCGCCCGGTTTTCCGGACCACGCCGGGCGCGCCCCGGCGACCCTCCCGGCGACCCTCCCGGCGCCGCGTCAGCCTCCGAGCGGACGCCGCAGCGAACTGGCGTTCCGGCGCCAGGAGTTCAGCAGGTGGCCCGCCAGCCGCTCCTCCAGCAGTTCGGTGGCGCGGATCCCGAGGACCACATCGGCAGCGAGTTCCGGTTCGCGCTCCAGCAGGTCGCCGATGACGTCCCGGCGCATCACCTGCTCGTGCACGGCGTCCGCCTCGATGTGCTCGGTGAAGAACAGCACGCACTCCGGGGCGGCGCCCATCCGCTCCAGCGCGCGGGCCATCTTCCGCGCGCTGGGGGCCGTGCTGATCTCGGCCGCGGCGAAGTGGCCCACCAGCGCGCCGCGCAGCGCCCGGTGCAGCCCGCACAGCGACATCAGGTTCACCGTGGCCAGGGCCGGGGCGGGCACGTCGTCGAGGTAGCGCAGGTAGGACGGGTCCAGGCCCGCGCCCGCCATCAGGTCGGCGAACAGCCGCGCGTGCACCCGCTCGCCGCGGCCCCCGCCGAACTCGTCGTACTCCACCGCCACCAGCGCCGCCTTGGCCCGGCCGTCGAGGCGGGGGATGACCCAGGCGTGCGGGTCGGCCTCCTTGAGGTGGTAGACCGAGCGGTGCGCGATGTACTCGCGCATCTGCCACCACTCGCCCTCGCGGAGCAGGAAGTCCGAGACGCCGCCGCCCTCGGCGGGCTCCACCAGCAGCGGCTCCAGCGCGGCGGCCACGTCCGAGTCGGAGGGGGCGCCGGTGAGGGTGTCGCGGCGCAGCGCGTCCAGGAAGACCCGCTCCAGCCCGGCGCGCAGCCGCAGCAGGTCCGGATCCCACTCCCAGTCGGGCGACACGCCCGCGAAGCCCCGGTAGTGCAGCTCGTAGCAGACGTACAGGGCCAGCTGGAGGTCGTCGCCGTAGGGGTCCGCGCCCTCCACCGCCTTCCCCGGGAACGACGGCAGCCGCCCGGGAGGCGGGGAGGCCAGGACGTCCAGCACCGCGGCGCTCACCTCGCCGCGCGCCCGGGGGAGCGCGGCGGTGTCGGCGGAGACGGCGGGGACCGCGGCGACGGCGCCGGAGGCCGTGCCGGGTGCGGTGGGGGTGGTGGTCATGTGTCCTCGTGCTCCCTCGCGTCGGTCAGACTCGCCAGCAGTTCCACCACCGCCAGGGGCCCGCCGCTCCTCCAGGCGCGCCGCTGGCGGTCGGCTCCGGTGCCGTCCCGGAGCACGGCGGCCACCAGGGCCCGCACGGTCCCGGTGTCGCCGGTCTCCTCCAGCGCGGGCTCGACGTGCCGCAGCAGCGCGCCGACCAGTTCCGCGGCCGGCCTGCGGGCACGGGTGAGCGGATCCACGCCGTCGCCCGCGACCCCGTACCGCGCCGCGGCCCACACCGCCGCCGCGGCGGCCCGGTCGTCCAGCTCCGGCTCCGGCGCCCCCGCCTCCAGGTCGGCCAGGGCCCGGCGCACCAGCGCCCGCCCCAGGGCGGCCTGGAGCACGGCGTCGTCGACGGTGGCGGCCGCGTCCGCGACCCGGAACTCGACCGTGGGCAGCCACGGCGAGGGGCGCATCAGCCAGAAGCTCATCCGGTCGTCGACCAGCGCGCCGTACGACACCAGCCGTTCCACCTCCGCGTCGTGGGCGGCGGCGTCGGCGAAGCGGGGCGGCATCCCGGAGGCGGGGAAGCGCCGCTGCTCCATCATGCGCCAGCTCGCGTAGCCGTGGTCCCGGCCGTGGGAGATGGGGGAGTTGGCCGACAGGGCCAGCAGCGTCGGCAGCCAGGGGCGCACCCGGTTGACCACGGCCACCGCGGTCTCCCGGTCGGGGACGCCCACGTGGACGTGGCAGCCGCAGACCTCGTAGTCGTCCACGACGTCGGCGAAGATCTCCGAGATGCGCCGGAACCGCTCCCCCTCGGCCACCGGCGGCCGCCCGCCGTCCACCACGGCCGTACCGCTCGACAGCAGGTACAGGCCCTCCTCCCGGGCGGCGTCCACCAGACGGGCGCGGTCCGCGGCCAGCCGGCCGCGCAACTCCTCCAGCGTGGTGCACACCGCGGTCGCGGACTCCACCTGCGTGGCGAGGAACTCGGCCTTGCAGCCGGATCCGTCGGCCGCGGAGGCGTCCTGGTGCACGCGGCGCAGCACAGCCCGCGCACCGGGCACGGTGCGCGCGGTCGTCGGGTCGGCCAGGAGGAACTCCTCCTCGACCCCCATGGTCAGTCCCCCGGTGGTTCCGTCCCTGGTCACGGCAGTGTGAGTACCCCCGGCCCGCGCGGCGAAACGGGCGGGGGTTTCCCGGGAGGGGTCACGGGTACCGCAGGGGTCCCGTACCCAGGGTCACGAGTACGGCTGCGGAACGCACCCCGGACGCCCCGGACACCCTCCGGACGGCGGCCGGCCCATGACGGCATTCCGCGGCATTCCACGCCAGTTCACGGCATTACACGGCATCACAACGGCATTCCACGGAAGGAAACCCACACATGGCGCAGCGGCAGGACGCGAAGAGGAGCGGAATCAGCGGTGACGACGACGTCGTGGCGCTGCTGATGCGGCAGCACGGCGAGATCCGCAACCTCTTCGACGAGGTGGAGGCGGCCCGGGGCGACGCCCGGCGCGACGCCTTCCACCGCCTGGTGAGGATGCTGGCGGTGCACGAGACCGCCGAGGAGGAGGTGGTCCACCCCTACGCCCGGCGGAACATCGACGGCGGCGACGCGGTGGTCGACCGGCGCCTGGAGGAGGAGAAGCAGGCCAAGGAGACCCTCAAGGCGCTGGAGGACATGGACCCGGAGGACCCGGCGTTCACGGCCCGGCTGCAGACCCTCCGCCGCGAGGTGGAGGCGCACGCCCGCGCCGAGGAGCGCTACGAGTTCAACCACATCGCGCACAACACCGAACCCGAGCGGCTCCGCACCATGGCCAGGGCCGTCCGGGCGGCGGAGGCGACGGCTCCCACCCACCCGCACCCCGGGACGGAGACCGCCGCGGGGAACCTCGCCGTGGGCCCGCTGGTCGCCGTGGCCGACCGCGCCCGCGACGCCGTGCGCAAGGTCATGGGCAAGGGCTGAGCCGGACGCGGCCGGGCCGCCGCCCCCGGGAGGGAGCGGCGGCCCGGCGCCGGGAGGACGGGAAGGGACCGGGGACGCGGACGGGGCCGGAGGGGAAGAGCGGGGTCAGACCCGCTCGCGCAGCGACACGTCCGGGTGCTCGCCCTCGGTGCTCAGCCGGTACTCCTGTCCGAACCCCTCCCGGTGCATGTCGATCACCCGCTCGCTCGGCGGCTCCTCGCCGCCGTGGATCTGCTCCTGCATCCGCTCGAAGCGCTCGTGCGCCTCGCGCACGTAGCCGGCGCCCAGCGTCGTCAGGTCCAGCTGGGTGGCCAGCAGCTCCCGGATGTACTCCTTGTTGGGCTCGAAGGTCAGGACGCTGGGGAGCTGCGGCGCCAGGATCTCCTCCGGCTCGCGGCCGTCGTACCGGCGCATCAGGTCGCAGGCGATGCGCAGGTGCTCCAGCTCCATGTTCAGGTGGAGCTCCCAGACGGCCTTGACCTTGGGGTCGCTCTCCTGCTCCATGAACGAGTAGTACAGGTAGCACTCGTTGTACTCGTGGTTGACCAGGCGCTCCCACCAGGTCTCGCCCGGGTCCACCAGCGACTCGTAGTGCGTGACGTGCTCCTCCTCGATGAGCCCGATCTCCTGGTAGAGCTGGCGGGCGATCGGCTCCATGTACTGGGGGCCCACGTTCATGTAGAAGTTCATGGTCTGCTGCTCGGCCGACATGATCGTCAGCGCGTGCAGCTTGGAGAGCGGGTCCGTCCGGTCCTTGTCGTACGGGTCGCGGACGTTGTCGGCCGGGTGCCGGTGGTGGTACTTGGTCGGCCGGCCGGGGATGACCTCGGTGAGCTGGTCGACGATCTTCTCGGCCTTGCGGTGCTCGATCATCTCGTACAGGTTCGAGTACCGGTACAGGTGGTCGAAGTCCTCCAGGACGCCGAACTGGTAGGCCTGCTTCAGATACGGATCGGGCTCCATCCGGGCCACCCAGGCGGTGAGGTCCACGGCCACCTGCTCGTAGGCGATCGTCGTCTCCAGCACCGACGAGACGCCCGGCAGCATCCAGTTGACCACCTTCTGCTGCTGCTGCTCGATGTTGCGCACCTCGGCGAGCTGCCGCTTGACGTCCATGTCGGGGCACACCCGCGCGAAGTGGTGGCTGAACATGATCGCCTCCACCTCGATGCCGTTCATGGTGATGATGCGGCAGCGGGTGTAGGGGTCGGCGTGGTTGGGGTCGATCTGGTCGACGTCCAGCTCACGCCAGTTGCGGAGCTGGCGGTCCAGAGGGATGCCGCGCTGCTCCAGGGGGTTGAAGGTCACCTGGGTCCTCCTGCTCGTCTGTGGTCCGGAGCGCCCGGTGCCGTCCCGGCGGTCGTCTCCCGCGCGCCGGTCGCGTCGCTCTCCGCTGATTCCCCCGTACCGGGCGTGGCCGCCGGAGTACCCCGGCCCCGCCCGGCGAAACGGGGTGATCGGTGCGCGGCCCGGACAGGGCGGGCGTTTCCGGACGGTAACGGCGGGTACCGGCGGGCGGTGAGGATCGATCGGATCACCGACGCGTGTACGTCCCCGACCGACACCGGGACCCGGAGGGAGAGCGACCATGGCCGACCGGACGCCTGATGAGAACGAGCCCACCGGAGCGGACGACAGCAGGCCCGAACTGACCGAAGAGGGCGGAACCGCCACCGACGACGAGAACCCCGGTCTCCCGCCCGACGACGCCCCCGCCACCGGCCCCAGCCCCGGCGACTCGGTGCTGGACGGCCCCGACGACCCCGGCGGCAACCCGGAGGACGAGGGCATCCCCGACCTGCAGAACGGCACGCCCGAGCAGCAGTGGATGAACGACCCGCAGCAGATGCCCGTCCCCGGTGAGCGGGCGGTGGCCGCCGACCGGTGGGGCACCACCTACGCCGAGCAGGTCGAGGGCGAGTCCCTGGACCAGCGGCTGGCGCAGGAGGAGCCGGAGGTGAGGGAGGACGCCTCCGCCGGCTACGGCCCCCCGGCGGACAGGACCGGCCAGCTCAGCTACGACCCCCTCGACGACCGGCCCGCCAACCAGGACGTGTTCTCCCACGAGTCCCCGGTCGAGGGGATGAGCCCGGAGGAGTCGGCCGTCCACACCGTCGACGACGACCGCGACATCGGGCAGCTCCGCGGCGAGAACGACGAGGACCAGACGGGCGCGCCCGAGGGCGTGGGCGAGGTCGGCCCGTCCGGAGAGGGCGAGGGCACCGGCGTGCACCCCGACCGGGGAGGGACGCGGAACCGGTGAGCGGACTCCCCGCGGAACACGAGTCGTACTGGCTGGCCTCCGCCCCCGTCACCCCCGCCGTCACCCACCCGCCGCTGGAGCCCGGCAGCGAGACCGACACGGACGTGGTGGTGGTCGGCGGCGGCATCGCGGGCCTGTGCACCGCCTGGGAACTGGCCCGCGCCGGCCGCGAGGTCACCGTCGTGGAGGCCGACCGGATCGCCGCCGGGGTGACGGGCCACACCACGGCCAAGGTCACCGCCCAGCACTCCCTGATCTACGACGACCTGCGGCGCGGGCACGGCGCCGAGGGCGCGGGACTGTACGCGCGCTCCCAGCAGGACGCGATCGCGCATCTGGCCGCCGTGGTGCGCGAACTGGGCGTCGACTGCGACCTGGAGCGCGTCCCGGCCTACACCTGGGCCGAGTCCGAGGAGCAGGACGAGAAGGTCCGCGCCGAGGCCGAGGCCGCCGCCGAGGCCGGACTGCCCGCCTCCTACGTCACCGACACCGGGCTGCCCTTCCCGGTGCGGGGCGCGGTCAGGGTGGAGGACCAGGCGCAGTTCCACCCCCGCAGGTACCTGCTGGCGCTCGCCGAGGACCTGGTGCGGCGCGGCGGGCGCATCGCCGAACGCACCCGCGTGGTCGGCCTGGAGGAGGGCGAGCCGTGCCGGGTGACCGCCGAGAACGGCGCCACGGTCACCGCCCGCGCGGTCGTCGTCGCCACCCACTACCCGGTCTTCGACCGGGCGCTGCTGTTCTCCCGGCTGGAGCCGCACCGCGAACTGGTGATCGCGGCCGAGATCCCCGCCGACCGGGACCCGGCCGGGATGTACATCACCCCCGAGGACGGCACCCGCTCGGTGCGCACCGCCCCCTACGGCGACGGGCGGCGACTGCTGATCGTCACCGGCGAGCGGTTCCTGCCCGGCACGGCCGACGTGGAGGAGCGCTTCGAGCGGCTGGGCGCCTGGGTCGCCGAGCGCTTCCCCGAGGCCCGCGTCGTCCACCGCTGGGCCACCCAGGACAACGACTCCACCGACCGGGTGCCGTACATCGGGCCCTTCCACCCCGGCACGCGGCACACCTACGTCGCCACCGGCTTCGGTGGCTGGGGGATGACCAGCGGCATCCTCTCCGGGCGGCTGCTCGCCGCGTACCTCACCGGCGCCGAACTCCCGCCCTGGGCCTCCCTGTACGACCCCCGGCGGCTGCCGGGTCTGCGCGAGGCGCCCTCGCTGCTGGGCCTCCAGGCGACCGTCGCCAAGCACTTCGTCGGCGACCGGCTGCGCTCCACCCACGTGGACTCCGTCGACGAGATCGCCCCCGGCGGCGGTGCGCTGGTGAGGATCGACGGCCGCCGCTGCGCCGTCCACCGCGACGAGGCGGGGCAGCTGTACGCCGTCTCCTCCCGCTGCACGCACCTGGGCTGCCTGGTCCACTTCAACGAGGCGGAGCGGGCCTGGGAGTGCCCGTGCCACGGTTCGCGCTTCGCCCCCGACGGCTCGGTCCTCCAGGGCCCGGCGACCCGCCCCCTGGAGAAGCGCGACCTCGGGTGACCGCCGCCCCCACGGAAGCGGCGGTCACCCGAGGGGCCGCCGGCGGCCGGGGCGTCGGAGGCGCTGCGGGCTCAGATCCGGACGCCGTGGGAGCGCAGGTAGGCCAGCGGGTCGATGTCGGAGCCGTAGCCGGGGCCGGTGCGGACCTCGAAGTGGAGGTGCGGGCCGGTGCTGTTGCCCGTGGATCCCGAACGGCCGATCCGCTGGCCCGCGTTGACCTGCTGGCCGGCGCGCACGGAGATCGCCGAGAGGTGGGCGTACTGGCTGTAGCGGCCGTCGGTGTGCCGGATGACGACCTGGTAGCCGTACGCGCCGCCCCAGCCGGCCGAGACGACCTGGCCGCGGCTGACGGCCTGCACCGTCGTGCCGGTGGACACGGGGAAGTCGACGCCCGTGTGGTAGCCGCTGGACCAGCTGCTGCCCGACTGCCGGTACGCGGTGCTGGGGCCGACGCCGGGGACGGGGGAGGTGTAGGCGGGGGAGCCCTGCGCCTTCGGGGGCTTGCGGTCGGTCTTCTCCGGCCCGGCCTGGGCCTTGACCTTCTGCCGGGGTTCGGCCTTCGGCTTCTCCTGCGGCTTGGGCGTCTGCCGGGCCTCCGGCTTCTCCTGGGGCCGGGGCTTCTCCCGGACCTCGGGCTTCTGCTGCGCCTTCGGCTTCGCCCGGGTCCCGGAGTCGTTCCGCCCGGCCTCGGGTGCCGGTTCCCCGGCCGTCCCCCGGCCGCTCAGCTGGAGCCGCTGCCCGGGGAAGATCAGGTTCGGGTCGTCGCCCACCACCGAGCGGTTGCGCTCGTACAGCGCCTGCCAGCCGCCGCGGACGCCGTGCTCGCCGGCGATCCCGGACAGCGTGTCGCCACCGGCCACCGTGTACGCCCGGCCCGACTCGTCGGGCCGTTCGCGCGGCTCGCGCGGCTCCGTCCGTCTCTCCCCGGCCCCGGCCTGCTCCGCGCGGGGGGCGGGGACGGTCGCGGAGCCCTGGCCGTCCCGGGTCAGCCCGGCCCGGGAGGAGCACACCGGCCAGGCGGCCGGGCCCTGCCCGTCGAGGACCTTCTCCGCGACGGCGATCTGCTCCTCCTTGGTCGCCAGGTCGGCGCGGGGGGCGTAGGCGGTGCCGCCGAATTCCTGCCAGGTGCTCTGCTTGAACTGCAGTCCGCCGAAATAGCCGTTCCCGGTGTTGGTATTCCAGTTGCCGCTGCTCTCGCACGCCGCGACCTTCTCCCAGACCTCCTCCGGGGCGGCGTGGGCGGCGGTGGCCCCGATCAGGGGTATGGCGATTCCCGCCCCGCTCGCGGTGACGGTCAGCGATGCCCGGGAAACAGCGTTGGGCTTGTAGCGGCGATGACGTCCTCGTCCGGCCACGGCCGGTCCCCTCCCCTTGCGCCGCCGTGCTGTCGGGCACTTTCGGCGCTCCGTCGGTTGAGCATTCACGCAATTCGGTCGACGAGCGGGCCAAACATAGACGGGGCCGTGACATTCCGGCAAGGGGCGGCCGTGAACGGTCCGTAAAAGCGCGGAGGAACACCGGTCCGGGGCGCACAACGGCGTGAAACGGAGGGTAATGGAGCGGGAGGGGAGCGGGAAGGGAGCGGAAAAGAAAAAGGAATTGAGCATTCCGCCAGCGCGGCACCCGTCCGCCCGGCGGTTCTCCGCGCCCGGGGGCGGTGCGGGCGGGGCACCGCGGCCGGGTGGGACCGGCCCCCGCCCCGGCGGTTCCGGCGGCCCCGCCCCGCGCGACCCCGTGTCACTCCAGCAGGCCGGCCATGGTCCCGGCGGCGTCGACCGCCGCGTCGCCGCAGCAGTTGTTGAACAGGACGTGGACCTGTTCCGTCCGCTCCGCCAGGGCCTTGATCCGGGGGACCCACTCGGCCAGTTCCTCCTTGGTGTAGCGGTGGCGGTAGGCGTCCTCCTTGCTCCCCGTGCCCCAGTGCGGGCTGCGTCCGTGGAACCGCACCACCGACAGCTCCGGAGCGGTCGCGACGGCGACCGGCGGCACGGACGCCGGAAGCCCCCGGGCGGAGTCCACGGCCACCAGCGCGGCCTTGTGCCGCCGTGCGAGGCCGGCGGTCCGCGCGCTCTGCCCGGGGGCGTACCAGCTCGGGTCGCGGAACTCCACCGCCGTGCGCCAGCCGAGCGACCCCGCGCGCTCCAGGGTCCGGTCCAGGAAGTCCTCGGCCGCGGCCCCGGGACGCAGCGACGGGGGGAACTGCATCAGCACCGCGCCCAGCCGCCCCGCGGCGCGCAGCGGCTCCAGCGCGGCGGCGAAACGCCGCCACACCTCGTCGACGGCCGCGGGCGGCAGGGCCCCGGCCCGCACCCGGGCGCCGGCGGCCCCGGCCGGGCGCAGGTCCGCCGGCAGCGAGCCGATCCGGGCGGCGTGGCCGGTGAGGAGGGAGAACGCCTTGACGTCGAAGACGAACCCGTCGGGGGTGCGCTCCGCCCACAGAGCGCTGTTGCGCGCACTGGGCAGCCCGTAGTACGTCGCGTCCACCTCGACCAGCCCGAACCGCTCGGCGTAGTACCGCAGCCGCCCCTCCGCGTCCCGCGCGCCCGGGGGGTACCAGCCGCCGGCGACCAGCGCGGGATCCGTCCACGAGCAGGTGCCCACCAGAATGTTTCCCATGGTCACGGGGTACCCGCGCGGCGTCGGCACGATCCGTCACCAGGGAGCACCCGTGAGAGGAGCGAGGCCATGACCGGCGCGGACAGGGACGCCATGGGCGGCAGGGACGCCAAGGACGCCAAGGACGCCGAGCGGGAGGAGCGCGAGCGGCGCGCCCGCGAGATAGCGGAGGCCGCCGAGCGGACCCGGAACCCGGGGAACGCCGTTCCGCGCGGGGGCGGGGACCCGGGCACCGGAAAGGAGAACTGGGAGGAGTCCAGGGAAGGGGAGGAGCGGCCGTCCCCGCTGGGCAAGGGCGACGTCCACGCCGTGGCCGGCAGCGACGTCGAACAGCCGGAGATCGCCGAGGGGCCGGTCCCGGGGCTGCAGCCGGGCGAGAAGGTGGAGCGCGGCCCGTGGATCCCCCCGGTGGAGGTGGACCCGCCCAGGGGCGCGGACCTGCCGCAGGGCGCCTCGGGCCGGCCGGACGAGGTCCGCGAGCAGAAGGAGGAGGGCGGTCCCTGACCGCCCTCCGGCGCGAGAGGCCGGGCCGCGCGCCGTGCGGTTCGCCCGCCCGGGACCGTCACTCGTTCCCGGGGCGCTCCCCCTTGGGGCCGCGGCCGCGCTCGGTGCGCGGCCCGGAGGTGCGCCACCGGGGGTCCTGCTGGATCGACTCGTTGGCCGCCTCGTTGGCGTTCTTGTCCGGGACGCCGCTCCGCTCGGCCTCCTTGCGGCGCCGCGCGCGCTTCTTGTCGTAGCTCTTGCTGCCGGGCTCGGGCATGGTGCTCACCTCCGGGCCCGCGAGTTCCCACCGCGCCGGAGGCGAAACGGTCCCGTCCGGCCGGCGGCCCGGCCGCGCGGAGGAAGGCACGGCACACGGGCGCGGCACACGGACGGGTGCGGGGCCCGCGGAGTACCGGAAAGGTCTCCGCGGGCCCCGTACCGTGGCCGCCGCCCGGGCGAGGGCGGCGGTGGGGGAACGGCCGTGGCCGTCCGGGTCACTTGTTGACGCAGGCGTTCCCGAAGGCAGGGTTGAGCGCGCCGATGACGCTCACCGAGTTGCCGCAGACGTTGACGGGCACGTGAACCGGGACCTGGACCACGTTGCCGCTGATGATGCCGGGGGAGCCGAGGGCGGCCCCCTGGGCCTGGGCGCCCTCGGTGGCCGACGCGGTGCCGGCACCCCCCAGGACCAGGGCGCTGCCGACGGCGGTGAGAGCGGCGGCCTTGGCGACACGGATCATCGCCGGTCTCCTTTCGGATCGTGAATGGGACACCTGGCCCAACGAGGGCTTATGCGAGGGGATGCGCATGATCACTCGATAGGCTTATTCAGATCACCATTCCGGCCCGCAGGAAAGCCCGGGCTGTTATCACCTCCGCCGCCTTCTCCGATGCCCCCTCGGGGTGATCACACTCTCGGCTCAATCCCCCGCGCGTCTCCGCCGGGATGGACGCTCTGCTCTGTCATGGTTTGCTCCGGTTTGGATGGCGTCGATCGGAGAAGATCCATGCGTGTTTCCCTGGGGCTCGCCGGCCGAGGACTGCTGTGCGTGCTGGCGTCCGCAGCCCTGACGGCGGCGCTGCCGCCGACCGCCGCCGCACCCGCCCCCGGCGAGGCGGCGCGCATTCCGTTCAGCGAGCGCTACCGCGCCACCCAGCACGGCGGCATCGTCCGCGCGGCCAACGCCTCCGCCACCTGCGAGACCCCCGTCGTCGCCGAGGCCCCGTCCTGCGAGGCCGCGCGGGAGGGCGCCGCGGGCGTCAACGGCCAGTACGAGATGACGTACATCGACCTCGACGACGACCCCAACACCTACAACTCCAGCCAGGCGGAACTGCGCCTGCCCCCCGGCGCGCGCGTCACCTACGCCCGGCTGTACTGGGGCGGCAACCTCCGCGTCGGCGAGCAGAAGCCGCCGGAGGACAACGGGCGGGTGCTGATCGCCGAGCCCGGGGGCAACTACAAGGAACTCCTCGCCGACACCGTCGTCGGCCACCGCACCACCGGGCTGATGGACGGCTACACCGCGTCCGCCGACGTCACCGACCTCGTCGCGGACTCGGGCAGCGGCTACTACACCGTCGGCCAGGTCAACGTCGCCAAGGGCCGCACCTCCGCGGGCGCCTGGGGCGGATGGACGCTGGTGGCCGCCTACGCCCACCCGAACGAGCCGCTCCGCCACCTGGCGATCATGGACGGCTACGAGGCGCTGGCCTCCGACCGGCGCACCCTCGACATCACCGTGGAGGACCTGCCGGTGCCCGCCGGAGCCGACGGCTCCCTGGGCGTGGTGGCCTACGACGGCGACCGCGGCCACGCCGACGAGTCCCTGACCGTCCGCGCCGGGGACGCCCCGGCGATGCGGGTGCGCGACGAGGCCAACCCCGCCGACGACTTCATGAACTCCACCATCACCGACCACGGACGCCCGGGCCCCGGCCGGCTGCCCGCGCACCCCAACACCCTGGGCTACGACTCCGACGTCTACGGCATCACGCCCGCCCTGGAGCACGGCGGCGACTCCCTGACGCTCCGCTTCACCACGAGCGGCGAGGGCTACCAGCTGGGCGCCCTCTTCGTCCAGGCCGAGGCGAGCTGACGCGAGGCGAGGAGCCGCGCCCCGGACCGCCGGGGCGCGAGACCCAGCAGGTTCCCCCGTACGGAGAGCTCAGCGTGCCTGACAACGAGAGAACAGCGGCGCCTCGCACGGTGCTGCACCTGTCCCAGCCCGTCGAGGGCGGCGTCGCCCGGGTCGTCACCGACCTGGTGCGCGCCCAGACCGAGGAGGGGATGCGGGCCGTGGTGGCCTGCCCGCCCGGCGGCAGCCTGAGCCGGGACGCCGCCGCGGCCGGCGCCGAGGTGGTCCCCTGGCCCGCGTCCCGCGAACCGGGCCCGGGCCTGGCGGGGGAGACCGCGCGGGCCGCCCGGCTGGTGCGGCGGATCGGCCCCGACCTGGTGCACGCGCACAGCGCCAAGGCGGGACTGGCCGCCCGGCTCGCCCTGCGCGGCCGGGTACCGACCGTCCACCAGCCGCACGCCTGGTCCTTCGACGCGGTCGGCGGCGCCACCGCCCGGCTCGCCCTGCACTGGGAGCGGCTGGCGGCCCGCTGGGCGGACCGCGTGCTGTGCGTCAGCGAGGACGAGCGGCGGCACGGCCTGGAAGCGGGGGTCCACGCCCGCTGGGAGGTGATCCGCAACGGCGTGGACACCGACCGCTTCCGCCCGGCGTACGCCGACGCCCGCGCCCGCGCGCGTGTCACCCTGCCCGCGCTCGACGGCCTGCCCCCGCACGCTTCCCTGGTGGTGTGCGTCGGCCGGCTGTGCCGGCAGAAGGGCCAGGACGTCCTGCTGCGGGCGTGGCCGGAGGTCGCCGGCCGCGTCCCCGACGCCTGGCTGGTCCTGGTCGGCGACGGTCCGCAGCGGCGGGAACTGGGCGGGGCGGCCCCCCGGCGGGTGCTGTTCGCCGGCGCCGCCGACGACACGGTGCCCTGGTACGCGGCGGCCGACGTGGTCGTGCTGCCCTCCCGCTGGGAGGGCATGGCCCTCGTCCCGCTGGAGGCGATGGCCTGCGGACGCCCGGTGGTGATGACCCAGGTGACCGGAGCGGCCGAGAGCCTTCCCCCCGGACACGCCGCCCACTGCCTGGTCCCTCCGGAGCACCCCGCCGCCCTGGCCCGCGCGCTGACCGGCCTGCTGGCCGACCCCGGACTCCGGCGCGACCTGGAGCGGCAGGCCGCCGACCACGTCCGCTCCGCCTTCGACGTGAGGCGGACGGCGGCCGGGGTCGCGCGTCTGTACGAAGAGGTGCTGGCCGAGCGCCGCGCCGCCCCGGCCCCCGGGCCCGCCCCCTCCACCGAGCCTTCCCTTCCCCCGCACCGCGGGCCATCCCCCCGCACCCCCGACGAACCGTCCGTCCTTCCCCACACCGAATCCACGGAGCGCACCAGGCGATGACCACGGAGAACACCGGGACATCCACTTCCCGTCCGAGCCAGGTCCTGCCCCCGCCGGAACCCAAGGCCCGCGCGGCGACATCCGTCGTCACGCCGCGCGGGCCCGCGCCCCGGCCCCTGCCGTCCCACCTGAGGAGAAGACCACACCGCCACCGCGCCGGGGCGCTCCTGGCGGTCTCCGACTGCCTCGTGGCGGTCGCGGTGGCCGCCGCGGCGGTCGCGTCGGCCGGCGGGGACGGGACACCGCTCGCCCTCGCGGCCGTCTGCGCCCTCGTACCGGCGGTCCTGCTGCCCCTCAACGCGCACGGCGGCCTGTACCGCACCGCCCTGGCCGCCTCCGCGATCGACGAGCTGCCCGCCCTGCTCGGCCGCGCGGCGGTCGCCTGGTGCGCGGCGGCGGCCGTGCCGGCCGCCGTCCACCCCGACCGGGCCCTGGACTGGACGACCCTGACGGCCGCGGTGGCGGCCCACGCGGCGCTGGCCTGCGCGGCGCGCGGCGCGATCCACCTCGGGCGGCGCCGGGCCGGACGCCGCAGGCCGTGCTCCGCCCTGGTGGTGGGCACCGGACCGACCGGGCGGAAGGTCACCGCCGCCCTCCACGAGCACCCCGAGTACGGGATGCGCCCGGTCGGCATGGTCGAGCCCGGCGGACCGGCCGGCGCCCTCCTGGCCGAGGACGCCGGCGTGCCGGTGCTCACCGGCCCGGAGGACATCGTGCGGGCCGCCATCCAGAACTCGGTGCGGGACGCGGTGTTCACCAGCGATCCCTGGACGGACCCGGAGACCGCGGCCCTCGTCCCGCTCTTCGCGGACCTCGGCTGCACCGTGTGGCTGGTCGGCGGCGGCCCGGTCCCGGACGCCGGACCGCTCCCCGCCGCCCGGCCCGTCCGCGGGGGCGACCACCTGTGGGGCTTCGCCTGCCACCGCCTGGACCCGCCGCCCTTCCGCTCCGCCGGACTGCGCTGCAAGCGCGCCCTGGACGTCGCGGTCGCGGCCGCTGCCCTGCTGGCCGTCTCACCCGTGCTGCTGGCCTGCGCGCTCGCCGTCCGCCTCGCCGACGGCCCCGGTGTGATCTTCCGCCAGGAACGCGTCGGGCAGGACGGCCGCCCGATCACCGTGCTGAAGTTCCGCACCCTGCGCCCCCGCGACGAGCACGAGTCGGCGACGCGCTGGAACGTCGCCGACGACCGGCGGATGAGCACGGTCGGCCACCTGCTGCGCCGTACCTCGCTCGACGAGCTGCCCCAGCTGTGGAACGTGCTGCGCGGCGACATGAGCCTGGTCGGCCCCCGGCCCGAACGCCCCTACTTCGTCCAGCGGTTCAGCCAGCTCCACCCCGGCTACGCGGCACGCCACCGGATGCCCGTCGGGATCACCGGGCTCGCCCAGGTGAACGGGCTGCGCGGCGACACCTCCATCGAGGACCGGGCGCGGTTCGACAACCACTACATCGACACCTGGTCGCTGTGGCAGGACGTCCGCATCCTGCTGCACACGGCCGGTTCCGTCTTCCGGCTCGGAGGCAGCTGAGGTGACCTCGGCCACCACGGCGATCACGCCCCCCGGCCCGCCGCCGGGGGGCCCGGCCCGCCACGGGGCGAGGGACCGGGCGCGGGAACTGGCGGCCGCCCACTGGCCGGTGCTGCCCGCGCTCGCCACCGTCCTGCTGGTCTGCGTGCCCGTGACCGACCGCGCCCCGGCCGGCACGGCCGGGGGAGGAGGCGCCACCGTCGCCGACGCCGCGTCGGCGGTCCTGGTCGGGTGCTGCGCCGTCCTGGTGCTGCGCACCCGGACACGGCCGCTGGACCGGACGGCCGCCGCCGTGCTGGCGCTCCCCGCCGTCGCGTTCGCGCTGTCGACCGTCGCCTCCCACGACCCGGCGGCCTCGGCCACCGGCTTCGTCCGCCTGCTGCAGGTGTTCGTCCTGGTGCCGGCCGCGCTGGTGCTCGTGCTGCGCTCCCGGCGGGAGGCCCGGCTGCTCGCCGCCTCCCTGGTGGCGGTCGCCCTGTTCCAGGGCGCGATCGGCGTCCACCAGTACCTCACCGAGACCGGCGCCTCCTACGCGGGCCGGGACGTCCGGGCCGTGGGCACCTTCGGCCCGCTGGACGTCATGGGGATGTCGACGGCCGTCTCCTGCGGCATCGTCGTCGCCCTGGCCGCGGGCCTCGCCCCGCCCCCCGGCGCCTCCCGCCGGCTGCGGCCCCTAGCGCTGACCGCCGCCGCCGTCCTGCTGGTGCCGCTGGTGCTCTCCTTCAGCAGGGGAGCGTGGATCTCCACGGCGGCGGCCTGCACGGCGGTGCTGTTCCTGGCGGGGGCGCGGACGGCGCTGCGCACGCTGGCGGTCGTGGCGGCCGCGGGGGTGATCCTCGTCGGCGGCGCGGGCGTGGGCTCGCAGCTCGTCGCCGAGCGGGCGGACAGCATCACCCGGGTCGCCGACGCGCCCGACCAGTCGGTGACCGACCGCTACGCCATGTGGGCCGCGGCGGTGGAGATGTGGCGCGGGAACCCGGCGACCGGGGTGGGCCCCAGGGGCTTCCCCGAGCACCGCGACGCCCACGCCTCCCTCGCGCTGTCCTCGGCGAGCGACACCGCCGGGGCGGGGCACGGCTTCCGGCGGCAGCCGCTGCTGTCCCCGCACAACATGTACCTGCTCCTCCTCGCCGAGCTGGGTCTGGCGGGCGTCACCGCCACCGTCGGCGGCTGGGCGGTGCTGCTGGTGTTCGGGGTGCGGCGGCTGCGGCGGGCCCGGCCGGCGGAACGGACCGCCGGCCCGCGCACCGACCGCGGAGCCGACTGCGGCCTGATCGCGGTCGGCCTGCTGGTCCTGAACTGCGTCGACTTCCTGTACGCCGACATCGGCGGCCCCTCGACCGTCCTGACCGCCGTGACGTTCGGCCTGGCCGCCTGGTGGGCTCTGGCGCCCGCCGCCGCGGGAGCCGCGGGAGAGACCGCGGGACACGCCACGGGACACGCCACGGGGCACGCCACGGCACACGCCATGCGACACGCCGCGGGACGCGCCGCGGCAGAAGGGGGAGACGCCCGGTGACCACCGCACCCACCGCCCCTCCGCCGCCCCCCGGGCCGCGCCCGTCCCCGCCGTCCGGCTCCCCGCCGCCGGCCGCGCCCGGGCGGATCCGGAAACCGTCCCGCCCCGCACCGGGCGGGCGGCTCGTCGCGCGGGCCGCCGCCGCCACCGCCGTCCTGACCGCCGTGGGCTCCTTCCTCGGCCTCCTGCGGGACCAGACCGTCGCCCACCTGTTCGGAGCGGGCAGCGACACGGACGCGTTCCTGGTGTCGTGGACGATCCCGGAGTTCGCCGCGACGATCCTCATCGAGGACGCCATGGCGCTGGTGCTGGTGCCGGCGTTCAGCCTCGCGCTGTCCCGCCGCGCCGCCGCCCGCGGAGGCGGGGACGGCACGGAGGCGGACGCCGGGGACACCCCCCGGGACACCCCCGGGGACACCGGGGAGGACCCCGTCCGGGCCCTGCTGGCGGCGACGCTCCCCCGGCTGCTGCTGGCCCTGGCGGGCGCGGCGGGGGTCGCGGCGCTCCTGGCCCCGCTGCTGGTGGACGCCCTCGCACCCGGCCTGGCCGACCCCGGCCTGGCCGTGGACTGCACCCGGCTGACCGCCCTGACGGTGCTGGGCTTCGGCACCGCCGGATACTTCAGCGCGGCCCTGCGCGCCCACCGCAGCTTCGTCCCCCCGGCGACGATCTACGTCGCGTACAACCTCACCATCATCACCGCCGTGCTGCTCCTCCACGGCCGGTGGGGCGTGCGCGCCGCCGCGTTCGGGGTGGCCGCGGGCAGCCTCGCGATGGTCCTCGCCCAGCTCCCGGCGTTCCTGCGGCACCTGCCCGTCCGCCGGCGGCGCCCGCGGGACCGGCGCGGGGCACGGGCCCCGCGCGCCGCGGCGCTGGTGGCCGGGACGGTGCTCGCGCCGGTGGCCGTCTTCGCCCTCTCCCGCCAGTCCCAGGTGCTCGTCGAGCGCTTCCTGGCCTCCTCGCTGCCGGCCGGCGCCATCTCGCACCTGAACTACGCGCAGAAGGTCGCCCAGCTGCCCATGACGTTCTCCCTGCTGCTGTGCACGGTCACCTTCCCGATGGTCGCGCGGGCCATGGCCGACGGCCAGACGGAGAGGGCCAGGCGGCGGGTGGAACGCGATCTGGTGCTGGCCGCCCTGGTGGTGCTGCTCGGCGCCGCGTACGTGGTCGCCTACGCCCCCCAGATCATCGAACTCCTCTTCCAGCGGGGGGCCTTCGACGCCGCCGACACCGCCGCCACGGCCTCGGTCATGCGCGTCTACGCCCTCGGCCTGCTCGGCCACAGCCTGGCCGGCGCCCTGGTGCGGCCGTTCTTCTCCACCGGCAGGCCCACCTGGTACCCGGCCGGGGCGATGGCCGTCGGCCTGCTGCTGACGGTCGCGGCCGGCGCCCTGACCGCCCCGCGCTGGGGCGTCCACGGCATCGCCGCGGCCAACGCCGCCGGCATCACCACCACCGCGCTGCTGCTCCTGCGCGGTCTGCGCACCCGGATGCTCCCCATCAGGGTGCGCAGGGTGACGGCCGGCCTGGGCCGCCTGACGGTGGCCGCCGCGGCCGCCACCGCGGCCGGCTGGGCCGCCGCGCCGCTGATCGGATCCCCGCTCCTCACCGCCCTGGCCGGGGGGCTGGTCGTCCCGGCCGTGTTCACCGCCGCGGCGCTCGCCGTCCGCGCACCCGAAGTAGCAACGCTGTCCACCGCCGTCACACGAAGGTTCCGCCATGTCCGCTGACCCGGCACACGTCCCCGCACCCGTCGCCGTCCCCCTCGCGAAGGCCCTCCCGCCCGTCCGGCCGAGACCGGCGCGCCCCTGGGTGCTGATGTACCACTCGGTGGCCGAGCACACGGAGGACCCCTACAACGTCACCGTCTCGCCCGGCCGCCTGGACCGCCAGCTCCGCTGGCTGCGGCGGCGGGGCCTGCGCGGCGTGGGGGTGGGCGAGCTGCTGCGCGAGCGCGCCGCCGGCCGGGGCTCCGGCCTGGTGGGCCTGACCTTCGACGACGGCTACGCCGACTTCATCGAGGAGGCCGTCCCGCTGCTGCGCCGCCACGGCTGCACCGCGACCGTGTTCGTCCTGCCCGGCAGGCTCGGCGGCAGCAACGAGTGGGACCCGCTCGGCCCCCGCAAGCCGCTGCTGACCGAGACCGGGATCCGCGCCGCGGTCGGCGCCGGGATGGAGATCGGCTCCCACGGACTGCGCCACCGCGACCTGACCCGGACCGACGACGACACCCTCCGCCAGGAGACCGAGGGCAGCCGCGCGCTGGTGGAGGAGATCACCGGCCGCCCGGCGCGGGGCTTCTGCTACCCGTACGGCACGATCGACCGCCGCGTGGTGCGGGCCGTACGGGAGGCGGGCTACGAGTACGGCTGCGCCATCGACCCCGGGCCGCTGACCGGGACGCACGCCCTGCCCCGCGTCCACGTCGGCGAGGAGGACACCGCGCTGCGGCTGTACGCCAAGTGGCTGCTGCACCCGCTGCGCCGCCGGGCCCTGCCCGGCGGACCCGCCGCGCCGGCCGCCGGCGCCCCCCTCACCGGAGCCGGACGGTGACCCCGGCGCACCGGGCGCGCACCCGGGCCGGCACCAGCGCGCGCACCGGGACGGAGGAGGGCCGATGAGGGTACTGCACGTGATCACCGGGCTCGGCGCGGGCGGGGCCGAGCAGCAGCTGCGGCTGCTGCTGCGCCACATGCCGCTCTGCTGCGACGTCGTCACCCTCACCAACCCCGGCGCGGTCGCCGGGGGCATCGAGGCCGACGGCACCGCCGTCACCCACCTGGGGATGACCGGCAACCGCGACCTGTCCGCCCTGCCCCGGCTGGTGGACCTGATCCGCGCCGGGCGCTACGACGTCGTCCACACCCACCTGTACCGGGCCTGCGTCTACGGCCGGATCGCCGCCCGGATGGCCGGGGTGCGGACCGTGCTCGCCACCGAGCACTCCCTGGGCGAGAAGATGATCGAGGGCCGCCCGCTCACCCCGGGGGTCCGCGCCCTGTACCTGGCCACCGAACGCCTGGGCAGCGGGACCGTCGCGGTCTCCGCCACCGTCGCCACCCGGCTGCGGCGCTGGGGCGTGCCCGGCTCCCGCATCCACCTGGTGCCCAACGGCATCGACGCCGCGCGCTTCCGCTTCGACCCCATCGCGCGGACGGCCGTGCGGGCGCGCCTGGGACTGCCCGCCCACGACCTGGTGGTCGGCGGCGTCGGCCGGCTGGTGCCCGGCAAGCGCTTCGACGTCGCCGTGCGGGCCGTCGCCCAGCTTCCGGGCGCCCGCCTGCTGCTGGTCGGCGACGGACCGGAGCGCGAGCGGCTGCGCGGCCTGGCCGCCTCGCTCGGCGTGGCCGACCGCGTCCTGCTGCTGGGCGAGTGCGGGGGAGCGGTGGCCGCCGGAGAGGGCGACGGCCCCGACATCCCCGGCCTGCTGAGCGCCATGGACGTCTTCGTCTCGACGTCGGCCGAGGAGTCCTTCGGGCTGGCCGTGCTGGAGGCGCTGGCGGCCGGGCTGCCCGTGCTCCACGTGACCTGCCCGGCGATCGACGAACTGCCGCCCGGCCACGCCCCCGGGGCGCACCGCATCGGCCCCGGGGTCCAGAGCCTGGTCACCGCCCTGCGGGAGCCGTCCTCGGTGCCCGCCGGGATGCGCCGCGCGCCGGTGTGCGAGGCCGTGCGCCACTACGACGTCGCCCGCAGCGCCGACCGTCTCATGGCCCTCTACGAGGAGCTCCACGGGCGTCCCGGCGGACGCGCGCCGGTCCGCGTCCCCGCTCCCGCGCCGTCCGCGCCCAAGACCCCCGCGGGCACGTCCACGAGGCCCCTCGCGAGGCCCTCCGCGGGGACACCCGCACCGACATCCGCACCGACGAAGAGGTGAACCCCGTCTTGACCACGTCGCGCACGACCCGCACCACCGCGCCGTCCGGACGCCCCGGTCCGCTGGACCGGCTGCGCTCAAGGCTCCCGTGGCGCGGCTCCGCCCTGCCCGCCTGGGGAGCGCCGGCCCTGGGCGCCCTGCTGGGACTGACCGGTGGAGCGGCGTACGGCCTGTTCACCGCGCCCGAGTACACCGCGACCAGCTACGTGGTCGTGGTGCCCGGCGCGGGATCGGACTCGGCGACGGCGCTCGGCTTCGCCCAGGCGTACGGCCGCATCGCCACCGACGGCGCCGTCCTGGCCAGGGCACGGGCGGCGGCGGGGATGCCGGCGGACGAGCTGAAGGCCGCCGTACGCTCCGCCACCTCCCCGGACGCCCCCATGGTGGAGATCACCGGGACCGCGTCCCGGCCCGACCGCGCCGCGGCCGTGGCCAACGCGGTCGCCAACGCCCTGACCCGGAGCGGCAACCTGGCCACCGGCAACACCGGGGTCCAGCTGTCGGTGTTCTCGCCGGCCGTCGAACCCGCCGGCCCCACCTCGCCCTCCGTCCCGCTCTCCGCCGCCGTGGGCCTGTGCGCGGGCGGACTCGCCGGCTCCCTGGTCCGCCTCGCCGCGCCCCGGGGCCGCCGCGAGCCGGAGGCCCCGCACACCCCCGGCGTTCCGGCCCCCGCCAACGGCGGCGACCGCGACCGGGACACCGGCTCCGCGGCTCCCGCCCCGCCGTCCGGCCGCGCCGCGGTCGCGGCCCCCGCCAAGCCCGCCCCGGAGCCGGCCCCCGGGTCCGCCGCTCCGGCCAAGCCCGCCGCCTCCGCCAAGTCCGCCGCTCCGGCCAAGCCCGCCGCCTCCGCTCCGGCGGCCGTGGGCGCGCCCACGGCGCCCGCCGCGGGGAAGCCGCAGGGAGAACGCCGCCGGCGCTACCGGCGGTCGGCCCGATGACCGGTCGGGCGACCTCGCGGGCGCCCGGACCGGCGCCCCGGCCGCCGGAGACGGCGGCTCTCCCGGAGAGCCGCCGGAGACCGCCCGCCGCCCTGCGCGTGACCCTCTGCCGCGATCCGGCGCGTTTCGCGGGCCTGGCGCCGGCGTGGGACGCCCTCCACGGCCGCTGCGGTGCCGCCACTCCCTTCCAGAAGCACGCCTGGCTGTACTCGTGGTGGCTGTCCTACGGCGTTCCGGGACGGCTGAGGCTGGTGCTGGTGCACCGGGACGGGGAGCTGGTCGGCGCCGCGCCGCTGATGCTGGCGTTCCGGCCCCTGCCCGTCCTGGTCCCGCTCGGCGGAGCCGTCACCGACTACTGCGACGTACTGCTGGACGACGCCTGCGCCGAGGAGGCGGCCGCCGCGCTCGCCCGGGGCCTGCTCCGGGCGGCCCGCACCGCCGTGCTCGACCTGCGGGAGGTGCGGCCCGGAGGCCGCGCGGAACTGCTGTACGACCACTGGCCCGGCCCCCGGCGCAGGCTGGCGGACTCGGTGTGCCTGGAACTCCCCGGACTCCCGGTGGACGACCTCGTCGCACGGATGCCAGCCAACGCCGCCCGCCGGATGCGGCGCGCGCTCCGCAGGCTCGACCGGGTGGGCGTCGAACAGCGCACGGTGCCCGAGGAGGAGGTGCCCGCGGCGGTCGCCACGCTGCTCAGGCTGCACGTGGCGCAGTGGCGGGGCCGCGGGATCACGCCCGAGCACCTCAGGCCCCGGTTCGCCGAGCACCTCATCCGGGCGCTCACCGCGATGGCGCGCGACGGTGCCGCCCGGCTCACCGAGTACCGCGTCGACGGCCGGGTGATGGCCGCCAACGCGCTGCTGCTCTCCCCGGACCTGGTGGGCGGCTACCTCTACGGCGCCCACCCCGAACTGCGCGCGAAGGCCGACATCGCGGCCCTGCTGCTGCGGAACGACGCCTCGTGCGCGGCGGAGACCGGCCGGAGCGTGCTGAGCCTGCTGCGCGGCACCGAGCCGTACAAGTTCGGCTGGCGGCCCGAGACCGTCACCAACCTGCGGCTGCTGCTGGCCCACCCGGCCCTGGAGCCCGCCCTGCTGCTGCACGCGGCCCAGCAGGACGCGCGCGCCCGCCTGGCCGGGGCGCTCCGGGACCGGGATCCGAGCCCGAACGCCTGGTGGCGCCGGCTGAACCGGCGGTACGCGCGTCTGGCCGGGGCGCGGTGAGGGCGCACCGCCCCCCGGCACACGGGCCGGGGGGCCTAGGGCCTCCGCCCCCACGAGAAGCCGACGCACAGGCGACGGTCGCCGAACAGGCCCCCGAACCAGTCGCCCAGGTCCACGCAGAACCCCGGCCGTCCCGGCCGCTTCCCGCCGGGGGTGAGCATCTCCCGGAAGACCGCGGAGGACTTCGGGTTCTCCGCGCACCGCCACACGCCGTGCGGGCAGTAGTCGCTGATGGTGTGGTACAGCGGCTTCTGCCGGTGGATCCACTTCAGCATGCGGCGCATGTAATCGGGGTTGTCGCCCCTGCGGAACAGTCCCCACTCGGGATAGGAGATGGGTTTTCCGTGTTTCCTGGCGAAATCCACCTGGTGCCGCAGGCCGTAGGGCTGGTTCAGCTGGTCGTCGAACGTCTCGCCCGGCGGCTGGTCGTAGGAGTCCATTCCGATGATGTCCACCACGTCGTCGCCCGGGTAGCACTCCGTCCAGCCGATGGCGTCCATTCCGCGGCTGGGCGCGAAATCGAAACGGAATTCCTGCCCGGGCACCGACCGCATGGTGGAGACGATGCGCCTCCAGTACGCCTTCCAGCCCTGCGGGTCCGGCGCGCAGCGGTGGGTGTAGGTGGTGCCGTTCATCTCCCAGCCCAGCACGATCACCGTGTCGGGCACGCCCAGTTCGACCAGATGCCCGGCCAGGGTGCGGAAGTGCCGGTCGAACTGGCCGTCGAGGCCCTGGCGGATCAGCTCGCGCACCTCGTGGTCGGGGACCCCCTCCTCGTTGCGGGCCTGCATCGGCACGTTGAGGACCAGCATCCGGTCGCGCTCGGCGCGCCGCCACTCGGCCCAGGGGCGGAGGAACGCCTCGTCGCCCGCGATGCGCTCCCAGGTGTCGCCCGGCATGTAGGTGTGCCCCACCCGCACGCGCGCGCCGCCGAGCCAGTCGCTCAGCTCCGCCAGCCGCCGCACCCCGTCGGAGCCCGACCCCAGGAAGGCGCCCAGGGCGGTCCCGGAGGACGCCCTCGGCGGAGGGGACTTCGCGTCCTCGTCCAGCCAGGTGCCGGTCGCGACGGCGCCGCCGACGACGAGCGCCCCGGCGACGACGGCTCCGACGCAGGCGGTCGTCACCCGGCGGCGCCGCCGGGACGCCGTCGGCCTGCGGTGCCGGCCGGACCCGTCCGGCCTGCTGTCTCGATGGGGCATCCGTGCCTCCTTGATGCGTGGCCGGAACGGTCTGCCCATGGTTTCCCCGTCCCTGCGCCCGTTCCTTGCCGACACTAATCGGAGGATCTGTCGAATGAGCTGCCCGACTGCTTTCTGATAACCCGTTCGCGATTTTCCTCGCCCCATCGGACGAGCCGGGCGGGGAAAAACGCGTGCGCCGTCGACGCTAAGAAAACGACAACCGGCGAGACCGCGGACGAGGTCTCCCGAAACACCGTCAGGAAAACCGAGGGACCCCAGTGATGTCGCCACCTCTGGACACCGATGTACCCGCACTGCTGCTCAGGATCGACCGGAATCCCTTCCACCACGGCACACTGGGGGCGATCCGCTCCCTGGGCCGCGCCGGTGTCGAAGTCCACGCCGTCGTCGACTCGCCGCACTGCCCCATCGGCCGCTCCCGCTATCTGAGCCAGGGTCACCACCTGCCGGCGGACGGCGTCTACCAGGCGCACCCCACGGGCAGGCCGGTCCTCACCGACGGACTGTCGGACGGACAACTGGAACAGACGCTCCGTCAGATCTCCGACCGCATCGGGCGGACCGCCGTGCTGATCCCCATGGACGACATGGGCGCCATCGCCGCGGCCCGCCTCGCGGACCGGCTCTCCGGCCGCTTCCTGCTGCCCGCCCAACCCCCCGGGCTGCCGGAGCGGGTGGCCGACAAGGCGGAACTCGCCGAACTCTGCCGGCGCCTGGACGTTCCGCACCCGACCACCGTGGTGCCGCGCAGCGCGGCCGAGGCGGCCGCAGCCGCCGAGGAGTTGGGACTCCCCCTGATCGCCAAGTGGAGCCGCCCCTGGCTGCTTCCCCACGACAGCGGACTGCGCAGCACCACCGTGGTCGGCACGGCCGAGGAGGCACGCGCCCTGTACGCGCGCGTCCGCGAGGCGGGAAGTCCGCTGCTGCTCCAGCGCCGGGTGCCCGGCGGCCGGGGCACCGACTGGTTCTTCCACGGCTGCTTCGGCGAGGGAGCGGCCTGCCTGATCGGCGGCGCGGGACGCAAGGACCACTCCTGGCCGGTGAACGCCGGACTGACGGCCGTCGGCCGGTGGCTGCCGAACCCCGAGGTGGAGGAGGCGGCCCGGCGGCTGGCCGAGCACCTGGACTACCGGGGCATCCTCGACCTGGACTTCCGGTTCGACACCGCCACCGGCACCTACCAGCTGCTCGACTTCAACCCGCGCCCCGGCGCGCAGTTCAGGCTGTTCACGGACCGGGAGGGGCTGGACGTCGTCCGGGCCCTGCACCTGGACCTCACCGGACGGGCCGTCAACCCGTCCCCGCCGGTGCCGGGCCGGGTCTTCGTGGCGGAGAACTACGCCCTGCTCTCCTCCCTGTTCTCCCTGTCCTCCACGGCGCGGCCGTTCGGCGCGCGGCGAGGCCGGGAGGCCCCGGCCCGGGGCGGCCGGCGGGAGACGGAGACCGCCTGGTTCGCCGCCGACGACCCGGCCCCCTTCCTCGCCATGACCACCACCTGGCTGGGACAGGGCGGACGGAAGGCCCTCCGGCGCACGCGGCAGCGCGTCCTGCACCCGCCCCGGCAGCGGCGCTCCGAGCCGGCGCCGGAGGAGACGGCGCGGACCGGGCACTCCGGCGCCCGCCGTCCCGCCGGCGACAACGGCACCACATCCCCACGACGATAAAGAGAGCGGAGACCAACCATGTACGACCTGGTAGTGGTGGGCGCGGGACCCTACGGACTGTCCATCGCGGCCCACGCGGCGGCGGCCGGGCTCAGCCTCCGCACGTTCGGCCGCCCGATGGCCTCCTGGCGGGACCACATGCCCGAGGGCATGTTCCTCAAGTCCGAGCCGTGGGCCTCCAACCTGTCCGACCCGGCCGGCGAGCACACCCTGGCCGCCTACTGCGCCTCACGCGGACTGAGAGCCGAGCACGGCAGACCGCTGCCCATCGGCACCTTCACCGACTACGGCCTGTGGTTCGGGGAGCGCGCCGTGCCGGAGGTCGAGGAGGAGACGGTCGCCTCCGTACGCCCCCAGGCCGACGGCTTCCTGGTGGCGACCGAGGGAGGCGAGACGATCACGGCGCGGACCGTCGCCCTGGCCGTCGGCGTGATGCCCTTCGTCCACCGCCCGGAGGCACTGCGGGCACTGCCCCGCGAACTGGCCTCGCACAGCAGCCACCACCGGGACCTGTCCGGGTTCCGGGACCGGGACGTGACGGTGATCGGCGCCGGGCAGGCGGCCCTGGAGACCGCCGCGCTGCTGGCCGAGTGCGGCGCCCGTCCCCGGGTGGTGGCCCGCGCCGACCGCGTCAACTGGAACACCGCGCCGAAGCCCCTGGAGCGGTCGGCGCTGCGCTCCCTGCTCGACCCGCACTGCGGGCTGGGCACCGGCTGGTCCAGCTGGGTGTGGGCCGAGACCCCCTGGGCGGTCCGCCGGCTGCCCGGCGCCCTGCGGGCCAGGATCGCGGACACCGCGCTGGGCCCGGCCGGCGCCTGGTGGCTGCGCGAGCGCGTCGAGAGCAGGGTCCCCGTGCTGCTGGGGCACCGGCTGCGGGCGGCCATGCCGACGGGAGGGGGAGTGCGGCTGACCCTGGTCACCGCCGCCGGGGCGAGCACCGTGCTGGAGACCGACCACGTGGTGGCGGCCACCGGCTTCGTCCCGGACATCGGCCGGCTGGACCTGCTGGACCCGTTCCTGCGCGGCCGTCTGCGGCTGGCGGGGACCAGCCGGGCGCCGGAGGTGGACGGCCGCTTCGAGTCCTCCGTGCCGGGGCTGTTCTTCGCGGGGCTGCTCACGGCCCCGTCCTTCGGCCCCTCCATGCGGTTCGTCTACGGGGCGGCCTTCACGGCGGAGCGGCTGGTGCGCGGCGTCCGGCGGCGGCTGGGCGACCGCCGCGTCGCCGCGGTGCCCGGTTCGCGGCCCGTCGTCCGCTCCCGGGCCACCGCCTCCCTGGGCTGATCCCGCCCGGTCCGTGCGGCCCCGTTCCCGGCGGCCCGGCCCCGCCCGCGCCGGCCGGCCGCCGCGGGCGGGGCCGTCCGCGGCGGCCGTGCGGGACCGCCCGGACGCGGAGGCCGCGGGGGAGCGCGGCTCTGCGGGAGCGGCCGTTCGTCCCGTCGTACGTCTTGACGTCGACTGCCGCGCCCCCCACGATGCATGGGAGCGCTCCCACCCCCACGGGGGAGTGTCGCTCGGCCATGCCGTCGCATCGTCCCCATCCGTTCCACCCCCCGCCGGAAGGACCGAACTGTGACACCTCATCCGTCCCATCAGCCCCAAGCGCCGGGCCGCCCGCGCCGCGGCAGACGCCGCGCGCTGGGCGCACTGGCCGCCGCCGGACTGCTGGCCGGTGTCCTCACCGCACCCACCGCCTCGGCCGCGGCGGCCGACGGCCCGGAGCTCATAACCAACGGCGACTTCTCGGCAGGCACCACCGGCTGGTGGTGGACGGAGAACAGCCCCGGCGAGGTCGTGGACGGACGCCTGTGCGCCGATGTGCCCGCGGGGACGGAGAACCCGTGGGACGCCATCGTCGGGCAGAACGACATCCCGCTCACCGCGGGCGAGGGCTACGAGCTGAGCTTCACCGCCAGCGCCACGGCGCCCGTCACCATCCGCACCAACGTGCAGATGGCCACCGAGCCCTGGACCACCGAGCACGCCTCGGCCGACCGGATCGGGGAGACGGCCCAGACCGTCACCCACGTCTTCACCGCCCAGGCCGACCACGAGGCCGCCCAGCTCGCCTTCCAGATCGGCGGCAGCGAAGAGGCGTACACCCTCTGCCTGGACGACGTCTCGCTCACCGGCGGCGCCGAACCGCCCGCGTACGAGCCCGACACCGGATCGCCCGTCCGGGTGAACCAGGTCGGCTACCTCACCAAGGGCCCCAAGAGCGGCACCTTCGTCACGGACAAGACCACCGCCCTGACCTGGACCCTCAAGGACGCCGGCGGCACCACGCGGAAGACCGGCACCACCACCCCCAAGGGCGTCGACCCGACCTCCCGGCAGAACGTCCACACCTTCGACTTCAGCGACTTCGCCGAGGCCGGCAAGGGCTACACCGTCACCGTCGACGGGCAGACCAGCGAGCCCTTCGACATCGGCGACGACCTGTACGCGTCGCTGCGCTCGGACGCGCTCGCGTACTTCTACCACAACCGCAGCGGCATCGAGATCGACGCCGACCTCGTCGGGGAGAAGTACGCGCGCCCGGCCGGCCACGTGGGCGTGGCGCCCAACCAGGGCGACACGAAGGTCCCGTGCCAGCCGGGGGTGTGCGACTACACCCTGGACGTCTCCGGCGGCTGGTACGACGCCGGCGACCACGGCAAGTACGTCGTCAACGGCGGCATCTCCGTCGCCCAGGTGATGTCCACCTACGAGCGCACCCGCACCGCCGAGAACGCCGACGGCACGGCGCTCGGCGACGGCAGGCTGCGGGTGCCCGAGCGCGGCAACGGCGTCCCGGACGTCCTGGACGAGGCCCGCTGGCAGATGGACTTCATGATGCGGATGATGGTGCCCGAGGGCGAGGAGTTCGCCGGCATGGCGCACCACAAGATCCACGACAAGGCGTGGACGGGCCTGCCCATGCCGCCGCACCAGGACCCGCAGCCGCGCGAGCTGCACCCGCCGTCCACCGCCGCCACCCTCAACGTGGCCGCCTCCGCCGCGCAGTGCGCCCGCCTCTTCAAGGAGTACGACGCGGACTTCTCCGCCCGGTGCCTGAAGGCCGCCGAGACCGCCTGGGCCGCCGCCAAGAAGTACCCGAACAAGCTCGCCGACCCCAACGACGGCACCGGCGGCGGCGCCTACAGCGACAACGACGTGCGGGACGAGTTCTACTGGGCCGCCGCCGAGCTGTTCGTCACCACCGGCAAGGACGCCTACCGCCAGGAGGTCCTGAACTCCCCGCTGCACGGCGACGCCGGGGCCGTCTTCCCGCGCGGCGGCCTCTCCTGGGGGTCCACCGCCGGCCTGGGCGCCCTGAGCCTGGCCACCGTGCCCAACAAGCTGACCGACGCCCAGATCAAGAGCGTGCGCGAAATGGTCACCGAGGCCGCCGACGGCTACGCCGCCGACTCCCGGGGCGCCGCCTACGGCGTGCCCTACGCCCCGGACGACAACCACTACGTGTGGGGCTCCAACAGCCAGGTCCTCAACAACATGGTGGTCCTCGCCACCGCGCACGACCTGACCGGCAAGGCCGACTACCGCGACGCGGTGCTGCGCGGCCTGGACTACCTGCTGGGCCGCAACCCGCTCAACCAGTCCTACGTCACCGGCTACGGCGAGCGGGACTCCCGCAACCAGCACCACCGGTTCTGGGCCAACCAGCTCGACCCCGAGCTGCCCAACCCCGCGCCGGGCTCCGTCGCGGGCGGCCCGAACGTCGAGATCCAGGACCCGATCGCCCAGGACAAGCTCCAGGGCTGCGCCCCGGCGATGTGCTACATCGACCACATCGAGTCCTGGGCCACCAACGAGATCACCATCAACTGGAACGCCCCGCTGGCCTGGATCGCCTCCTACGCGGACGACCTCGGAGCCGGCGGCGGCGACGGCGGCCAGGACCCGGGCGAAGACCCCGGCGACACCCCGTCCTGCGAGGTCACCTACACCTCGCACCGGTGGAACAACGGCTTCACCAGCAACGTGACCGTGAAGAACACCGGCACCACCACGCTCAACGGCTGGGAGCTGACCTGGGCCTTCGCCGACGACCAGAAGATCACCCAGGCGTGGAACGCCCAGATCACCCAGACGGGGCGGAACGTCGTCGCCAAGCCCGCCCAGTGGAACGGCACCATCCCCACGGGCAGCACGGTGGGCTTCGGCTTCAACGGGACCGCCGGCGGCCAGGCGGCGAACCCGAAGGCCGTCTCCCTGAACGGGAAGCCGTGCACGGTCAAGTGACCTGACACGCGGCGCACCGGCACCACCGGCGCCGTCCCACAGGAGGGCCGGGTACCCCGCACGGGGGCCCGGCCCTCCGCCGCGTCACCGGGCCGGAGCCCGCGGACCGGCCGCGCCCGGCTCACCCCCGGGAGGCGGGCCGGGTGCCGACGACGACGGTGGCGTCCCACTCGCCGGAGGCCGCCACCCGCGGCACCAGTCCGGCACGGGCGACCGCCTCCGCCGTCAGCGGCGCCTGGCGCCCGCTCGTCTCCACCAGCAGCGAGCCGCCCGGCGCCAGCCACGCCGGAGCCCCGGCGATCACCCGCCGCTGCACCTCCAGGCCGTCCGCGCCGCCGTCGAGCGCCACCCGCGGCTCGTGCACGCGGGCCTCCGCGGGCAGCAGCCCGATCTCCCCGGTGGGGACGTAGGGCGCGTTGGCCAGCAGGACGCCGACGCGACCGCGCAGCACGGCGGGCAGCGGCCCGTACAGGTCGCCCCGGTACACCCGTCCGCCGACGGCGGCGACGTTGCGGCGGGCGCAGCGCACCGCGGCCGGATCGACGTCGGCGGCGTGCAGATCGACGGGCATCCCGTCCCGCCCCAGCGCGGTGGCCAGCGCGGCGCCCACCGCGCCCGAGCCGCAGCACAGGTCGACGACGGTCAGCGGCCGGTCCGGGGCCACCCGCCGGGCGGGGCCGGACCGGCTGACGGCCTGGCTGACGGCCTGGCGGACGAGGAACTCGGTACGCCGGCGGGGCACGAACACCCCGGGGTCCACGGCGATCCGCAGCCCGCAGAACTCCGCCCAGCCCAGGACGTGCTCCAGGGGCAGTCCGGCGGCCCGCCGGTCCACCATGGCGGCGAGTTCGCCCGGGGTCCGGGCGGCGGAGAGCAGCAGGCGCGCCTCGTCCTCGGCGAAGACGCAGCCGGAGGCCCGGAGCCTGTCGGCGACGGCGGCCGGGGACGGGAGGGAGGAAGAGGAGGCAGAGGCAGAGGCGGGAAGGGGGGCGGAATGCGACATCGAGAGCCTTTCGGGACGCGAAGGGCGCTCTCCGGGCCGCCTACACCGAGGGGGCCGCGAGGACGTGAGACGGGAGCGCCCGGTTCGACCTGGCGTTGATGGGTCTCACCTCCCTGCGGACGTCTGCTGTGGGACGGAAACCCTACCAGAGGGGGAACGGGCCGGTCGCGGTACGTGACGGGCGCCCCGGTGGCGCGCGCCTTCGGCCCCGGAGGACGATCGGGCGGGGGTGAGGCGGATGACGCGGACGCGGAACGCCGGCGGCGGGGACTTATGGGGAGCGGGCGCCTTCCGCGTGTCGGTGGCGGCGCTCTGCGTGGAGAGCGTGTTCCTCGTGGAGGCGTACGCCCTCTGGAACCTCACCCAGGAGTCGCCCGCCCCTCATGACGGGCCGGGCTCGTCCCTGCTGTTGCTGCCCTTCCTGGCGCTCTGCACCCTCCCCGCCCTCCTCGTCCTGACGGCGCTGGTCGTGCTGCCCGCGGCCGCCCTGGCGCGCCGGCTCGGCCCGGCGTGGTGGTGGACGCCGGCCGTCGCGGCGGCACCGGCGTCGGCGGCCGTCCTCGCCGCGGTCCTCGCCGCGGAACCGGGCGTCGCGGGCGCCGCCGTGCTGTGGACGGCGGTGTGGGCGGGGACGGCGGTTCCGGCGCACCTCGTCCGCACCGCCGCGCTGCCCGCCGGGGCCGGACGCCCCCGGTGGCCGGCGGCGCGGACGTACGGCTACGGAACCCTGGCCGTGCTGCTCCTCATCGGCACGGGCGGCGCCGCCCGGGGAACCGGTCTGCTCGACGTGTACGAGCCGCCCCTCCTGCCGCGCGAACGGGTCGCCGGCACCTGGACCGACGGCCGGGGAGGCGTCCTCCGCCTCGCCCCGGACGGCACCGCCACCGCCGACGGCCTCCTGGACGAGGACCTCGACCACGACTTCGGCGAGGTGCGGTGCGACGCGTCCGGCACCTGGTCCTACGAGCAGGGGGGCCGGTGGGACCAGGAGGTCGCCGTCGACTTCGACGACTGCCTGGTCCGCGAGTGGTCCGTCGGCGGCACCGACGCCCGGCCGAAGCTCAACCACGAGCACGGCGACCCGGATTCGCCGGACTGGTACGTGCTGACACGGCGCTGACGCCGGAACGGCCCGCTCGGCCGGGAGCAGTACCCGCTGTGCTTCGTGCGGCGGGTTTGGGGGTGAGGCCGGGCCGCCGGGTCAGGCCGGGCGGGCGACGCGGGCCACCAGGTCCTGCCAGCCCGCCTCCAGGCGGTCCAGCGTCATGCCGCGCTGCTGGGTGAGGTGGTGGAGGAGCGCGACGTCCAGGTAGCCCACGAGGGACTCGGCGAGCAGTTCGGTGTCGCCGCCGGCGCGGGCCTCCCGCAGCAGCGCGGTGACGTGGGCGACGCGGACGTGGCGGGGCGCGAAGTCCAGCCGGCGGCACGCCTCGGGCTCGGCGGACAGCAGCAGTTCCCGGTGGGCGTCCAGGTGCCTGAGCGTGGCGACGCCGAACGCCTCCAGGCGTCGCACGGGAGGCGCCCCGGGGCCCAGCGGCGGGGGGCCGCTGATGAAGGCCTCCTGGTAGAGGCGTTCGGAGCGGTCCAGAAGGGCCATGATCAGGCCGGTGCGGTCGCCGAAGCGGCGGAAGACGGTGCCCTTGCCGACCGACGCGGCGGTGGCGACGGCCTCCATGGTCAGGCAGTCGGCGCCGCGCTCGGCCACCAGACGGGCGGCGGCCTCCAGCAGGCGCGCCCGGTTGCGGGCCGCGTCCGCGCGCATGGGCGGCGCCTGGCCCGCCAGGGGCAGCGGCGGAGGGCCGGACCGTTCGTCGTCGAGCGGCGCGATGGAGTTCACAAAGCCACAGCGTACCGGCAGGGAAGAAAATGGACCACGGTCCGGTTCTCGTGTTAGAAAGTCATCCGGACCACGGTCCGCATACCTTCCCCCTCCCGGTCATCACGTTTGGAGACCCCACCATGGCCGTCCGCATCCTCGGTCTCGTCGGCAGCCTCCGCGCCGGCTCGCACAACCGCCAGCTCGCCGAGACCGCCGCCAAGCACGCCCCCGAGGGCATCGAGTTCGCCCTCTACGAAGGGCTGGCCGACCTCCCCTTCTACAACGAGGACATCGACGTCGAGGGCTCGGTGCCCCAGGCAGCCGCCGAGCTGCGCGAGACCGTCGGCGCCGCCGACGCCCTGCTGCTGTTCTCGCCCGAGTACAACGGGACCATGCCGGCCGTCCTGAAGAACGCGATCGACTGGATCTCCCGCCCCTACGGCGCCGGCGCCGTGTCGGGCAAGCCGGTGGCCGTCGTCGGCACCGCCTTCGGCCAGTACGGCGGCGTCTGGGCGCAGGACGAGGCCCGCAAGGCCGCGGGCATCGCCGGAGGCGCGGTCCTGGAGGACGTCAAGCTCTCCATCCCCGACTCGGTCGGCCGCTTCGCCGAGACCCACCCGGCCGACGACGCCGAGGTCGTCGAGCAGCTCACCGAGGTCCTGCGGAAGCTCGCGGCCGCCGCGGCCTGACGACCCCTCCCCGCGCTCCTTCGCCGGGAGGCGCGGGGCATCCCGCGAAGGGGGCGCCCTCCGAAGCCGGAGGGCGCCCCCTTCGCGCCGTCCCGCCGCGCGGAGCCGGCCGGGCGGCCCGTCAGACGACCCGGTAGTTGCGCATCATCTCGTGCTCCTCGTGCTCCAGGATGTGGCAGTGCCAGACGTAGAGGCCGCACTTGTCGAAGTGCGCCTTGATCCGGGTGACCTGGCCCGGCGGCGCCAGCACGGTGTCCTTCGGTCCCGTCTCGCCGGGGTCCGGCGGCTGCGTCCGCCCGACCGAGATGTCGGACAGCGCGCCGGTCCGCGGGTCCCGGGTGGCGGTGAACGGCGCCCGGCCCAGCACCTGGAAGTGCGCCAGGTGCAGGTGGACCGGGTGGGTCTCGTACGTGGCGTTGAACACCTCCCACACCTCGGAGGTGTTCAGGCGCGGGTCCTCGGTGACCGGGTCGTTCCATCCCAGCGCGCCGCGCTCCACCGTGCCCAGGCGCGGCTTCGGCCTGCCGAACCCGTCCCTGCCGTCCAGCAGCAGCAGCCGGCGGGTCCGCGCGGGAGAGCCCGCCACCCGGTAGGGGGCCTCGCGGAACGCCCCGGGGAGCAGGGGCTCGGCCACCTTCCTGTCGTACGGCCGGGTGACCCGGAACTGTAGGACCTTGTCGGTGGGCGGAGCGGCGGGGGCCCCCTTGGGGAAGGGCGTCGGGGCGTCGTTGCCGAGCTCGAGGACCGCCCCCCGCAGGTCCCGGAAGTCGACGACCAGGTCCGCCCGTTCACCGGGGGAGAGCACCAGCGGCCCGTCGAGCCGGTGCGGCTTGTGGAGGAAGCCGCCGTCGGCGCCGATCCAGGTGGCGGGGAACGGCCACCCGCCCCCCACCGACAGCCGGTAGAAGCGCGAGTTCGACGCGTTGAGCAGCCTCAGCCGGTACTGGCGCGGCTCCACCTCCACATAGGGCCAGGCCCTGCCGTTGACCGTGATCACCCGGCCGAAGAACTCGTGCTGGACCGACGGTCCGCCCTGCCACAGGGGCGAGGAGGCGGGGACGTCGGGGTAGGCCAGCCGCCCGTCCGGATGGAACATCCGGTCCTGGATCATCAGTTCCAGCTCGTAGGGGCCGCGGGGCAGCCGGTTCTGCTCGATCAGCGCGAGCTCCCGGTCGTCGCGCAGGAGGTAGAACCCGGCCAGACCGGCGTAGACGTTGAGCCGGGTGAGGCCCATGGTGTGGTCGTGGTACCAGAGGGTGGCGGCCTCCTGGTCGTTGCCGTAGTGGAACCGCGTCCTGGCGAAGCGCGGTCCGGTGACGCCCGCGGGCGTGTACCAGGCGTCCGGGTGGCCGTCGTCCTCCGGGCAGGTGTGCCCGCCGTGGAGGTGCACCACGGTCGGCACGCCGTGGTCGGCGATGGTGCGGTCGGTGTGGGAGTAGGCCCAGTGGATCGTGGTGTCCACCGGGAGCATGTGCTCGAACGGCAGGGCGTTGACCCAGCGGATCCGCACGGGCCTGTGCTTGCGCGCCACGAGGGTGGGACCGGGCCAGGTCACGGGCGCGCCTCCGGCGCCTCCCCGGCGCCGGGCGGTCCCGGCCTGCCCGAAACCCCACACCGGCGTCCTCAGCCCCGGGCCGCCGCCGAGGACGTCCTGCAGGGCCGGGCCCATGACGAGGGTCCGGTCGCCGCCGTTCAGCAGGTTGACACGGGTGGGCCGGGGGAGCTCGTTCACGAACCGGGGAATGGCGCCGGGATCGGCGATCGGAGTCCGGTACAGCCGGTCGTCGGCGTGCGGGAGCCGGGTGCCCGGTGTGGCCCGGGCGGGCGCCGTGCCGAGCTCGGGAAGGAGCAGGACTCCCCCCGCCAGTGAGGTGGCCCGGAGGAACCGTCTTCTGTCCACAGCCTGTCGTCCCCTCGTGGTCGTGGATCACTGCGACCCCGCGATGATCCACGCAGAAAGGGGGTGAATGCGCCGACAGACCATCAGAAAGGGCTGAACGGGGGACAAAGAGTGATAATGCTTTCCGGTGTGCCGGGCCCGCGTCCCGCGGTCCCGCGGAGGGGCGTCCCGGTCCGCCGGGGTGCCGCCTGCCGGAGGGACGTCTCCGCGGCAGGCGGCACCCCGCGCGGTGTCACAGGCCGCCCAGCGCGATGACCAGATCGAGGTCCTTGGTCAGCAGCCGGCCCGCCCGCCTGTGCTCCGGACGGTCGGGGACGGTCACTTTCACCCCGGGCCGGTCGCCGCGCAGCACGGTCACCTCCGACCCCCGGTAGCGGTCGCCCTTCTCCCCGACGACCTCCTCCAGCTCCTTCGCGGCCCGTTCGGCGGTCCTCTCGTCCTCCGTCGGCGCGCAGATCACCCCGGAGGTCTTCCCCGGGTCCCCGGCGGCCTGTCCGATCCCGATGAGCGGAACGGTCTCGTCGTCGCCGCGGCGGGTGATGTCCACCCGGTAGACCTTCCCGAGGCAGTCGGCCAGCCACTGGTGACCGGGGTCGTCCGCGAGGGAGCCGCCGGGTTCGGCGCCGACCTGCTCCAGCCGGTCCGGGCGCGCTCCGTACGCGATGCCCCGGTCCGACACCTCCCACACCAGATGGGGCGCCGGCCCCTTCTCGTCCGGCTCGGCCAGCACGGTGCGTCCGTCCTGTTCGCTCTCCCGGTACCCGTCGGCCTTCAGGGTCGTCGTGACGCGCTCCGCGTCGAACGAGCCCAGGAGCAGTCCGGTCATGTCCCCCAGGGCCAGGGAGAGTTCCACGTCCTCCGTACCGATTCCCATGTCCTCCGGCTCCCGGAACTGCGGGTGCAGCGCGGGGCTTCCCAGCGGGTCGGTGAAGCCGAACCACTCCGGGTGGGCCTCGGACAGCTTCCGGAACTCGGCGCTGTTCATGAAGGCGACGGTCTCGCCCGCCCCGTCCCGGGGCGCCGCGTGCGCCAGCGCGGTCAGCAGTCCCGACGGGTCCTTCCCGGACGCGCCCGGCCCCTTCCCCGCGTCCTCGCCGGGGCCGCATCCCGATGCCAGCAGCGCGGCGCACAGGGCGCCCGCCACGGCGGCCGGTATGCGGCGTCGCGCGGAGCGCGTCCCGCGCGGGAGGAGGGACGGGAGGGCGGTGGTGTCGGGGCGTTCTCTGTTCGGCATGGCGGGACGCTACTGCACACCTCCGCGGGGCGGACCCGCGGTCGCACGACGGGGGCACGGCCGTCACGGTCGTGTGACGGGCGGACGTCCTCCGCGGCGCCTTCCCGGCGCCTTCCCGGAACCGGGCCGGATCCCGCCGCGGCGCCGGTAGGTTGGGCGGTGGAGCGACGGCCCGCGGCGCCGACGGAAGGGAACACCGTGACCAGCCAGAAGGAACGCATGCTCGCCGGTGAGTTCTACATCGCCGACGACCCCGAACTGGCCGCCGACCTCCGGCGGGCGGCGGAACTGAGCGAGCGCTTCAACACCTTCCCGGCGGCGGACCCCGAGGGGCGGCGGGCGGCGCTCTCGGAGCTTCTGGGCGGGCTGGGCGAGGGCGCGGAGGTCCGGCCGCCGCTGTACGTCGACTACGGGTACCGGATCACCATCGGGCCCGGAACGTTCGTCAACTTCGGCGCGGTCATGCTCGACGTCGCCCGGATCACCATCGGAGCCGACGTCCAGATCGGCCCGAACGTCCAGCTCCTCACCCCGACCCACCCGGTCGACCCGGCCAGGCGCCGCGCCAAGTGGGAGGCGGCGCAGCCGATCGTCATCGGCGACAACGTGTGGCTCGGCGGCGGCGTCATCGTCTGCCCCGGCGTGACGATCGGCGAGAACACCGTCGTCGGCGCGGGGGCCGTCGTCACCCGGGACCTGCCCGCGAACGTCGTGGCGGTGGGCAACCCCGCCCGGGTCGTCCGCGAGATCCGTCCCGGGGAAGAGGGAGAGGGGAAGGAGGGAGGGGAGGACGGATGAGGGCCGTCCGTGCGGCTGGTCTTGTCATGACCGCGAGATGCTCGTAGAGTCCGCCGCGCAGTGCATGGGAGCGCTCCCAGGAACCTCCCTGCCCCACCGCTGCCGAAAGGACACCATGAGACTCGCACGACCCTTCCCCCGGATACGCTCCGCCGTCCTGGCCCTGGCCCTGGCCGTGGGCTCCCTGACGGCCCTGACCGCCACGGCGCCGGACGCCCGCGCCGACCAGCAGATCTGCGACCAGTACGGGAGCACCACCGTCCAGGGCCGGTACGTGGCGCAGAACAACCGCTGGGGAACCAGCGCCACCCAGTGCATCAACGTGACGAGCACCGGCTTCCAGCTCACCCGGGCCGACGGGTCCGTCCCCACCAACGGGGCCCCCAAGTCGTACCCGTCGATCTACAACGGCTGCCACTACACCAACTGCTCCCCGGGCACCAACCTGCCGATGCAGATCAGCTCGATCGGCAGCGCGCCCAGCAGCATCTCGTACACCTACGTCAACAACGCGGTGTACAACGCCTCCTACGACATCTGGCTCGACCCCACCCCCAGGAAGGACGGGGTCAACCGGACCGAGATCATGATCTGGCTGAACCGCGTGGGCCCGATCCAGCCCATCGGCTCGCGGGTCGGCACGGCCAGTGTCGGAGGCCGCAGCTGGGAGGTGTGGACCGGCAGCAACGGCTCCAACGACGTCATCTCCTTCGTCGCCCCGTCGGCGATCGGCAGCATGAGCTTCGACGTGATGGACTTCGTCGACGAGACGGTCAGGCGCGGCATGGCCCAGCCCTCGTGGTACCTGACCAGCGTCCAGGCCGGGTTCGAGCCCTGGCAGGGCGGCGCCGGCCTCGCCGTCAACTCCTTCTCCTCCTCCGTCAACGCGGGGAGCGGCAACGACGGAGGCGGTGACGACGAGCCGCCCACGGGAGGGCAGCCCGGCAGCTGCGAGGTGACGTACACCGCCAACACCTGGCCCGGCGGCTTCACTGCCAACACCACCGTCACCAACACCGGTTCCACCGCGATCGACGGCTGGGAGCTGAGCTTCCCGCTGCCCGGCGGGCAGTCGGTCACCAGCGCCTGGAACGCGTCGGTCTCCTCCAGCGGCGGCACGGTGACGGCCCGTCCCACGGAGCACAACCGCACGATCGCGCCCGGCGCGAGCCAGTCCTTCGGCTTCCAGGGCACCTACTCCGGGAGCACGTTCAGCGAGCCGACCCGGTTCACGCTCAACGGGACCGCCTGCACGGTGAAGTGACCCTCCGGCGCCGGACCGGCGGTCCGGCGGAGGAAGACGGCGGAACAGGGGCCCGGACCGGCCGGCAGGGCGGTCCGGGCCCTCTCGCGTCCGGCCCCGGCGGGACCGGACGCTACCCCGGCGGGGCGGCCGCCTCGTCGCGCAGCCGCGGCAGCATGTCCTGGAGGGCGCCCGGGCACAGGGTGCCGCCGAAATCGGCGTGGCCGCGGATCTGTTCGGCCCGGACGCCGTACCGCGCGCACGCGTACGCGCACAGGGCCACCAGGGCCTTCCACTGGGCCTGCGGGGGCGTCGCTCCCGTGTGGTAGGAGCCCTCGGCCGCGATGCCGAGGGTCCGGACGTTCTGGCCGACGGTGTGGGCGCCGAGCACGAAGTCGTCTCCGCCGCGGAGGGCCCGCAGGCTGCCGTGCCGTCCCTCGGTGATCCAGCCGCCCCGGCTGACCAGGAAGTGGTAGCCGGTGTCGATCCACTCGTTGTCGTCCAGGTGGACGTCCTGGACCCACCGGGCGTGGGCGTGCGCCCGGGCCCGGGAGAAGTCGGAGGTGTTCGGGCTCGCCGTGTGGTGGACGACGATCCCGCTCGGCCGGTACGGGAGGACGTCGACGCTCTCCCGGGGCGGCCGGGCGTTCCACTCCCGGGTGCCGTCGATGTCCGGCTCGCCGGCTTCGGGTTCGTCGGTGTCCGGGGCCCCGGCCCGGGCGGCGCCCGGCAGGGCGGCGGCGGCCAGGCCGGCCGCGCCGGCGAGCAGGAGGCGGCGGTGGAGCGATTTCTCGCCGTTCACGATCACTCCTCGGAGAGCGCGCTGGAGACGGGGAGGGCCGGCTGCCGCCGGCCCCCTGCGATCTTGCGCCGCGGGAGCTCCGGGGAGCGCGCGCGGGATCCACGGCGTGTCGCCGGCCGGGACCGGAGCCGGCCGCCCGGGCGCGCCGCCCTACGCCATGGCGATCCGCGCGTAGCGGCCGGCGATCCGCAGGTCGGCCTCCAGCGCCGCGGCCGCGTCGAGCAGCGGAGGCAGCAGCTCCGCCCGGGACCGGTCGGCCGGGGCGCGTCCGCTGTGGGTGGACACGTTGACGGCGGCGACCACCCGTCCGGAGCCGTCGCGCACGGGGGCGGCGATCGACCGCAGCCCCTCCTCCAGCTCGTCGTCCACCTGGGCGTACCCCTGCCGGTCCACCTCCGCCAGGATCCCGGCGAGCCGCTCCCGGGAGGTGACGGTGCGCCGGGTCAGGGGCGCGAGCTCCATGCGGGCGAGCCGCTCGGAGCGCTCCGGCTCGGGCAGCCCGGCCAGCAGGACGCGGCCCATGGAGGTGGCGTGGGCCGGGAAGCGGGTGCCGACGGTGATGTTGACGCTCATGATGCGCACGGTCGGGACGCGCGCCACGTACTGGATCTCGTCGCCGCTGAGCACGCACATCGACGCCGATTCGTGCACGCGCTCCACCAGCGCCTCCAGGTGCGGGTGGGCGATCTGGGGGAGCGTCAGGCAGGACAGCGGGGTGAAGCCCAGCTCCAGGACCCGGGGCGTGAGGCGGAAGAGGCGTCCGGAGCCCGCCGCGTAGCCCAGGTGCTCCAGGGTGATCAGCGAGCGCCGCACGGTGGCGCGGGGCAGGCCGGTGGCCTCGGCGACGGCGGTGAGGGTCAGCCCGTCGCGGCCGCGGCCCAGGGCGGTCAGCACCGTCAGGCCGCGGGCGAGGGACTGGACGAACTCGGGTCCGATCTCCCGCTTGGACTCCCGCAGCCGGGAGGCGGGGGTCTCGCCGACGGGGGGCGCCGCGGGCGGCGGCGCCTTCAGGGCCTCCTCCATGGCGGCCACCGTCCTCCGCAGCGGGGGGAGGACTGCGTCGGCCAGTGAGGCGGCGCTGTGCCGGCTGGTGTGGCTGACCACGCTCACCCCGCACACCTGCCGCCCCGACGGGTCCCGGACGGGGACGGCGACGGCGACGAGGCCGGGCTCGATCATCTGGTCGTCCAGCGTCCAGCCCTGCTCGCGGGCGGCGGCCGTGCGCTCCGCGAACGAGGCGTGGGCGGCCCCGTACCCCTGCGGCAGCACGGGGAAGCCGGCGTCGAGCGGGTCGGCCTCGCGCCGCAGCCGCCACCTCTCCCAGTCCTCCTCCGTCCAGTCGGCGGCGAACAGGGCGCCGCCCGCGACGCGTTCGGCGGGCAGCAGGTCCCCGATGCGGAAGGTGAGCGACATCGCCCGGCGCCGGGGGGCCTGGTGCACGAAGCGCACGCCGTCCAGGTCGGGGACGGCGATGGACACGGACTCGTCGAGTTCGTCGGCCAGCGCGTCGGCGAGCGGGCCGAGTTCGTCCGGCAGCCGGGAGGACGCCAGGTACGCGTTGCCCAGCTCCATCAGGCGGGGGGCGAGGACCGCGTCCCGGCCCTCCAGCCGCAGGTGGCCGATGTGCTCCAGGGTGCTGAGCACCCGGTCCACGGTGGCGCGGGCGAGCCGGGTGGCCCGGGCCAGGTCGCTGACGGGCCGCCGGCCGCCGGCCGCGGCCAGCGCGCGCAGCACCGTCAGACCGCGGATCAGGGGACCGAGGGCCTCCCGGGGCGCGGATCCGGCCCGGGAAACGGCCGTGGGAGAGGTCATGCGGGACTCCAGCGGGGTGGGCGTGCGTCGAAACCGTACCTGTTCGGGGCGTTGACAGCCGTGGTGGCCGGGGGCAGACTCAGCCGTGGAGTATTTATGAACTAAAGTTCACTGGGCGAACACAATGGCGGCCGGGCCGCCGCCCGGAGAGGAAACGGCGAGGATGGACAAGGTGGTCGCGTCGGCCGCGGAGGCCGTGGCCGACGTCCGCGACGGAGCGTCGCTCGCGGTCGGCGGCTTCGGGCTCTGCGGTGTTCCCAACACGCTGATCCAGGCGGTGTACGACTCCGGCGTCGGCGACCTCTCCGTGGTCTCCAACAACTGCGGGGCGATGGAGTCGGGGCTCGCGGTGCTGCTGGCCGCGCACCGCATCCGCAGGGTGACGGGCTCCTACATCGGCGCCAACAAGGAGTTCGCCCGCCAGTACCTGGCCGGGGAGATCGAGGTGGAGATGATCCCGCAGGGCACCCTGGCGGAGCGGCTCCGGGCCGGCGGGGCCGGCATACCGGCCTTCTACACCCCGGCCGGGGTGGGCACCCAGGTCGCCGCCGGCGGGCTCCCCTGGCGGTACGACGGCCGGGGCGGTGTGGCGGTGGCCTCGCCGCCGAAGGAGGTCCGCGAGTTCGACGGCCGCCACTACGTGCTGGAACACGGCATCACCTGCGACTTCGCCCTCGTCCGCGCGGCGAGGGGCGACCGGCACGGCAACCTCGTCTTCGCCAAGTCGGCCCGGAACTTCAACCCCCTGGCGGCCATGGCGGGCCGGATCACCGTGGCCGAGGTGGAGGAACTGGTCGAGCCCGGGGAGCTGGACCCGGACCAGGTGCACCTGCCGGGCGTCTTCGTCCAGCGCGTGGTGGCCCTCACCCCCGAGCAGGCCGCCGACAAGAGGATCGAGAAGAGGACGGTGCGAGCCTGATGTCCTGGACCAGAGAGGAGATGGCCGCCCGCGCCGCCCGCGAGCTGGAGGACGGCCAGTACGTCAACCTCGGCATCGGCCTGCCCACCCTGATCCCCAACCACCTGCCCGAGGGCGTCGAGGTGGTCCTGGAGTCGGAGAACGGCCTCCTCGGCGTGGGGCCCTACCCGGCGGACGACGAGGTCGACCCCGATCTGATCAACGCGGGCAAGGAGACGGTGACCGTCCTGCCCGGCGCCTCGTACTTCGACTCCGCCCTGTCGTTCGCGATGATCCGCGGCGGCCACATCGACGTGGCGGTGCTGGGGGCGATGCAGGTCTCCGCCCGAGGCGACCTGGCCAACTGGGCCGTCCCCGGCAAGATGATCACCGGGATCGGCGGGGCGATGGACCTGGTGCACGGCGCCCGCCGCGTGATCGTGGTGATGACGCACACCGCCAAGGACGGCAGCCCCAAGATCGTCCAGGAGTGCACCCTGCCGCTGACCGGCCAGGGCTGCGTGGACCGGATCGTCACCGACCTCGGCGTCCTGGACGTCACCGCCGACGGTCTGGAACTGGTGGAGTGCGCGCCCGGCGTGACCGCCGAGGAGATCCGGGAGAAGACCGCCGCCGAGATCCGCGTTCCCGAAGGGATTCCCTCATGAGCCTGCGTGATGTGTATGTGGTTGATGCGGTGCGTACCCCGGTCGGCCGGTACGGCGGTGCTCTGTCCCGGGTCCGCCCGGACGATCTGGCGGCGTACACGA